>DAHUXA010000341.1 GCA_027307405.1 Hyphomicrobiales bacterium | reverse complement strand
TCGTCGTCGGAAACCTGTTTAGCTACATCTGCTTTGATGGCACGCACGCGTCAGCCGCGTCCGTTCAGTCGATGGCCCCATCCAATTTCAAAGCGCAGGGCTAAATTTAGTGCTTCTCACGCCACTTTGGACCCGGACCGCGCATGTAGTGCCGCTCAGGATGGTACGCTGTGGCTTTCCAAAGTTGCGATACGGCCGACACAAATGATGAAAGCAGGTGATACATTTCTTTGAGTCCGATGCGTAGAGACCTTCACCCCGCCAATCGCAACAACCATAGACGAACCGCAGTGCGCCATCATATGACCGCACCGCAACATTAGATAGAATTGCGCAGAACCTTAGTCTTTCGCGCGGGAGTGCTGCCTTAAAGCCACAGGCAATGTCCGCTTTCGAGGGTCGGACATCACACTGACTTAGTCGCGAACGCGGTGAAGCGGCCTCCCGCCGCAATGGTTGCCTAGCACTTGCGACTGGAAGCCGGCCCGATAGTTCCCCTTTTTGTCGTGAAGAGAGGAACTCCAATGCGCAAACTGAATGGCGGCGCGCCAGTTCCAGTTGGAGCTACGGTTAAGTGGCGATGTCGAAATCACCGATGCGTGTGTAACGGAACGTCGTCCATGGTTCCCTGTTGGCCTCATAAGACCCCGTTTAAGAGGAGGTCATCATGCGACGGGAGGACGAATATATGCAGTTAGCCGACAGCGCTCGCCGGCGCGGAGGCGAACAAAACGCCCAACTGAAGGCTCAATGGGAAATTTTGGCCGCCACTTACGTGCAACTTGCCGATCAATCGAAGAACATCGATGATACAGGCACTAAAAGTAAGGGCGCGCTGCAGGGCCTGTGACCGGATCGCAACAATCCACAGCAATTCGTGACGGTAACCGCTTTGCGTCCACCGAACAGCCACAAATCGTTGTAGGAATGTCGGCCCCGACCTCGTGGACGGGGTATGGGGAATACCAAGTTGAGATCGGGGCCGCGCTCCCATGGGGACGAGAGCGGCCCCAACTTTAATACTCTTCCAATCCTCCCGATCATCAACACTTCGCGACTGGGCGCGCGGCATCGTTGAGCGCGCGGTAGCGCTGCTGCGCTTCCAATCCCGTAGCCGTCAGGATTTGAGGGCGTCCATGTCTGCTTTTGACCCAAAGCGGATGCAAGCAAAGATCAAAATCGGCGGTACGGCGACCTCCTTGCAGGCGTAATGTGCTAGGGTTTCGCCGGTAAACGCGGAAGGCGCGGGAAGCCAATCATGAAAGCGTCCTCATTCGTGATCGTTACCACGCTGCTGTCTTGGCCGGTCGCGGCGTCGGCGCAGCTGAACGTTCTGATATCCGGCGGATTCAGTGGCGCATACGAGAAGCTTTTGCCTGAATTCGAGCGGACAAGCGGCATCAAGGTCACGACCGGATCGGGAGCGTCACAGGGAACGGGGCCGCAAACGATTGCCGCGCAGCTCGCCCGTGGGGTGCCTGCAAACGTGGTTATCCTCTCCAGAGAGGGCCTCGGTGAGCTGATCGCCGCGAAGAGAATTGCCGCTGGAACGGACGTGGATCTTGCGCGAGTACCCCTCGGCGTGGCGGTACGGGCGGGGAATCCGAAGCCTGACGTGAGCACCGTCGACGCCTTCAAGCAGGTCTTGCTCAAGGCCAAAACCGTTGCCATCCCGGGGAGCACCAGCGGTATCTGGCTTAAGACCGATCTTTTTCCGCGACTCGGCATCGCGGAAAAGATCAACGTCAAGGTCACACCGCGTGGCACGGGCGCAACGGGTATGGTCGCCGCGGGAGACGCCGATCTTGCAGTCATGCCGGTCAGCGAAATTGTGCACGCGCCAGGCGTCGACCTGGCAGGCAGCATCGCACCGGAGATCCAGTTCGTTCAGACGTTTTCAGCCGCCGTTGTTGCCGGCTCAGGGGACATTGAAGGTTCTAAACGAC
>DAHUXA010000340.1 GCA_027307405.1 Hyphomicrobiales bacterium | reverse complement strand
CAAAGATACGGACGACGAACATCAATGCCTAACGTGCGGTGGCCGCAGTTTCGTACCTGATGACGACGACGACCGTGAAGACGTAATAAACACATCTCCGATTAATTCCTAAGTGGTGTGATTAGCAATTTAGGTTTGTAGAATTTTTGTCATAAACCGGGGTGGAGAGAGAAAAATTTCAGCCGGACTTCGGTTTCATTAGTCGTCCGTGAACAACGGTTAGCGCATTGATCATGAATCTGTTTTTGGCGAGCAGGCAGGCTTGAGATTGCAAAGTTTCGCCGCTTGATGCCTCGGAACCTTGCAATTTCGTTTTTCAATTTTCTTTTGGCGCGAACCATGATTCCTTGGCTGCATCGGAGGGCACGATGCGGCCGAAGCAACACGAGACGACGGGATCAGGCGATCTGTTCCGGGCCAGGCTCGAGCAGATCATCAACATGAAGCACGAGCTGGTGCAGCTCGCAGACAAGATCGATTGGGTGTGGATCGACAGCGAGATTGCGCCGCTCTACAGCGACAAGGGTCGGCCGGGGGTCGCGACCCGTTTCGTGATCGGGCTCTTGCTGCTCAAGCACATCTACGGGCTGTCCGACGAAGGCACATGCGAGCGATGGGTGCATGATCCGTATTTCCAGTATTTCACTGGGGAAGAGTTCTTCCAGCATAGCTTCCCGCACGAGCGCTCGGACCTCAGCCACTGGCGCCAGCGGCTCGGCGACAAGCTGGAACTGCTGCTGGCCGAGAGCCTGCGCGTGGCGCACCAGAGCGGTGCGCTGCGAACGAAGGATCTGGCGCGCGTCACGGTCGATACCACGGTGCAGCCCAAGGCCATTACGTTTCCAACCGACGCCAAGCTGCTGCACGCGGCGATCAGGGGGCTCAACCGCTTGGCCAGGAAGCAAGGGGTGCGGCTGCGGCAATCCTACCTGCGCATCGCCAAGCGGGCGGCAATGATGGCGGGGCGCTACGCCCACGCCAAGCAGTTCAACCGCCATCGTCGGCAGTTACGCATTCTGCGGACGCGGCTGGGCCGCATCATCCGCGACATCCACCGCAAGATCATTGGTCAGGCTGACCTTGAGGCCGTTTTCGAGTGGCCGCTTGCGCGCGCCAGTCAGATCCGTTCACAGCAGCAGCGTCAGCGCGGCTGGAAGCTCTATTCCTTCCATGCCCCTGAGGTCGAATGCATCGGCAAAGGCAAGGCCAGCGCGCCTTACGAGTTCGGCGTCAAGGCTTCGATCGTCACCACCAATGCCCGCGCCCCCGGCGGCCAGTTCGTGCTGCACGCCAAGGCGCTGCCCGGCAATCCGTATGACGGCCACACCCTACGCGCGGTTATCGAGGATACCGAGACGCTCACCGGCCGCGAGATTGAGCGCGCTTATGTCGACAAGGGATACCGCGGTCACGATGCGCCAAACCCACACCGTGTCTTCATCTCCGGACAGAAGCGCGGAGTGTTGGGTGCCATCAAACGCGAGCTGCGCCGCCGCTCCGCCATCGAGCCCGTGATCGGCCACATGAAGGCTGAAGGCCATCTTGGCCGTTGCTATCTCAAGGGAACCGACGGCGATGCCGTCAACGCGATCCTCACCGCCGTTGGCCACAACCTCCGCCTCGTCCTCGCCTGGCTGAGGATTCTTTTGCGCCTAATCCTGGCTGCGTTACGGCGCCCGCTTGCAACCGATCCCGAACTCAAATCGGTTTCTTAACGGACGACAAATTAGCGGTCTCGTTGATCTGGTCGGGCAGTGGCGCGATGGGGTCCAGCCGCGAACACCTCGACTCCCGCCGTGTGGCACACGCCGTAAGCGGGCACTACGGCTGATCCGCCATCGCCGACGACGTGATCGAATGACAGTGGGCCGATAACCAAATGCTGAGGGTCCCAGCTCTTGTGATTGTCATATATTTGTATGCTATCCAAGTAGATTCGTGAACCC
>DAHUXA010000033.1 GCA_027307405.1 Hyphomicrobiales bacterium | reverse complement strand
ATCGCCTTCGTCCAGGACAAGACGGCCTATGGCAAGGGCCTCGCCGACGAGACGAAGAAGGCAATGAACGACGCCGGCAAGCAGGAGGTCCTGTACGAGGCCTACACCGCCGGCGAGAAGGATTATTCGGCGCTGGTGTCGAAGATAAAACAATCCGGCGCCGACCTCATTTATTGGGGCGGCCTCTACACCGAAGGTGGGCTCATCGTACGGCAGATGCGCGACCAGGGCGTGAAAGCGCCACTGATGGGCGGTGACGGCATCACCTCAGACGAATTCGCCTCGATTGGCGGACCGGGTGTTGAAGGCACGCTGATGACCTACGGCCCCGATCCGCGCAACAAGCCGGACGCAAAAAAGGTCGTAGAAGAATTCCGCGCCAAGAAATTCGAACCGGAAGCCTACACGCTGTACAGCTATGCCGGCGTGCAGATCATCAAGCAGGCCGCTGAAGCTGCCAAATCTCTCGACCCCAAAAAGGTCGCGGAGAAGATGCATTCCGGCATGCAATTCAAGACCGTGCTCGGCGATATCTCCTACGACAAGAAGGGCGATATCACGAAACTCGACTATGTGATGTACATCTGGAAGAAAGATCCCAGCGGAAAGATCACTTACGTCGAGTGTCCGGGTTCCGATTGCAGCAAGGTGAAATAAGCAATCACACTTATATTTTGCGAAAGCCCGCCTGATTGGCGGGCTTTCTTTTTCAGCCGATTTTCCCCAGAGCCGGAAATGTTTCGAGCAACCATACGCTCATCTGATTGACGCTGCCTGTCAGAAACGCGATCCCGGTCAGCACCAGCAACGCGCCCATGGCCTGCTCAACGCGATGGAGATAGTTGCGGAAGCGCGTCAGGAATGCTGCGAACGGTTCGATCGCGAAGGCTGCCACAATGAACGGAATCCCGAGGCCGAGCGAATAGACCGCAAGCAGGCTCGCCCCTTTGGTGACAGTCTGCTCGGACGCAGCCACCGCGAGAATGGCGGCGAGGATAGGCCCGATGCATGGCGTCCATCCGAAGGCAAAGGCCAGGCCGATCACATAGGCCCCCCAAAGGCCGACTGGCTTGGCGACGTCGAGTCGTTTCTGCCGATGCAGAAACGCAATTGGGGTTACACCAAGAAAGTGCAGTCCCATGATGATGATGACGATGCCGGCGATGGTCGCAAGCGGCCCCGAATAGGCGCGAACGAGGGATCCGAAAACGCTGGCGCTTGCACCAAGCGCCACGAATACAGTTGAAAATCCCAGCACGAACAGGATTGCTGCGGCCACGGTCTCACGCCTGACCCGCGGCTCGGACTCCTGGTCTGCAAGGCGCTCGAGCGACGTGCCCGCCATAAATATGAGATACGGCGGCACCAGCGGCAGCACGCAGGGAGACAGGAAGCTGACAAGACCGGCGACCAAAGCGGCCAGGAAGGTTACTTCGCCATTCATGGGGTCTCTAGATGCGACGCAACGTGCGCACTTGCAAGCGCCAAGCGCCTGCCTTCGCCGGAACGTGAACGGACGTGATAAGATCCTCACCGGGAGGCAATATGGCGCGCAATCTGATCACTGATATTGCGGGCATCCGCGTGGGCCACGCGGGCGATGCCAAGCTGGCGTCCGGCGTCACGGCGGTCGTTTTCGACTCGGCCGTGACCGCCAGTGTGGATGTGCGCGGCGGCGGGCCCAGCACGCGCGAAACCGCCCTGCTCGACCCGGCACTCACCGTGGAAGGCATTGACGCCA
Source organism: Hyphomicrobiales bacterium (assembly GCA_027307405.1). GTDB lineage: Bacteria > Pseudomonadota > Alphaproteobacteria > Rhizobiales > Xanthobacteraceae > Pseudolabrys. The sequence continues at coordinate 26,718 of DAHUXA010000033.1, read as the reverse complement.
TCGTGCTATCCGGCGGTTCCGCTTTCGGGCTTGATGCCCCTTCGGGCGTGCAAGCTTTTCTGCGTGAGCAGGGGCGCGGCTTCCGGATCCGCGATGCGGTCGTACCGATCGTACCCGGCGCAATCATGTTCGATCTGCTCAATGGCGGTGACAAGAATTGGGGCCGCTATCCTCCATATAGAGAGTTCGCTTACGATGCGGCGAAAAATGCTGGTGCCGATTTTGCGCTCGGCAGCGCCGGAGGCGGAGTCGGCGCGACCGTGGTCAATCTCAAAGGCGGCATCGGCTCCGCATCGGCAACAACGCGCGACGGCATCACCGTCGGCGCACTTGTTGTGGTCAACGCCGTCGGCACTGTCGTGATCGGCGATGGACCACACTTTTGGGCAGCGCCTTTCGAGTTGAACAAGGAGTTCGGCGGGCGCGGTTGGCCGGCCCAGATTACGGCCGCCGACCTCGCGATCCGCGCCAAGGGCGGCCCGGCGGAAAATACGACCATTGCCCTCATCGCGACCGATGCGAAACTGAACAAGGCGCAATGCAATCGGCTTGCTGTGATGGCGCAGGACGGCCTCGCTCGCGCGATCTATCCCGTGCACACGCCGCTTGATGGCGACGTGATGTTCAGCGCCGCCACCGGAGCAATGTCGTTATCAGATCCATTTTACGGCTTGGCCGAACTTGGCATGGTCGCCGCCAACGTGATGGCGCGGGCAGTCGCTCGCGGAGTCTATGAAGCCAAAGCTTTGCCCTTCCCCAACGCCGTGCTGAGCTGGCGCGATCGCTTCGGATGAACCCGCGAACCATTCCGCGGGTTTGCGCGTTGTCATGTCATGCCATCAACTGCCATTGCAGGCATTGAATACGACAAAAAGGCTGAACGGCTGACCGTCACGTTCGCAACCGGCCGTGTCTATCAATACGTCGATGTTCCTGCCGAGGTGGCTGCCTCGTTTCAGTCGGCCTTTTCAAAAGGCGCCTTTTTCAGCGGCTACATTCGCGATCGGTATGATTTCCGCGAACTTACGCCCGTGTCTTAACTGAATCGTTCAGCTCGATAAGGTGACGGATCGCAGAATGGCGGCTCGCCCGCCATCATTTCGGCAATCATGCGTCCCGTGGCGGGACCGAGCGTAAGGCCCCAATGCGCGTGACCGATCGCCAGCCACAATCCGGGACGTCCAGGGGCCGGTCCAATCACCGGGCGTGAATCTGCAAAACAAGGACGGCTGCCGAGCCAGGTCTTTCCATCGACAGACTCGCCCAGCGGAAAAAGCTCGCGCGCCCGTGGCATTACACGGTCAAATTGCTCCGGAGACGGTGCCGCGTCACGCGCGGCGAATTCCACACCTGTGGTTATGCGGATCCCTTGTTCCATCGGCGTGATCAGATACCCAACGTCAGCATCCAGCACTGGCCGTGACAGGCCGGCGTTCCCCTGCCCAAGAAAATGGCGGTGGTAGCCCCGCTTGACTGCGAGCGGCAACGTCAGGCCGAGAATTTTAAGCAGATCCGGCGTCCATGGCCCGAGCGCTATCACGCATTGGGCCGCGTCAAGTGCGCCTTCGTTGGTCTCTACCCGCCAGCGATTTCCATTCCGATGCAGTGACCGCGCATCGCCTGAGAGAATGATGCCGCCCAGCGTAGCAAAGAGCGCAGCGTAGGCGCGGGTCACGCCAAGCGGATTGCTCACGCTCGCTGCTTGCGGCCAGAACACTGCGTCGGCGAACACCGGATGGAGCGACGGCTCCAGCGCCTGCGCGCCTGCCAAGTCGAGCGCCTGGAGTGGCAAACCAAATTTCGCCGCGAGATCGAATTCAGGCCGCAAAGCGCTGAAACTCTTTTTATCGCGATAAACCTTGAGCCAGCCGGTCTTGCGCAGGTAATGCATCGCACCCGCTTCGGCCATCAACACCTCGTGCTCGGCAACCGCGCGGGAAAATAGCGGACGAATCAAATGTGCCGTTTCGGCCAGACGATCCGGCTGCGAGGCGGCGCGGAACGCTAACAGCCAAGGCATTATGCGAGGCAAAAATGCCAGGTGATAATTCGCCTCCGCCGCGCGCTTGAGCGCGATACGCAATACCCTGCCAGTATCGGATGGAAACGCGGGCGGAAATATCGTGTTGCCCTCAATGACGCCGGCGTTCCCATAAGAGGTCTGTTCGCCCACGCCGGCGCGATCGACCAATGCAACACTCAACCCGCGCCTGGCGAGATGCAGCGCTACCGATGTGCCGACAATGCCGGCGCCGAGAACCATTGCGTCGGTGCGTGCCACAGCCGATCTCCTACCCGCATCAGCCTTTATATATGGATCGCGGCAGCTAATGGCGCTATCAAGCCCGGGCACCCACCCGCGGCCGGAGTTTCCCCCAATGAAGCTGGCTGGCGCCCTCGCGGCCGCACTTTCTCTTGTCGGCCGACACGGTACCTTGGTGGCGGCGGCATCGATCTTTGTCGGACTCGCCATCCCCGGTCTCGCTGCAGTCTGCAAGCCTTATCTCGGCGAAGCGATCGTGGTGATGCTGACGCTGGCTTTTCTGCGCGTCGATCCCAACGAACTGTTCCGTCATTTCACTCGGCCAGGGCTGATTGCCGCTGCGACCGTGTGGGCAATGCTGGTCGTGCCGGTCATCCTTGGGCTTTTGTTCATGGCCTGCGCCGTCAATCAAAGCATGCCGGGCCTCTATTTCATGCTGGTGCTGCAGATGTCCGCGCCCGGCCTGATGTCTTCGCCTGCGCTTGCGGCGCTGTTGGGGCTCGACGTCGCGCTCACCCTTGCAACCCTGATTGTGTCGACCGCGATCACGCCGCTGACCGCCAGTCTATTCACGCACATGTTCCTCGGCACTGCGCTTGCCTCACCGCTTGGCTTCGGGCTCCGGCTGTTTTTGATCATTGCGGGTTGCGCTGGGGCCGGGGCCGTCATCAGGTTCGTGACCGGACGGCCCTTCATCGAGGCGCAGCGCGAGCGTATCGATGGCCTGAGCGTGCTTGCAATGTTCATGTTCGCCGTGGCCGCGATGGATGGCGTTGCCGATCATTTCCGTGCCAACCCGTTGCTCGTGATCGAGTTGACCGTGCTCGCCTTTGCACTCGCACTCGGTATGATCGCGCTGACCGCGCTCGTGTTCCTGCGGGCTGGACGGGCTCGTGCCTTCGCGATTGGCTTGATTGCAGGAAACCGCAACATCGGCTTGATGCTGGCGGCAACCGGCTTTGCGGTGCCCGATATTGCGTGGCTCTATTTTGCCCTAGCGCAATTTCCCATTTTTCTATTGCCGCACCTGCTGAAGCCGCTGGCGAAGCGGCTTCAGCAAAGCGCGAAAGCTTAGGCGATTGTCGAGAGAGCGGACGCTGCCTGTGTCACCAGCTGCGACTGCAGCTTGATCAGCTGTTCGATCAGATTGTTGTTGCTCGAACTGCTGGGCCCGCCCGACCCACTATTTGGGTCGTTATTTGACGACACATTGTTCGGGGATGTGGCCGAGGTGGTCGTGCTCACCGAGGTGCCGTCGGCATACGAAATAGTGGTGGTGGTCGACCCATCCGGATTTGTTGCGGTCTGGGTCGTGGCACCGGTGATATCAGACGAATTGAGCAGCGATGACAGGCCACCTTGTTGCGGATCGCCGCCCTGCGTCGGGCCCGTACTATCAGCATGGTGATGGTGGTGATGGCCACGGCCATGCGCCTTGTTGAGCTCGCCCACGCTTACGTTGCCGTCGCTGTTGGCGTCGAGTTTTCCGAACAAGGCGTCGGCGCTCTGGGTATCGACTCCAACCGCGCCGAGTGCTTGTTCGAATTCAGTCTTGCTGATCTGCCCGTCACCGTCCGTATCGAGTTGCGAAAACAGGTCAGAGGGAGATTGCCCCACGACGCCACTGGCTGTTTGACCTTGCAGCGAGATGAGGGCCGCCAAAGTGCCGGGTTCGAACGATGATGAAGAGCCAGACCAGATTGGAGATGAATTCGACTGCTGGCTGGAACTTTCCGATCCCGTGATTGTCGGATCCAGCGCCAGGAGCGGGTCGCTACTCGTAGCTCCCGGTCCGCTGGTACCGTACTGCAACAATTGCTGGAGGTAGGACAACGCATTCGAGGATGCGCTTACTGACATGGACATGACACGATACTCCTCAACACGCCGCTCACAACGGTGGTCGTCGCACCCACACGACTGAACGCAAGAGCTGCGCCAAGCCCTCACAAACTGAAAAACCCGCGCTGGTCTTGCGGTTGTCCACAACTTCCCGCGCTCGGATCTCGTTGATCCGGCGCCGTGCAGGCAAATTTTGCCGGTACGATTAAAGTTAATTGCCGGCTCGCCCCGTGCGCGGCACGCGTTGCCCCCCGGCCTGCTCCGTGTTACCCGAACGCGTCTGGAGGCCATGAATGCCCCGCCCGCTCGTAATCGCGCCGTCGATATTGTCCGCCGATTTTGCCAAGCTCGGCGACGAGATCCGCGCGATCGAGGTTGCCGGCGCCGACTGGATCCATGTCGACGTGATGGATGGCCACTTCGTCCCCAACATCTCGATCGGTCCTGCGGTGGTGCAGGCGCTCCGCCCTCTCACCAAAAAGACCCTCGATGTCCATTTGATGATCGCGCCTTGCGATCCGTATCTTGAGGCCTTCGCCAAGGCGGGCTCCGACATCATCACCGTCCACGTGGAAGCGGGGCCGCATGTGCATCGCTCGCTCCAGGCGATCCGCGCCCTTGGCAAGAAAGCGGGAGTCACAATGAACCCCGCAACACCGGTGTCGAGCATCGAACATGTCATTGATATGATCGATCTCATTCTCGTCATGTCGGTCAATCCTGGTTTCGGTGGCCAGGCTTTCATTCCGGCCGCTCTCGATAAATTGCGCGAAGTGCGTACGCTGGTCGGCGCGCGGCCGATCGACATCGAAGTCGATGGCGGCATCACGCCGGAAAACACCGCGCGTGTCGTGCAGGCGGGCGCCAATGTACTGGTCGCCGGGTCGGCCGTGTTCAGGGGTGGCAACTACAAAGGCAATATCGCCGCAATCCGCAATGCGGCGGCAATGGCACGCGGGGAAGCGGCGTGACCATCGCGCGCTACTCCCGCCCCGAAATGACCGCGATCTGGTCCCCGGAAACGAAATTCCGCATCTGGTTCGAGATAGAGGCGCATGCGGCCGACGCCATGGCCGAGCTCGGGATCATTCCGAAGGACGCTGCGAAAAAGATTTGGGAGAAGGGCAAGGCCGCCAAATTTGACGTCGCTCGCATCGATGCGATCGAAGCCGAGGTCAAACACGATGTCATAGCGTTCCTGACCCACCTCTCCGAAATCATCGGGCCGGAGGCGCGCTATGTCCATGCCGGCATGACCTCATCGGATGTTCTGGACACCTGTCTCAACGTGCAGCTCGTACGCGCCGCGGATCTTCTTATCGCCGATGTCGATGCGCTGCTCGCGGCTCTCAAGCGCCGAGCGATCGAGCACAAGCTGACGCCGACGGTTGGCCGCTCGCACGGTATCCATGCTGAGCCGACCACGTTCGGTCTCAAGCTCGCTTATGCCTACGCGGAATTTGCGCGCGCGCGCGAACGGCTCGTTGCTGCACGGAAAGAGGTTGCGACCTGTGCCATTTCCGGCGCGGTCGGCACCTTCGCGCAGGTCGATCCGCGCGTTGAAGCGCACGTGGCCAAGGCGATGGGTTTGACTGTGGAGCCCGTATCGACCCAGATCATCCCGCGCGACCGCCACGCCATGTACTTTGCTACGCTTGGCGTGGTCGCCTCATCAATCGAAAGGCTAGCCACCGAAATCCGCCATTTGCAGCGCACGGAAGTGCTGGAAGCGGAAGAGTTCTTTTCCGAGAAGCAAAAGGGCTCCTCCGCAATGCCGCACAAGCGCAATCCGGTGTTGTCGGAGAATCTCACCGGGCTCGCGCGCATGGTGCGCGCCTATGCCCTACCGGCCATGGAAGATGTCGTGCTTTGGCACGAACGCGACATTTCGCATTCTTCGGTCGAGCGCATGATCGGGCCCGATGCCACCGTCACGCTGGATTTCGCGCTGGCGCGGCTCGCATCCATCATTGACAGGCTGGTGGTGTACCCCGCCGCAATGCAGAAGAACCTCGACAAGCTCGGTGGGCTCATCCATTCACAGCGCGTGCTGATCGCGCTGACACAGAAGGGCATGTCGCGGGATGACGCCTATCGCCTCGTACAGCGCAATGCCATGAAGGTATGGGGCGGTGACAGCGATTTCCTGTCCTTATTAAAGGCAGATAAAGACGTGCACGCAAAGCTTTCGGACAAAGAGCTCGAGGCAAACTTCAACCTCGACCATCACTTTAAGCATATCGACACCATCTTTAAGCGGGTTTTTGGGAGCAACTAAGCCGCCGTCACCCGATGCCGGAAGCTCCCACCATTCTCGTTTTTGATTCCGGACTCGGCGGTCTCACGGTATTCCGCGAGGTGAAGGCGGCGCGCGCGGATGCACGCTTTGTATACTTGGCTGACGACGCGGGATTCCCCTACGGCGATCTCGCCGAAGAAGAGCTGATCGCGCGAGTGACCGACGTGCTCGGCCAGGCCATCGCCGAACACAAACCCGATCTGGTGGTGGTGGCCTGTAACACGGCCTCCACGCTTGCGCTTGCCCAATTGCGGACACGCTTTTCGGTGCCGTTTGTCGGCACCGTGCCGGCGATCAAGCCCGCCTGCGCGCAGTCGGCATCGAAGCTCGTAACGGTCCTTGGCACGCAAGCAACCGTCGGACGCGAGTATACCCGTGCGCTGATCCGTGAATTTGCGTCCGGTTGCGAGGTTCATCTCGTTGGCTCGCCAAGACTTGCCGGGTATGCGGAGGCCGAACTCGCCGGGCCGCCGCCCGCCGAGAGTGCAATCGCAGCGGAGATCGCTGGTTGTTTCGTCGAAAAGGATGGACGTCGCACGGATACGATCGTGTTGGCGTGCACGCATTATCCGCTTCTGCTGGAGCGCTTCCGGACCAACGCGCCCTGGCCTGTCACCTGGCTCGATCCGGCGCCTGCAATCGCGCGCCGTGCCGCTGATCTGTTGCGTGAGCGCAGATCAGGCGATCCATCCCCGCCACCGCAAATCGCGTTCACGTCAGGACGCGCGTTGTGGCCCAAACTGGCCGCAACACTGGCGCAATACGGCTTCTAACCGAACAAATGCGGCTGCACTTCCCAGTATCCTCGCCAGATCATGTCGAGTGCGACGTAGAGAATGATCGCAAGGCCGACATAGGCAATCCAGCGGTGGCGGTTGAGCAATTTGGCGATGAAGCCGGCGGCGACACCCATCAGCACGATTGAAAGTCCCAGTCCGAACACCAATGCCGCAGGATGATCGCGCGCGGCGCCCGCCACCGCCAGCACGTTATCAAGTGACATGGAGATATCAGCCACCACGATCTGCCGGGCGGCCTGCGCGAAAGTTTTGCGCGGGACGCGCGCATCCCCTTTCATAAGCGCCGCTTCGGTATCTTCTACGCTGGGACCGCGCAGTTCCCTCCACATTTTCCAGCACACCCACAGCAGCAATATGCCGCCGGCAAGCAGCAGGCCGACGATCTCCAGCAGTTCGACGGCGACCGCTGCGAACACCAGTCGGAGCACGGTCGCGGCGGCGATGCCGACCAGAATTGCCCGCCCCCTGCGCTCGGGCGGCAAACCCGCAGCCGCAAGTCCGATCACCACCGCATTGTCGCCCGCGAGCACCAGGTCGATCATGATCACCTGGAGGAGCGCGGCCATTGCGTCATAGGAAAAGACGAACAGGTCGCTCATCGGCTTCGCTCCAGCGTATTCGTGGAGACAAGCCGCAGACGACGGCACATATCAACTGGGTCTGGCGGGATTATTTGGCTCATTGGGCCCCGATGAGATCTTGATCAGTCCGACATCGCAGCCATGTGGCTGCCAGAGGGGCCCGGCCTGAACCTGAAAAATGGTGTCCCCGCCACGGTTCGGCAAGGCGATGCTGTGCGACCAACGATCTCAGCCCTAACTTGTTATACTTGCATCGGATTTGACACCCACCCGGTTCAACCCTAAAACCTGCGCGCCCGGCGGATTTCAAGGTCCGCCGGGCGTTTCGCGACCCGCGGTGAGGCCTTGCGCTTACGAGGCTCTGCCTGTCGGTTCCGGCGCTGCCGGAACAAAGGAGGGCGCGATCCTCAGCAACAGCAACGACAATCGAGGACGCGAATGACCAAGCGCATGGAATCCAAGTACAAGATCGATCGCCGGATGGGCGAAAACATCTGGGGTCGGCCGAAAAGCCCTGTGAACCGGCGCGAATACGGCCCCGGTCAACATGGCCAACGGCGAAAAAGCAAGCTGTCCGACTATGGTGTTCAGCTCAAAGCCAAGCAAAAGCTGCGCGGCTACTACGGCAATATCTCCGAGCGTCAATTCCGCGGCATTTACCAGGAAGCCCGGCGCCTGAAGGGCGACAGCGGCGCCCATATGATCGGCCTGTTGGAGCGGCGTCTTGACGCACTCATCTTCCGCGCCAAATTCGTGCCCACCGTGTTTGCCGCGCGCCAGTTCATCAACCACGGCCATATCCGCGTGAATGGCAAGCGCGTGACCATCCCGAGCTACCGCGTGAAGGTCGGCGATGTCGTCGAGGTCAAGGAAAAGTCAAAGCAGCTGGCGCTGGTGTTGGAAGCACAGGCTTTGGCCGAGCGCGATGTGCCGGACTATATCGATGTCGACGCGTCGAAGCTGACCGCCAAGCTGACGCGCATTCCAGTCATTACAGACGTGCCTTATGCGGTCCGCATGGAGCCGCATCTGGTTGTGGAATATTACTCCCGCTAACGGGGACCGACCGCGTCACGAAACACCCGCCTTGGTCGGCGCAATCGCGCCGGCCGGCGGGACCGACGCGAAAAGCCCAAAATTCGATCGATTTCGCCTGTGCCAACTTCTGCACGCTTGGCGAGTTATCCCCGACTAAAAGGGTAGTGCACAGCTTATTTTGTGTCACCATTGCGACAATTCGCTACATTTAGTAGGCGAAAAGCGCTAATAACAAGCGCGGTCCTCGAATCAGGGGGACATGCCTAGGGAGACTCCGCAATGAAAGGGATCGATACTCTCAAAGAGTGGATCGGGGCGTTGACGGAATTAGCTCTGATGCTGCTGGCACTGGCGATCGTGCTCTCGCTGTTGGTCGGCGCAAACTTGCCGTTCTTCGGCGCTGTGACAGCAAACATCATGGGCTGGGTGAAGGACATGGGCGCGAACGGTCTCGTCGGTCTGATCACGCTCGGGATCGTCCTCTGGCTGTTCTCGAACCGGAAAATGGCCTAACGCCCGCGTGCGGCTAGCCTGATCAGTTTTGCTGACGCAATCAGGGTGGGGGGCTTGGCCCCCCACTCATAAGCCGTGTCATCAAGAGGTTCTGCCATGCGCAAATTCATGGCCAACATGGCCACCGCAAAACAGATCCTGTGGGAATGCGTCGAGCTTGGCTTCGTCGCTATCCTCGTGATCATGCTGATCTACCTCATCCTCGGACAAGGCTCCGGGGTGTTCGTGACGTCGGTAGCCGACAACGTCACGAAGTTCGCGAATGGGGTACCGACGCAAAGCTTGATCGGACTGGCGCTGGTTCTGGGCGTCATCTACCTGATCATGAACCGCCTGAACCCGCGTTAGTCGAACACGTCAGCACGGCAAGCGACCTGCCTCCCCGTCAGTAGCGGCGCGCCGGGCATTGGCGTAGAAGGCATTAAGCCTCTGCCAGGCCGGTTCACCCATGTTGAACGTCAACCGTCGCGTGTTCCTTGCTGCCTCCGCTGCGGGTTTTCTCGCCCGCACCCTGCCCGCTTTTGCAGCGGCGCCCTATTCAATCAAGCATGGTGCTTTCGAACTGACGGTCGTCAGCGACGGCCACCTGGTACTGCCGACAAGTTTTCTGGCGCCCGACGCACCGCCCGCCGAGCGTGATGCGTTGCTGAAGGCCGCAGGCCAAACCGGAGAGCAATACAACTCGCCGACCAACGTGACGCTGATCCGCTCGGGCACCGATCTTATTCTTGTCGATATGGGCTCCGGGGACCGCTTCATGCCGACGGCGGGCAAATTGTGGGACAATCTCAAAACTGCCGGTATCGACAAGGCCAAGATCACCAAGGTGATCTTCACGCACGGCCATCCCGATCACCTGTGGGGTGCTATCGACGAACTCGACGAGCTCATAATGCCGGACGCGACGTTTTATGTGGCTAGCGCGGAATGGAATTTCTGGACAGGCGATAACGCAACGCGCGGTCTGCCCGCCGAGCGCGCAGGTTTCGTCACCGGCGCACGTCGAAACTATGCAGCTATCAAAGGCAAGATGAAAATGGTCAAAGGAGGCGATGAGATCGTCCCCGGTCTGCGTATTGCCGATACGCCCGGCCACACACAGGGCCACGTTTCACTTGAACTCGTCGGCGGAGACGGCCTGATCATTGGAGGCGACGCCCTCATCCACCCGCTCATCTCATTTCAACACCCGGAATGGAAGCCGCTGGCCGACCATGTGCCAGACCAGGCGGTAGCGACGCGGCGCAAGCTTCTCGATCGGCTCGCCACAGACCGCTCGATATTGATTGGATTCCATCTGCCCTATCCGGGCGTCGGAACGGTCGAGCGCAAGGATAGAGCCTACCGCTTCATCCCGGCCGTTTAATAAGGCGCCGGCATTATCAATGCGGCCAGCGCGCCTGCAACCGGCACCCAGGCTGCTGCCAGGCCAAGACCGACCTTGCCTCGTCTATTGAAAGCAAATCCGGCGATCGGCGCCGCCAGGCAGCCGATGACGGCGGCGACATAGCCCACCATCGCCAGAAATCCGGCATGCATGCTTTCGGGGCCGCCCCCGAATAGAAACCCGGACACGCCTACGAGCAGTGCCGCGAGCGCAAAATCAACGACCGTCGCGAGGACAAGAAGAAATTTCGCCACGCGCGGGCGCCGCGTCAGGCAGTCTGCCGGACGGACACACCCTTCTCTTTCAACGCCTGCTGCAATTCGCCGGCCTGAAACATTTCGCGAATGATGTCGCAACCGCCGACAAACTCGCCCTTCACATAGAGCTGCGGAATCGTCGGCCAGTTGGAATAGCTCTTGATGCCGTTCCTGATCTCATCGGATTCCAGAACGTTGATGCCTTTGTAGGCCACGCCCAGATGGTCAAGGATCTGAACCACCTGCCCGGAAAATCCGCACATTGGAAACTGCGGCGTGCCCTTCATGAACAGCACCACGTCGTTTCCCTTCACTTCATTGTCGATGAATTGCTCAATGCCCATGGCTCATCCTGTCGGGCGGCGCAGCCGCTCCGTTCGCCGATATATGTATCGCAGAAGACCGCGCCAACCCAAGAGGTAAAGCGGGATTCATCGACTTTTTGGTGAGTAAAACGTGCCTTCGACCTCGAAAACGTCGTCCTGATTGAGCTTGGCGACCTCTAGGAGGGTGCGTGGCGGATATTGGGCGCCAGCCCAAAGCTCCTCCTGCACCTTATTTACGAGAGGACGTAACCGACTCATGTCGGTCACGAAAACGGTCAGACGTACGCAATCCGAGAGATTGGCGCCTTCGGATTCCGCAATCAGTTTCATATTCATGAAAGCCTGGCGGATGCGCGCTTCGTCACCTTCGACGAGGCGGTTATTCGTCGGATTGATACCGCGCATGCCCGCCACGAATACGAAGTCGCCGGCGCGCGCGCCGAGACTCCACGTGCCGGTCGGCGCTATTGCACCCTCGGGTGAGAGAACGCGAACACCGCGTCCGGAATTCATCAAGGCGTGCCGGTTTGCAGGGCAAGCGCGTGGAGTACGCCGCCCATTTGACCCTTGAGTGCATCGTAGACCAGCTGATGCTGTTGCACCCGCGACTTGCCCTTGAACGAGGCCGAGATGACCGTAGCGGCGTAGTGGTCGCCGTCACCCGCGAGGTCACGGATGGTCACCTGCGCGTCCGGGATGTGCGCCTTGATCAGCCGCTCGATTTCACCGGCTTGCATAGCCATAGGCCGGTCCTCTTAAGTTCGTTCACAGCTCCCCGGCCATATAGGTCGGCAGCCAAGCCTCAAAACGCTCGCGCAGAATCGTGACAAGGATGGGACGCTCGCCAGCAAGCGTCAATGTGTCACCGCCGGTCTTTCCGATCATCCACACGGGCACGTTTGCTGCCTTGGCGCGCGCAAGCACGGCGTCCACTTGCGCCGTCCGCACTGTGACGAGATAGCGCGCCTGATCCTCACCGAACCAGTGGGCATGGGCGGGAATATCGGACGGCGCCGCGGATAAATCCGCACCTATGCCTAAGGCCATGGCCATTTCGGCGAGACCAACCAGCAGGCCCCCGTCGGACAGGTCATGTGCCGCCGTTGCCGTACCGTCGAGGATCAGCGCGCGCACGAAATCGCCGTTCTCGCGCTCCTCGGTGAGATCGACCGGCGGCGGACCGCCCTCTTCTCGGCCGCAGATTTCGCGCAGATACATCGACTGGCCGAGCCAGCCCGTCGTTTCACCGACCAGTAGAATGGCTTCATCCGCCCGCTTGAACGCAAGCGTCGCCGACTTTTTGAAATCGTCGATGAGGCCGACGCCCCCGATCGAAGGGGTCGGCAAGATCGCACGGCCATTGGTCTCGTTGTAGAGCGACACGTTGCCGGAGACGACCGGGAAATCGAGCGCCTTGCAGGCTTCCGCGATGCCCCGGATACAGCCAACGAACTGACCCATGATCTCGGGCCGCTCCGGATTGCCGAAATTCAAATTGTCGGTGACAGCGAGCGGCCTGGCACCCACCGCTGTGAGATTGCGCCAGCATTCCGCCACCGCCTGCTTGCCGCCCTCGAACGGATCGGCCTCGCAATAGCGCGGCGTCACATCGGTGGCGAGCGCAAGGCCTTTCGGGCCATCCTCGATGCGCACGACTGCGGCGTCGCCGCCCGGCCGCTGGACCGTGTTTCCAAGAATGACGTGATCGTATTGCTCCCATACCCATCGCTTCGAGCAGAGATCGGGCGTCGCCAGCAATTTCCCCAGCGCCTCCACAATGCCGACCGGCGCTTGCACGCTCTCGGCGTCGACCTCTTTGAGCTTTGCCGCGTGAACGAACGGCCGTTTGTATTCCGGCGCTTGGTCGCCGAGCTCCTTGATCGGTAAGTCGGCCATCACATCGCCGCCATGGCGCACAATGAAGCGTTTCGTTGGTGTGGTCTCACCCACCACCGCGAAATCGAGTCCCCATTTACGGAAGATCGCTTCGGCTTCCTTTTCCTTCTCGGGCTTGAGCACCATGAGCATGCGCTCCTGGCTTTCCGACAGCATCATCTCGTAGGCGCTCATGCCTTCCTCACGGCAGGGCACCTTGTCGAGATCGAGCGTGACACCGAGATCACCTTTGGCGCCCATTTCCACGGCCGAACACGTCAGGCCGGCGGCGCCCATATCCTGGATCGCGATCACGCAGCCTTTCTGCATGATCTCAAGGCAGGCTTCGAGCAGAAGCTTTTCCGAGAACGGATCACCGACCTGCACAGTTGGGCGCTTGCCTTCGGAGTCCTCGCCGAATTCGGCCGACGCCATCGAGGCGCCGTGGATGCCGTCGCGCCCCGTTTTGGAGCCGAGATAGACGATCGGCATGCCGACACCCGAAGCCGCCGCATAGAAGATCTGGTCCTTGCGCGCGATGCCGACCGCCATGGCATTGACCAGACAATTTCCGTCGTAACGCGCGTGGAAACGCACTGAGCCGCCGACCGTTGGCACGCCAAATGAATTGCCGTATCCGCCAATCCCGGCCACCACGCCTGACACCAGGTGCCGCGTCTTCGGATGTAAGGGAGAGCCGAACGACAACGCGTTGAGACAAGCGATCGGCCGCGCGCCCATCGTGAAGACGTCACGCAGGATGCCGCCCACGCCAGTCGCCGCGCCCTGATAGGGCTCGATGTAGCTCGGATGGTTGTGGCTCTCCATTTTGAACACGCAAGCGAGCCCGTCGCCGACGTCGATGACGCCGGCGTTCTCGCCTGGCCCCTGGATCACCCACGGACCCTTGGTTGGCAGCGTGCGGAGATGGACTTTGGAGGATTTGTACGAGCAGTGCTCGTTCCACATCGCCGAAAAAATGCCGAGCTCGGTGAGCGATGGCTCGCGTCCGATCAGCTTGAGGATGCGGTCGTATTCGTCCGCCTTGAGCCCGTGCTCGGCAATCAACTCGGGGGTGATGCGAGGTTCGTTGCGGATCACAGCCTATGCCGCCCGATCGAGCGCCTCGACCAGCCCGGCAAACAAACCGCGCCCGTCGGTCGGGCCGATCGCGGCTTCGACGTGGTTTTCGGGATGCGGCATCATGCCAAGGACATTGCCGCGTTCGTTGATAATGCCGGCGATGGCATTGGTCGAGCCATTGACATTGAAGGTGGGATCGCGCGTCCCGTCAGGCGCGACATAGCGGAAAATGACACGCCCCTCGCCTTCCAGGCGAGCGATGGTGTCGGCATCCGCTGTGTAATTGCCTTCACCGTGCGCCGTCGGGACCCGGATGACCTGGCCCGCGTTGTAGCCGCGCGTGAACGGTGTATCGGACCGCTCGACCTTGAGGAAAATGTCGCGGCAGATGAACTTGAGCCGCGCGTTGCGCATCAGGACTCCAGGCAGAAGTCCAGCTTCGCAGGCGATCTGAAAACCGTTGCATACGGCAAGCACCAACCCGCCTTTGGCGGCGTAAGCGCGCACCGCATCCATGATGGGGCTGCGCGCCGCGATCGCGCCGCAACGCAGATAATCTCCGTAGGAGAACCCACCCGGGATCACGACGAGATCAGTGTTGGCGGGCAGTTCCGTCTCCGCATGCCAGATGATGGCGGGATCACGCCCTGAGATCAGGCGCAGCGTGCGCGCCATGTCCCGCTCACGATTGATGCCGGGGAAGACGAGGACGGCGGCTTTCACCCCATCACCTCCACCCGGTAATTCTCGATCACTGTATTGGCCAGAAGCTTGTCTGCGGCCTGCTTGAGCAGCATCTCAGCCTTCGCGCGGTCACTGCCGTCGATTTCGATATCGAAGACTTTGCCTTGGCGAACACTGGACACCCCGACGATGCCGAGCGAGAGCAGCGCGCCCTCAATGGCCTTGCCCTGGGGGTCGAGAATGCCGGATTTCAGAGTGACGGTGACGCGGGCTTTCATAGCAGTTTTTCAGGCGATTCCGGTCTCGACGACCTGACCTAGCATCCGCCACAGGCCGCCTCAACCGTGTGGATGAACCCTACACAGGTCATCGCACCCACGCCTGATTTCAAGGTGGGGCGGGTTCCCCAAAAGCGTTAGAGACAGCCGCAGCGATAGTTTGCACCTCAGCCTCTTCGGTGTCATTGCCGGGCTTGACCCGGCAATCCATGAGGTCGCTCGCCAATAAGATGACGTAAGGAAACGATCTGTGCACCGATGCTCACGCCGACTTCAGCAACACGCTGATGATGGGATTGGCTTGGCCTGGCCTACAAGTTCTAGCCGCAATCTTTCACTCGTCGTCATGCCCGCGCTCGTCGCGGGCATCCACGTTTTGCCTGCTGCGGGGCCTCTTAAAACGTGGATGGCCGGGACAAGCCCGGCCATGACGGAGTTTGTATTTGTATTAAAGAGCGGCCGGACTAGCGGCCGGACAGTCAGCCCTTCACCAGCACCGGGCCGGTGCCCTGCGGCCGCTCGCCTTCGCTCATGATGCCGAGGCGCTTGGCCACTTCAGTATAAGCCTCGACCAGGCCGCCGAGATCGCGGCGGAAGCGATCCTTGTCGAGCTTGTCGTTGGTCTTGATGTCCCAGAGCCGGCAACTGTCGGGCGAAATCTCGTCGGCCACGACAATGCGCATGACGTCATTTTCCCACAGTCGCCCGGTTTCCATCTTGAAGTCGACGAGACGGATACCGACGCCGAGGAAAAGGCCGGAGAGGAAATCGTTGACGCGGATGGCAAGCGCCATGATGTCGTCGATCTCCTGCGGCGAAGCCCAGCCGAAGGCAGTGATGTGCTCTTCCGACACCATCGGGTCGTTGAGCTTGTCGTTCTTGTAATAGAATTCGATGATCGAGCGCGGCAGCTGCGTGCCCTCTTCGATGCCAAGGCGCTGTGCCAGCGAGCCTGCAGCGACATTGCGCACCACCACTTCGAGCGGAATGATCTCCACCTCGCGGATCAACTGCTCGCGCATGTTGAGACGGCGGATGAAGTGAGTCGGCACCCCGATATCGTTGAGATGCTGGAACACATATTCCGAGATTCGATTGTTGAGGACGCCTTTGCCCTCGATCACTTCGTGCTTTTTGGCGTTGAAGGCGGTCGCGTCGTCCTTGAAATGCTGAATCAGCGTTCCAGGCTCCGGGCCTTCATACAGGACCTTCGCCTTGCCCTCGTAAATGCGGCGACGGCGGCTCATAGGCGTGTACCGTGGTTTGTGAAAATCCATCAGGTGCCGTGGCTCCGTGTTGTGCGACTTTGCAAGATCCGCGGCTGCGGGACCGGACTGAAGCGCTGGCCGCGCCAGCGGTCCGGACACGACGTGAACCTAGCCGATCGGTAGAGGCAGCACAATCACGCCTGCGGCACGTTTTCCACTCCGTAATTTCGCCGCAAAGGAGCCGCCCGATGTTGCCTTGACGGTTGCCCGGCGATATGCAAGGCGGCAACGAAGAAGACAGTAAGCGACTCTACCGGTCGCGAAAACGAGAGGCCGCATGACCACGACATTCGACAAGCGCGAGGAAGGCTTCGAGAAGCAATTCGCGCATGACGAGGAGCTTCGCTTCAAGGCGATGGCCCGCCGCAACAAGATGCTCGGCTTGTGGGCAGCCGGAATTCTCGGCAAAAGCGGCGCCGATGCGGAGGCTTACGCCAAGGACGTCGTGATGGCCGACTTCGAGACGGCGGGCGACCACGACGTCCTGCACACGCTGCTCAAGGATCTGCAGTCGAAAGGCATCACTGAACAGCAAATTCAGGCACAGATGACCGAACTGCTGGCGGAAGCCGTCGCGCAGATCAAGAAGAGCGGGTAAAATTTTGTGTCCCGGACGCGGTGCGGCGCGCAATAGCGCGTCGAAGACGCGCGTAAACGCGCTTATGGCGGTGCACCGCAGATCCGGGACTGCG
The DNA here is from genome assembly GCA_027307405.1 of Hyphomicrobiales bacterium. Lineage (GTDB taxonomy): Bacteria > Pseudomonadota > Alphaproteobacteria > Rhizobiales > Xanthobacteraceae > Pseudolabrys. The sequence continues at coordinate 9,532 of DAHUXA010000033.1, read as the reverse complement.
TAAATTTTCTCGATCCCGGGCCTGGAGCGCACCACTACGTGCTGCGCTGCGCCCGGGGAACACCCCGAGAGCACGATGACGGGAACCTCGGCTTTCGCTCTCGCCAAGCGCTTGCGCGCGGGCGAAACGGTCTACGGAGCCTGGTGCATGACCAACTCTCCGATCGTCGCCGAGACCGTCGCGCGCGAAGGCTTTGCTGCGGTCGTGCTCGATGCGCAGCACGGACTGTGGGACACCGCTTCGCTTATCACCGGCGTCGCTTCGCTCAACCATGCCGGAGCCACGCCGGTGGTGCGGGTGCCGCATAACGATTTCGCATTGGTTTCCCGCGCACTCGACTTCGGTGCCGAGGCGATCATCGCGCCGATGATCAACAGCGCCGCCGACGCGCACGAGTTCGCTGCCGCGGCGAAGTATCCGCCGCTCGGCGAGCGCAGCTGGGGTCCGTTGCGGGCCATGGCAATGCAAAGCCCGCGTGCGGCGTCGGTCGATTACATGCGTGACGCGAATGAGGGCACGCTCACGTTCGCCATGATCGAAACCACAACCGCGCTCGACAATGTCGATGCGATTGCGGCAACGCCAGGCATCGATGCGCTGTTCATCGGCCCCTACGATCTCGCCACCGCGCTCAGCAACGGTATGGCGCAGGATGTCCAGGCGCCCCAGGTCGAGAAGGCCATCGACAAGATCTGTGCCGCTGCGAGCAAGGCCGGCAAGATTCCCGGTATCTATTGCCGCGACACCAAAAGCGCATTGGCCATGGCCAAACGCGGCTTTCGCTTCATCATCGCCGGCAATGATCTGACGACTTTGCGCGAGGCCACCGTGGCGCAGCTGAAGGTGTTGAAGGGGCACTGACTGTCGTCGCCCGCGAAGGCGGGCCATCCAGCACTCCCTGCCTTCGAGCACAATTGATGCTGCGGGTTACCGGATGCTCCGCATTCGCGGGGCATGACCGTCATTGGATGACGCCAGCCAGCGCCTCCATCACTTTCCCCACATCCCGCTCCACCTCTTCCGCCCTCGCCTCGCAGACCCGATAACCCCGCTCGGACAGGTAAGCCCGCCTTTCGGCGCGCGTGCGCGCGGCCTCGTCTGTTTCCTGCGGCGGCACGAGGTCAATGATGCATTTCAACGGGAACGAAACGAAATCGGTGATGTGCGGCCCAATCGGCACCTGCCGCTTGAAGCCACGGCCGGCAAAGCGGCGGTCATTCACCAGCGCCTGCCACAGCATGCGTTCCGCTTCCGTCGGATTGCGGCGCAGAAGTCGCGCCAGTCCGCGCACGGGCCCCCGCTCGCCTGGCACGCGGCCGCCACCATGCTCTGCCAACAGATCGCGCAGCTTCTGGGATTCCGCTGCGTCGAGCACGCCGCCGCGCGCCGGCCCCTTGCGCCCCTGCACGATCGCGTTGACGACGCCATGCAAAGTGCGGATGTCCTGCTGTGTCGGCGTCATGCGCTGGAAAATATTGCGTAAGTTCACACTCATGGTGCCGCGCTTTTCCTCGGGCCGGAAGAACTCGACCCGTTCGAGCTCGCGTTCGAGGTCGGAAAAGAAGGCATCGAGCTGCTGCTTCGGCGCTGGTGGTGATTTTTCCGGCATGGCGAATGGCAATTCGCCGCCGTTTGCGCGCTTGAACCATTCATAGGCAACGATCACCACCGCCTGCGCCAGATTGAGCGACGCGAAACCCGGGTTGACCGGCAAGGTCACGATGCGGTCGGCAAGTGCGATCTCATGATTTTCGAGCCCGATGCGCTCGCGGCCGAAGATGATGGCGACGCTCTCACCCGCCGCTACCCGCGCCACCATTTCTGATGCCGCGGCGTCCGCAGATACCACCGGCTTGGCCTGATCGTGATTGCGCGCGGTGGTGGCCAGGACAAAGCTGCAATCGCCGATCGCGTCGTTCAGGCTGTCATAAAGCGCGGCCCCGTCGAGGATCCGGTCGGCACCTGCCGCCATGACGCGCGCCTTCTCATTTGGCCAGCCTTGTTGCGGCTTCACTAACCTCAGCCGCGACAGCCCGAAATTGGCCATAGCGCGCGCGGCCGCACCGATGTTCTCGCCGAGCTGCGGTTCAACCAAAACGACGACTGGCGCCGGCGTTTCGATCCATCGCTTGGTCTTGTCGGTGCCAGCACCGGGCATGCAATCCTCCGTGCGCGCGGTATACCTGCCCCTTCCGGTGTAGGAAAGAATGCCGGGAATTCGCGGCTTTTACCGCGCGATTTTGGGTGCTATAGGGCGCGTGCCGGAAGCATTTCCTCCCCATCCGCGCAACTTTCAAAAGGTTCTACCCGCAATGGCGAAGATCAAGGTGGCAAACCCCGTCGTCGAAATGGACGGCGACGAGATGACGCGCATTATCTGGCAGCTGATAAAGGACAAGCTGATCCATCCCTATCTCGACATCAACCTTCTCTATTACGATCTCAGCGTCCAGAAGCGCGACGAGACCGACGATCAGATCACCATCGACGCCGCCAACAAGACCAAGGAAGTCGGCGTCGCGGTGAAATGCGCCACCATCACGCCGGACGAAGCGCGCGTGAAGGAATTCAATCTCAAGAAGATGTGGCGCTCGCCCAACGGGACCATCCGCAACATTATCGGCGGTGTGATCTTCCGCGAACCGATCATCTGCAAGAACGTGCCGCGCCTGGTGCCGGGCTGGACGCAACCGATCGTGATCGGCCGTCATGCCTATGGCGACCAATATCGCGCGACCGACATCCGGGTGCCTGAGAAGGCCAAGCTCACGCTGAGCTACGTCACCCCGGACGGCAAGAAAATCGAACATGAAGTGTTCGAATTTCCGGGTTCTGGCGTTGCTCTCGCCATGTACAATCTCGATGACTCGATCCGTGATTTCGCGCGCGCCTCGTTCAACTACGGCCTGTCGCGCGGCTATCCGGTCTATCTGTCGACGAAGAACACCATTCTCAAGCGCTACGACGGCCGCTTCAAGGACATCTTCGCGGAGATCTTCGAGGCGGAGTTCAAGGACGACTTCGCGGCCGCGTCGATCACATATGAACACCGGCTCATCGACGACATGGTGGCGGCCGCGCTCAAGTGGTCGGGCGGCTATGTCTGGGCCTGCAAGAACTATGACGGCGACGTGCAGTCCGACATCGTGGCACAGGGCTTCGGCTCGCTAGGCCTGATGACGTCGGTGCTGATGACACCGGACGGCAAGATCGTTGAATCGGAAGCCGCGCACGGCACCGTCACACGGCACTACCGTGAGCATCAGAAGGGCAAGGAAACGTCGACCAATTCAATCGCGTCGATCTTTGCCTGGACCCGTGGGCTCGCCCACCGCGCCAAGCTCGACAAGAACGATGCGCTGGCGAAGTTCTCGAAGACGCTGGAGAAGGTTTGCGTCGACACGGTTGAGGCGGGCTTTATGACAAAGGACCTGGCGCTCCTGGTCGGCGCCGACCAGAAGTGGCTCTCCACCACCGGTTTCCTCGACAAGGTAGACGCCAACCTGAAAAAGGCGATGGGGGCGTAGGGGCGTCCGCGCGCACCGTTTCGTGCGTTCGGCGCGTCACGTAACCTTGTCCGGTGCAATTTCTCGCCTGGTCGGAACGGCCCCCTTTCCGACCCGCTTTTCCACCACGTCCTTGATCCGCGCGGCAATGCGCGGGTCACGCTGCATCAGTGCGTGCAAGTCGTGGGCGTCGAGCCCCAGCAAATTGGTACGGGTAACCGCGGTGACGGTTGCGGTGCGGCGGGTTCGCCGCAGCACTGCTACCTCGCCGAAGAACTGGCCGACGCCGAGCCGCACTCGCTCCTTTTTGCCCTTGATCTCGATTTCGACTTCGCCGGCCGCGATGAAATACATCGAACGCGCGGAATCGCCTGCGCGCATGATCACTTCGCCGGCCTCGACCACCTGCGCCCACAGCAATTCCATGACGTCGGAAATCTCCGTGGCATCGAGTTCCGCGAACAGCGGAACCCGCGAAATCATGCCCCAGGTAACTATGAAATCTCGGCGCTGAATTTGTTCGGCGAAAGCGGTGGCAATGATGCCGACCGGCAGCGCCATCATCACCAGGCCGGTAAAAATGGTGCCGGTCGCAATCAGCTTGCCGAGCGCCGTCACCGGCACCACGTCGCCGTAGCCGATTGTGCCGATCGTCACGATCGCCCACCAGAAGGCATCGGGAATCGTGCCGAGCTTGTCAGGCTGCACGTCGCCTTCGGCCAGGTGCATCAGAGAGGCGGCAACAAGCGCGCTGCCGAGCGCGATGACGAGACAGCCGAACAGCGCGCGTCGTTCGTTATAGAGCACGTCCAGCAACGAGCGCATCGCCGGCGAATAGCGCGCGAACTTGAAGAAACGCACCATCCGGAAGACCAGCACCACGCGCAGATCGCCGGGCAAGATCATCGCAAACCAGAACGGCAGCACCGCAACGAGATCGATAATACCCGCAGGGCTAAGCGCATATTTGAGACGTGCGCGCGTGGCCGCCATATGCTGGTGCGGCCCATGTTCAACCGCCGACCACAGGCGGAGGCCATATTCGATGGTAAATACAACGAGAGAAAAAAATTCGATGAGCGCGAAAGTCGTCGCGTAACGATCCTCGTATTTCGGTATCGATTCGAGCGCGACCGCTATCAAATTGATGAGGATCAGAACCACAAGGAATCGGTCGATAGCCTTGCTGACGCGATCACCAACCGGGCCTTGTTCGAGTACGCGATAAACGCGCCGGCGCAAGTCCTTGAGGCGATTGCGTGCCATGACGCGGTGATCCTATTTAGCCGCCGAGCGCAGTCTCAATCGCCTTCAAAGCGGCTTCGGCTTTGGAGCCGTCAGGTCCGCCAGCCTGCGCCATGTCAGGACGGCCACCGCCGCCCTTGCCGCCAAGCGCTTCGGCGCCCTTTTTGACAAGATCGACTGCGTTGAAACGCGTGGTGAGATCGTCTGTAACAGCAACGACAATGCCGGCCTTGCCGTCCTCAGCCGTAGCGACAATGGCGACAACGCCCGATCCGACCTGGCGTTTGCCCTCGTCGGCAAGGCTGCGCAAATCCTTGAGTTCAATCCCGGACACGGCGCGCGCGAGCAGTTTCACGCCATTCACCTGACGCACATCGGCCGCCTCGCCGACCGCCTTGCCCCCACCGCCCATGGCCAGCTTCTTTTTCGCATCTGAGAGGTCGCGTTCGAGCCTTTTGCGCTCGTCCAAGAGAGCTCCGATACGTCCGGGCATCTCTTCAAGCGGCACTTTAAGCTCTGTCGCAGCCGCTTTAAGGACCTGAAGTTGTTTGTTAGCCGCCTTGCGGGCGGCTTTTCCGGTCAGAGCCTCGATCCGGCGCACGCCGGCTGCCACCCCGGCCTCGCCCACCAGCGAAATGAGGCCAATGTCCCCGGTCCGGCGCACATGGGTGCCACCGCAGAGTTCGACCGACCAGCCCATCGTGTTGCCGGTGCCGTCGCCCATGGCGACCACGCGGACCTCATCACCGTATTTTTCCCCAAATAGCGCGCGTGCACCGGAGGCGATCGCGTCGTCAACCGCCATCAGGCGGGTGGTGACGGGCGCGTTCTCAAGCACGATGTCGTTGGCGATGTCCTCGACGCGCTCGATCTCTTCCGGAGACATCGGCTTGGGATGCGAGAAATCGAACCGCAGCCGATCGGGCGCGACCAGTGAGCCCTTCTGCGCGACATGGTCGCCGAGCACCTGGCGCAGCGCTTCGTGCAGAAGATGCGTGGCGGAATGGTTCTGGCGGATCGCGCCGCGGCGTGCGTAGTCGACATCAAGCAGGAGGGGATCGCCGACTTTGACCGTGCCCTGCTCCACTTTGACGAGGTGCGCGAACAGATCACCGGCCTTTTTCTGCGTATCGCTGACCGTCAGCCGCACGCCCTCGCGCCGCATCTCGCCGGTGTCTCCGACCTGGCCGCCGCTCTCGGCATAAAACGGCGTCTGGTTCATCAGAACCGCGCCGCTCTCACCTTTTTTCAATTCGGAAACTTCCTTGCCGTCCTTCACCAAAGCGGCAACGATGCCCTCGGCGCTTTCCGTCTCGTAGCCGAGAAATTCGGTCGCGCCGATTTTCTCTCGGAGCGGAAACCACACCGTCTCTTGCGCCGCCTCGCCCGAACCCGCCCAGGAGGCGCGCGCTGTCTCGCGCTGACGCTCCATGGCGTCGCTGAAGGAGGCGAGATCGACAGAAATGCCGCGCGAGCGCAGGGCGTCCTGCGTCAGATCGAGCGGGAAGCCATAGGTGTCGTAGAGTGTGAAGGCCGTGTCGCCGTCGAACATGGCGCCTTTCTTGAGGCCCTTGCTCTTCTCATCGAGGATGGCAAGGCCGCGTTCGAGCGTGCGGCGGAAGCGCGTTTCCTCGAGTTTGAGCGTTTCGGTGATAAGCGCCTCGGCACGCAACAATTCGGGATAGGCCTGACCCATTTCGCGAGTAAGCACCGGCACGAGCCTGAACATCAGCGGCTCTTTTGCGCCAAGCAGTTCGGCATGACGCATGGCGCGTCGCATGATGCGACGGAGGACATAGCCCCGGCCCTCGTTCGAGGGCAGGACACCATCGGCGATCAGAAATGCCGACGCGCGCAGGTGGTCGGCGATGACGCGATGCGATGCCTTGTGCGGTCCGTTTGGCGACACCTTGGTCAGATCGGCGATGGTCTGGATCAGCACGCGGAACAGGTCGATGGCGTAGTTGTCGTGGGTGCCTTGCAGTACGGCGGCGATGCGCTCGAGCCCCATGCCGGTATCGATCGATGGCCGCGGCAAATCGAGGCGCTTACCGCCCTCGAGCTGCTCGTATTGCATGAACACGAGATTCCAGATTTCGATGAATCGATCGCCCTCCGAGTCGGCCGACCCGGGCGGCCCGCCGGGAATCTTGTCGCCGTGGTCGTAGAAAATTTCCGAGCACGGGCCGCACGGCCCGGTCTCTCCCATGGCCCAGAAATTATCCGCGCCGGCGATGCGCAGGATCTTGCTGTCGGGAAGCCCGGCGATCTTTTTCCAAAGCTTGAACGCGTCATCATCGTCCACATAGACGGTGATCAGGAGTCGGTCTTTGGGCAACGCATAGTCCTTGGTGACCAATGTCCAGGCCAACTCGATCGCGCGCTCCTTGAAGTAGTCGCCGAAGGAGAAGTTACCGAGCATTTCGAAGAACGTGTGGTGGCGCGTGGTGTAGCCGACATTGTCGAGGTCGTTATGCTTGCCGCCGGCGCGCACACATTTCTGCGCGGTCACTGCGCGCGAATAGGGCCGCTTCTCCAGGCCGGTGAACACGTTCTTGAATTGCACCATGCCGGCATTGGTAAACATCAAAGTAGGGTCGTTGCGCGGCACCAGCGGCGAGGACGCCACGATCTGATGATCGTTGCGGGCGAAGAAATCGAGGAAACTTTTGCGGATATCGTTGACGCCGCTCATCTTGAAACGCTGTTAGGCCCCTGCCCGATGGGGTCTAAATCCCCGTTTTGGCTTGATGTTTTTCAAGGCTGCTATTTAGCGGCGGGGGTGGCGTAAGTCTAGGAAGGCGGCGCGAAAAGGCACATCCGCTCAGTCCAGCCCAAGCGGGAGCCTGGATCCCCGCTTATGCTCCGAAAACGCCTTCGCCCCCGTCCTCGGTGACGGCCGCTTTACGCAGCCGGGTGCCGACGGGGGCGAATGCCTAACGCATCGCTGCGCTACGCGTCACCTAGTGGTGCAGCGGATAACTCGGGCGCCGCCGCCTCGCCTTACTAACTTTTTAGACCACTAATGGCTAATGGCCGGTCTTCCCTTTGCGCTTCGCGCTCTTCCCCGTGGGCCCTTTGGCCTTCGCTAGAGCGGCCTTCGGTCCCGTGCTTTTGGCATTCGCGCTCTTGGCTTTGCCTTTCGCAGCTCCGGCCTTCCTCGGTTTAGCGGCCTTTGGTTCTGCGATCGGCTCGGCAACGTCTTTGACTTCGACGAGTTGGGTCGGCGCGGGCAGGACAGGTAGCGGTTCTGGCCGCTCCTGCGCCGGCTCTTCGCTCTTGAAGGCTATGCCTTCTTCGCGAAAACCGGCTCCGGATGGCAGCGTCGCAACAACGCCATCCGGCAGCCCATCATCCTTTCAAGCCTCAGCCGCCTCGTCGTCGTCGTCCTTGTCGTCGCTCTCGCCCGCCAAGATTGCTTCCGCAATCAGGCCAGCATTTTGGCGCACGGAGGCTTCGATTTTTGCGGCGACGTCGGGATTGTCCTTAAGAAACTGCTTGGCGTTCTCGCGGCCCTGCCCGATGCGTTGGCTGTCATAAGAGAACCAGGCGCCGGACTTCTCAACGACGTTGGCCTTGACGCCAAGGTCGATCAACTCGCCGGTCTTGGACACGCCCTCGCCGTACATGATGTCGAATTCGACCTGCTTGAACGGCGGCGCCAGCTTGTTTTTAACGACCTTCACGCGGGTCTGGTTGCCGATCACCTCGTCGCGCTCCTTGATGGCGCCGATGCGCCGGATATCGAGACGCACGGAAGCGTAGAATTTCAGCGCATTGCCGCCCGAAGTCGTCTCGGGCGATCCATACATCACGCCGATCTTCATGCGGTTCTGGGTGAGGTAATCCACCATGGTGCGCGATTTCCAGATCGATGCGGTCAGTTTGCGCAGTGCCTGACTCATCAGCCGCGCCTGGCTGCCCGGCTGCACGTCGCCCATTTCGCCTTCGAGTTCGGCGCGCGGCACAAGAGCGGCCACCGAGTCCACCACCAGCACGTCGATCGCACCGGAGCGCACCAGCGTGTCGGCGATTTCCAGGGCCTGTTCGCCGGCATCCGGTTGAGAGATCAGGAGATCGTCGACGTTCACGCCAAGCTTGCGGGCATAGATCGGATCAAGCGCATGTTCGGCGTCGACGAAGGCGCAGATGCCACCCTTCTTCTGGGCTTCCGCGATAGTGTGCAGAGCGAGCGTAGTCTTGCCGGAGGATTCCGGCCCATAAATTTCCACCACCCGGCCGCGCGGCAAACCGCCGATGCCGAGCGCGATGTCGAGCCCAAGCGAGCCCGAGGAAATGGCTTCGATATCCATGGCCTTGTCGTTCTTGCCAAGCTTCATGACCGAGCCCTTGCCGAACTGGCGCTCGATCTGGCTCAGCGCAGCTGACAGGGCTTTCGACTTATCCATGGATGATCCTTCGACGAGACGCAGGGCAGGCTGACTCATGATGTCGCGCTCCTTATGGCCGGGATTCGACCCCCCGACAACGCGGCCCCCCGCACCGTCGGAATCGATTGAAGACAAATAATGTACACTATTTGTTCTCAGTTCGCAATATGTTCTTTCAGGTAACTCAATACCGTCAGCTTCTCTTTTGCCGAGGCTCTACGGAGAATCCCTGAATTGAGCCGCCATAACCTTCTTTCTATCTAACTCGACGGACGACTTGTCGTCTCAGGAGATTAGCCATGGACATGCTCTCAGGCGTCGCGCTCGCGGCAGTCGTCGTGGTCGTTCTGATCGCGGGCGTCTATGTTTTGCGGCCCGAGAAATAAGACC
>DAHUXA010000339.1 GCA_027307405.1 Hyphomicrobiales bacterium | reverse complement strand
GCCCTTCGTGAGGTCATCGCCGCTGTGCAGGCTGAGCGGCGCGCCAAGATTGCTGCCGCCTACAGGCAAAAGCTTATTGCGAAAAAGAAGAAGCGGCAGTTGGAGGAAGCCAAGCGCGTCATGGAGCTTGATCGCAAACTGATCGTGATCGCAGTGTTAATCATCGCACTTCCTATTATCGCAGCCTTGGCCGCGATGCTCACCGCGCTCGGTGTGGGCGGCGGGTTGCCGTGAAGATCGCCAAGCTGCCGAAGCTTTTGCGCAACACCCGGTAGTCCGCAACTGGGACGATGTCCGCTTTGGGTCACGTGTGGACGGCGCCTTGGCAAGAACTTTCTGACGTAGCTGCAGCATTGGTCGGGTGCGGTCACGTGTCCGGCCTGTTGATGCGGCGGATGTGCCGCTGGCCCTAATGCTCTGCGCGGATCAGGTCCCAATCGAAAGGACGCACTTCAAAGTGCATTGACCCAAACGGGTTTTCCCGATCTCCGGAACGACCGTTTCTGCATTACGTCGTCATGCCCTCGCCAATTGGTGTATTCACGCTGCCAGCAGCAGTTTCGGTCCTCTATAGCGCTCGCCACGAACCATGATCGCCCAAGCCATTCGCGCAATCTTGTTGGCGAGTGCAACTGCCGCCACCTTTGCAGGTCGGCGATCCATTATTCGTGTTAGCCAAGCTCGCTTAGTGCCGTGCTGTCGCGCGTAGCGAATGACCGCCATGGCCCCGGCGACCAGCAGCCATCGTAAATAGCGATTGCCCTGCTTGGTAATACTGCCGAGCCGTTCTTTGCCCCCGCTCGAGTGCTGCTTGGGCACCAAACCAATCCAAGCGGCAAGATTGCGCCCGGAGCGGAACGCTCCCCAGTCGCCGATCTCGGCAACCAGGGCGGTGGCGACAATCGGACCAATCCCCGGGATCTCCTCGAGCCGTCGGCTTTCTTCGCAGGATCGGTGCCAAGCGTGGATGCGCTTGTCGATGGATGAGACCTCTGCGCTGAGGCCCAGGTATTGGCGCGCAAGAAGATCGAGACAAAACCGAGCAATCGGCGGAATCCGATCGTCCGTCACATCCCCAATAACCTGGAGCAACTCAGCCGTGCCATTGCGGCCCTTGGCCGAGATGATGCCGAGTTCGGCCATATGCCCGCGGATCGCATTCGACAGCATCGTGCGCTGCCGTACCAGCAATTGTCGGGTCCGGTGCAGCATCAGGCCAGACTGCTGCTGTTCAGATTTTATCGGAACAAACCGCATCGATGGCCGCGTCACGGCCTCGCAGATCGCCGCTGCATCGTTGGCGTCGTTCTTGCTGCGCTTGAGATAGGCCTTCACGTAGCTCGGCGGCATTAGCTTTACCGTATGCCCAAGCGCCCGTAGCTCGCGGCTCCAATAATGTGCTGATGGGCAAGCTTCTATCCCGACCAGGCACGGCGACAAGCCGCCAAAGAACTCCAACACCTTCGAGCGACCGACGCGCTTGCGCATTACCACCGCGCCAGTGCCATCAACCCCGTGCACCTGAAACACTGACTTCGCAATATCAAGCCCAATCGTGCTAACCTCGCCCATGGACGGCTCCCCTCAACGTGGTTCGCTTCACGCAACCACCTTTGGCACTTTGATGCCGCAGAGTGGGCGCCGTCCACAGCATCAAAAGCAGACATTGAGGTTCGCCAGTCCGATGTCTGCTTTACCCCCAAAAGCGGACATTGCCGGGCGAGAGTTTGGATGTCCGCTTTGTGCCAAAAGCGGACATTTCTCGCCCGAGTGATCATCATTCGGGTAGGGAGGTCGCAGGGCCTACATCAGCGGGCCCGCTATTTCTTCTCGAGCACACGAGCCTGAAGGCCTCGACAATTTGTTCGCTATATGAATGCTTGTGAATCTCGCATGCGGACCGGTTGGTGAATTCGTGCTCGTCGTGTGTCGGAACCGGATAGCCGAACATCAACGTGTAAATGATC
>DAHUXA010000338.1 GCA_027307405.1 Hyphomicrobiales bacterium | reverse complement strand
AGGATCCGGTTGCGCTCGACAGCGTGCAAGTTGCGATCGACACGGTAGCGAACGTCGTAAAAGTGCGAAGCCAGGGGCTCGCGGATGCTCGAGGCGTCGTAACCGTGGCGTCGGCCATGCGCCACACGGGCCATCAGGGCACTGCGCAGAAGGCCTTGGCTATCGATAATATCGTCGTACCGATGCGAGCGGATGGTCCGAAAACTTGCAGCAATCTCACTCAACGTCGCAGGCGCGTACAGCGATTTGCGCCACCGACGCCAGGCGACCGGAATAGTCTCGCCGGCGGCTGGATGCAGGCGCACCAGCGGCGCAAAAGCCTCTTCCACCAGCCAGGTGAAAGCCGCATCGCTGCGCGCCCTCCGGGCATCGGTCAGGGCCGGCATGTGATGAATCACATCGCCGAGAGAAGATGTCTTGATGAAAAGGACGTTGGCCATGGCGCGTTTGCGGCACTCATATACCGGTCATTAAGCATGCCCGCCATAACCATGCCATCGCGCGCCGCCATCAAGACGTGGCTTTTACGATCATTGGACACATTCATTGGACCTATAGGGGGCATTTGACATGACGGTTCTGGTTACGGGTGGCGCCGGCTACATCGGGAGCCACATGTTGCACGAGCTCGTCGATGCCGGCGAGTCGGTGGTCGTGCTCGACAATCTGTCGACTGGTTTCCGCTTTTTGATACCGACCTCAGTCCCCTTCGTGTCCGGCAGCACGGGCGACCGATCGCTGGTCCGTGAAATTATCGCGCAGCACGGCATCACGGCCATCATCCATTTCGCCGCATCCATCGTGGTGCCAGAGTCCGTCGCCGACCCGCTCGGATATTACAGCAATAACACCATGAACACGTGCGCTCTGCTTGACGCCGCGATCAAATCAGGCATCCAGCAGTTCATTTTTTCATCGACGGCGGCGGTCTATGGAACGACGGGTAAGGCGCCCGTACGCGAGGATGCGCCAACGGTGCCGATCTCGCCCTATGGCACCTCCAAGCTTATGTCCGAAATTATGTTGCATGACGCCAGCAAGGCACATGGATTGCGTTTTGTAGTCCTGCGCTATTTCAACGTCGCCGGCGCCGACCCCAGATTGCGCACCGGCCAGGCAACGCCAGCCGCGACCCACCTGATCAAGGTCGCCTGTGAGACCGCAATCGGCAAGCGTCCGAAGATGGACGTATTTGGAACCGATTATCCGACGCCGGATGGCACTTGCGTTCGCGACTACATCCACGTCAGCGATCTGGTGCAGGCGCATTCGGCCGCGCTTGCGCATTTGCGCAGTGGCGGCGAGAACACGACACTCAACTGCGGCTACGGCCGCGGTGTCTCGGTGCTCGAGGTGATCGACTCAGTAAAGCGGACAAGCGGACGCGATTTTTCAGTTGATATTGCCGGCCGCCGCACCGGCGACCCGCCATCATTGGTGGCGAATGTCGATCGCATTCGTGCGGTGCTGCCCTGGCGCCCTCGATTCCAGAACCTGGACACTATCGTCGCCCACGCGCTTTCGTGGGAAAAGCAGTTGGCAGCCCGGCGCAAAAGCGTCATGGCTTGATCAGCAAAATCGGCGCTTTTCGCCGTCTTTCGTTGGGGCCGTTTTTGGCTTGAAAATTTCTTTGCCCACAGGCAAGGAAACGGTCACTCCTGCCCCGACGTGCCCTATTCACAGCCCACAGAGGGCGGATGAACGAACACAGCCTGCAATCGGCCGCCGACGAGCGTTACGGCGCACTTGCCCTGATCCGGCGTTTGCTCACTGAGCAGGGGCTGGTGCATTGGCGCAAGTATGCGTTCGCGTTCACGCTTATGGCGCTGGCTGCCGCTTGCACGGCCTTAAGTGCCTATTTGATCGGCGACGTTATCAACCAGGCCTATGTGAATCGCAGTTTGCGAGGAATCGTTACGCTCGGCGTAATCACCGTCGTGTTGTTCACTGTCAAGGGATTTGCCACATACG
>DAHUXA010000337.1 GCA_027307405.1 Hyphomicrobiales bacterium | reverse complement strand
GGCGCGCCAGCAGGATCAGAACAAGCCCGATCACGGCGGTGCCGCCGCCGTAATAGATCCATTGCCGCGCATTCACCATAAAGCTCTCGGCGGGCCAACGAATCAAGTCCGCGCCCTGGCCCGCCCAGAACAGGCCCATTGCCAGGAGAAAGAAACCGATGAAGGTAAGAGCGCTTTTCATTAATTTCTCCGATACCGGACAAGGGCCGTGACGATGGAAGCGCCTCTAATCGACGTCCGCTTTACCCCCGAAAGCGGACATCGTTCACGGCGGCGGGAACGTCCGCTTTGTGCCGATTTTGTTGCAAAAGTCGGTTGAAGGCTGCGGCGAACAATGATTCCCTGACGTTGACGCGGTCGGCGGCGGGATCGAGCCATGATGGGGCGGTTGGAACGGGATCAAGAGCAGCTGTTTTATTCGTTCTGCCTTGAAGAGGTTGTGCCGGACGATCACCAGGTGCGCGCGATTGCAGCTGTGCTCGATCTGTCGTGGGTCTATGGCGAGCTTTCGCCGCATTATCCGGTGCTCGGCCGCCCCTCGATCGATCCGGTTCTGATGATCCGGATGCTGATCCTCGGCTACGCCTTCGGCCTGAGATCGGAGCGTTTGCTCTGCCGCGAGGTCAAGGTCAATCTGGCGTACCGCTGGTTTTGCGGCTTGAGCATCGAGGACAAGATTCCGGACCATTCGGCGTTCTCGCGGGCCCGCAATGAGCGGTTCCGTGACAACGACATTTTCCGCCGGGTCTTTGAGCGTGTCGTTGAAGCGTGTATTTCGGCCGGACTGGTCGGTGGCAAGGAGTTTGCGGTCGATGCGAGCCTGATCGTAGCGGACGCCAACAAGCAGCGGTCGATCCCTGGCCCGGAGTGGATCAAGGAGCACAACCCTGAGACCGCGAGCCGAGCCGTGAAGGAGTATATGGCAACCCTCGACGACGCGGCTTTCGGCGCTGCCACTAAAGTGACGCCGAAGTTCGTCTCGCCGTCCGATCCTGCCGCCCAATGGACCGGCGCGATGCGCGGACCAGCATTTTTCGCATATTCCGACAATTATCTGATCGATGTGAAGGTTGGCATCATCATGGATGTCGAAGCGTCCCGCGCCATCCGCCAGGCGGAGGTCGGCGCGTCGCAGATGATGATTGAGCGGACACAGGAGCGCTTCGATATCAAGCCTGAGCGGCTCGCGGGCGATACCGCCTACGGTTCAGGGGCCAACCTCAACTGGCTTGTCAAAGACAAGGACATCGCTCCGCACATCCCGGTGATTGACAAGTCGAAACGCGAGGATGGGACCTTCAGTCGGGAAGACTTCGCGTTCGACAAGGACCGTAACGTGTACATCTGCCCGGCGAACAAGATCCTCACGACGACCGGCAAGCTGGTCAACGACGGGGAGACACTTCTCTATCGGACAAAAGTGCGCGACTGTCGTGGTTGCCTGCTCAAGGCACGATGCTGTCCAAAGACGTCTGTCCGCAAAATCCCGCGCAGCATCTATGAGGAAGCTCGCGACGTTGCCCGGGCGCTGACCAAGACCGAGGCGTTCAAGCAATCAAGCCGCGACAGGAAACGTGTCGAAATGCTGTTTGCGCACTTGAAGCGTATCTTGCGGCTCGGCCGGTTGCGATTGCGCGGGCCATGCGGTGCCCAGTTTGAGTTCACGTTGGCCGCGATTGCGCAGAACCTTCGCAGGCTTGCCAAGCTGATCGCCCGGCCGCCACCGTTCGCCTCTTTGTCCGCTGCGTAAGCGTTGCAAAGCGTCGGTAAAGTCGAGCCTAAGTCGCCCGCACAATCCTGCGGGTGGCAACGGACGGCTTCAAAAAAATGGCATCGGCCGTCCCGCGTCGGCTGTCTGCCGATTTCTACAACAAAATCGGCAAGAAACGGACCTCCGTGATGTCCGCAGTTTGGTCGCTATCGGGAGGAAAGCGGACATGGCCGTTACGCGCGCCTGACTTCCGTTTTTGACCCGACTCGGACAT
>DAHUXA010000336.1 GCA_027307405.1 Hyphomicrobiales bacterium | reverse complement strand
GTACTTTTTCGCTGTCGTAGGCCTTGTCTGCCGTGATAGCCAGCGGCGATCGGGGCGTGTTCAGTATCTCTTCGACGACCTGGCTGTCATGGACCTGTCCGCCCGTCACCGTGAAGCTCAGCGGCCGGCCTTTGCTGTCGACAATGGCGTGGATTTTCGTAGTTCGGCCGCCCCGGCTGATGCCGATCGCCTGATTTTTCTCCCCCCTTATGGATGGCCCGCCCCTCCTGCTGTGCTGGAGGGGGCGATTCGGAACTGAGGAGGGTTATCCATGGATATCGCGGTTCTCGGCATTGATCTCGGTAAGAACAGCTGCAGCGTCGTAGGGCTTGATGGCTCCGGCAAGGTCACTCTGCGGCGTCGCATGCAACGCAAAACCATCATTGTCCTAGCCTCAAAGCTCTCACCCTGTGTTGTTGCAATGGAAGCCTGCTGCGGCGCCCATCATCTCGGACGGATTTTATCCGCACAAGGACACACGCTGCGTCTGATGTCGCCAGAATATGTGCGACCCTATGTAAAGGCACAAAAGAATGACGAGCGAGATGCCGAAGCGATTGCTGAAGCGGCCACCAGACCAACGATGCGCTTCGTCACGCTCAAGAGCCAGGAGCAACTCGACATGCAGACCTTGCATCGAGCCCGCGATCGGATGGTGCGCGAGCGCACATCATTGATGAACCAATTACGGGCTGTTTTGCTTGAGCGTGGCATCATCGTGCCAAAGGGTCGTGCGAAATTGAGACTTCAGCTCACTGAAATTCTTGCACAGCCGTTTGAAGAGTTAAGCACCCGTATCCGCGTTTTGATCGGGGACATGCTGGCACGCTGGAACGCGCTTGATGATCGAATTGCAGCATTCGACGCCGAGTTTGCAGCTGAGGCTAAGCAGTGTGAGGCTGCCAGCCGGCTAACCAGCATTCCTGGAATCGGCCCTCTCAACGCAACTGCTCTCGTCGCTGCGGTCGGAGATGCCCAAACCTTTGCACGAGGCCGCGATCTCGCTG
The DNA here is from genome assembly GCA_027307405.1 of Hyphomicrobiales bacterium. Lineage (GTDB taxonomy): Bacteria > Pseudomonadota > Alphaproteobacteria > Rhizobiales > Xanthobacteraceae > Pseudolabrys. The sequence continues at coordinate 985 of DAHUXA010000336.1, read as the reverse complement.
CTTGGCTTGGGCTAGTTCCTCGGCAGGTGACGACCGGAGGTAAGCCTCGCCTGCTCGGCATCACCAAACGCGGCAGTAAATACTTGCGCAAAATGCTGATCCAGGGGGCGCGCTCGGCCTTGCCATTCTTGAGCCGAAGCAGCACTCGCCTGGGGCAGTGGCTGCGCGGCTTGCTCGCACGAGCCCATTCCAATGCCGTCGTCGTAGCGCTCGCCGCCAAGCTGGCGCGCATCGTCTGGGCGCTGCTGCGACATGGCACGACGTTCGAACAGCGAGCAATCGCTATCTGATCACGAGATTGACCGGCTCCATCCCCTAGCCGGTCGATGAAGTCTGCGGGTGGTTGAGAGGAGATGGCCTGACAGTCGAGCGGCGTTTCGCAAACCTATGGCGTAAAATGGCACTTCGATGCCGTCCCCCTTATGAGGAGCGAAGCGCGCGGATCTCCATCTTGGCCAACGGCATAGCCGAAAGGCCGGATACGTTTGTGCAGACTGCTCATGTCACCACCACAAAATCACTTGCCGACGGGGCGGGCCATACGTTTTCCGCCCGCAGCCGAGACATGGGCGCGGACCGTAGTGCTGTCGATGTTGTAGTGGCCGCTCTCGGCCATCGTTTCGGCGAGAGCGATGGCGACGCTCTCCCAAACACCACAGGTGCTCCATCGCCGAAAACGCCGGTAGATCGAGTTCCAGTTGCCGTACTTCTCCGGCACATCGCGCCAGGGCGCGCCGGTGCGAAGACGCCAGAGAATGCCGTTGATCACGTTGCGATTGTCCGCAGGCGGGCGTCCCCGTCCGCGCTTCCCCGGCTCTCGCTCAACCGGCAACAAAACCCTCAGGATACGCCACTCGACCTCTGTCAGATCGCCGCGGCTCAAGGCTGCCTCCTCGAATCTGCAGCCTTGAATCAACACGAGATTCTTGCGTCAATTGATTTTGTCCACGCGGCCTAGGGTGCTCCGCCGCCTTCGCAGCGGGAC
>DAHUXA010000335.1 GCA_027307405.1 Hyphomicrobiales bacterium | reverse complement strand
GGCGGGCGATGCCGCCAAGGTCAAGGCGCCTATGCTGGTGCTCTATGGCGAGCATGATAATGGCGTCAGCGAGGGGCTTGTGAAGGCCGTCTATCCCAACCTCTACCCGCACTCGCAGATCGAAAAAATTGCCAATTCCGGTCACTATCCGATGCAGGAAGTGCCCATCTATTTTGCCACCCGACTGGACGCCTTCATTGATCAAAACGCTGCAAGCGCGAACTAACAAACCCACCATCCGTGCAAGGGTGAGAGCTTAGAATAATGAAACTCGCATCTCTGAAAAACGGCCGTCGCGACGGCGTTCTGGTTGTCGTCGATCGAAAGCTTATGACTTGCGTAAAAGTCCCGCGGGTCGCGGAAACGATGCAACAGGCCATTGAAAACTGGACGACGGCCGCACCGAAACTCAAGGCCGTTTACGACGAGCTGAACGCCGGCAAAACTACTGGGGTGGAACGCTTTTCGGCAGCGCGCGCGGAAAGTCCGCTGCCCCGCGCCTATCAATTCCTCGACGGTTCGGTCTATCTCAGTCACATGCGCAAAGCGCGTAAAGCGCGCGGCGCGGAGATGCCGCCGAATTTCGAGACCGAGCCGTTGATGTATCAAGCTGTGTCCGACGGTTTTATTGGTCCGGTCGACGACATGCCGCTACCGACCGACGAACTCGGCATCGATATGGAGGCGGAAGTGGCGGTCGTAGTGGATGACGTTCCCATGGGGACAACGGCCGATCAGGCCAGCAGACACATCAAGCTCATCATGCTGCTCAACGACTATACGCTGAGGTCGCTGACCAAGACGGAGCTTCCGAAAGGCTTCGGCTTCATGCAGGCGAAGCCAACCAGTGCGTTCTCACCGGTCGCGGTAACGCTCGACGAGCTGCCTCAGTGGGACGGTGACAAGCTCAATCTCCAATTGATCTCGTCGGTCAACGGCAAGCGCATCGGCGCGCCGCACGCTGGCAAAGACATGTATTTCACTTATCCGCAGTTGATCGCCCACGCTGCGCGCACGCGCAAGCTCGGTGCTGGCACGATCATCGGTGCCGGTACAGTCGCCAATAAGGACGAGGCGGCCGGCTCGTCCTGTATAGCCGAACTGCGTGCCAACGAAGAACTCGAACATGGAAAGGCTTTGACGTCCTTCCTTAAGTTTGGCGACAGCGTGCACATCGAAATGCTCGACGAGGCTGGACAAACGATCTTTGGAGCTATTGATCAAAAAGTCGTAAAGGGTTGAGAATGGACGATACGTTTGATCAATCGTTTGGAGCCGCTTTTCTATGATTATTGGCGGAGGGTAGTCATGAATGTCGTCGACAGAATTGAGGCGAGTGAAGTTGTGCGTTCCACAACAGGGAAGCTTGGCTATATGACCGGCTTCGAAAATTCCTTTGCGACCGAGGCGCTGCCGAATGCACTTCCGATGGGACGCAACTCGCCGCAGAAAGCACCTTTCGGACTTTATGCCGAGCAGTTGAGTGGCTCAGCCTTCACCGCACCGCGGGCGTCGAACAAGCGGACTTGGTTTTATCGCATCCGCCCATCGGTCAAGCACGGGCGCGGCTTCAAGGCGGTCGATCGTGGCCTGGTCCGTACTGCGCCCTGTCGCGATGAAAGCAATTTGCCACTCGGTCAGATGCGCTGGCACCCAATTGACATTCCAGTTGAGCGCTGCGACTTCCTGAGCGGCCTGCGCACCATCGCTACTTGTGGCGATGTCTACGTGCAAGTCGGCATGGCGAGCCATGTCTACGTGGCCAATGCCTCCATGGACCGCAAATATTTCTACAATGCCGATGGTGAGATGCTACTGGTGCCGCAGCAGAACGTGATCCGCGTGTTCACCGAGTGCGGCATAGTCGATGCCGAACCGGGCGAGGACATCGGGTCGATTGACCGACTTGTATTCGTGGGTGTCAATACCATTGGGAATGACGTGCGTTTTCGCGCCGTCCACCGCGAACAATCGGAGGATATCATCGCGCGTGCTCCGAGA
>DAHUXA010000334.1 GCA_027307405.1 Hyphomicrobiales bacterium | reverse complement strand
CGAGGATAGGCGTGGCGTCGCCCGTCATAACGCAAATGTCGCGGGCGGTTCCGTCGCCGCCGCAAAACAAGACAAGGTCGACGCCGACGGCGAGAAATTTCTCAACTGCGGCCCTCGTATCCTGCGCGGAGGGCTCAGTCGGCGCCGCGTACATGACCTCGACCGCAGTGAACCCAGCAGTCTGCAAGGCATCGCACCCCATAGCATCGGCCGCAGTAAGCCATTCGATCGTGGGTGGATTTGGTGCACAGTCGAGCAGATGCTTGAATTGACGGAGCGCCTCTAGCGCTCGCCTATTGGCGGTGGGATAGGCACCGCGGCGTACTGCCTCCGCCGCAACTTCATCCGTGCCTTTGAGTCCGACACGCCCGCCCATCCCGGCGATTGGATTGATGAGGAAACCTAGGCGCGGCATCACCGGAACGCAAAACGGGCTGGCGGGTAAACAGAAATTCTAAATTCCATCATTAGTGTAGAACAAGCCCGCGCCATGCTTTGCAAGCCCGCTCGGACTTGGCCTCGCCCGAGGCCATTGCGGAGCAAATGTCTGCTTTTGACCCAAAGCGGACATCAGGTCATACCTTAACGAACCTCATTTGAACCGCTACGATTGCTTCGTCCTGAGCCTCGGGGGAGGCAATGAGACGACGCGATTTCATTACACTTCTCGGCGGCGCGGCCGCATGGCCGCTCGCCACGCAGGCGCAGCCAGTAGGGTTGCCCGTCGTTGCATATATCAGTGCGGGTATCAGCGCGGCCGCGCCCGGACAAACATTGGTGGCACTTCGCCAGGCTCTAGCCGAAGCCGGCTACGTTGATGGTCGCAACGTGGCGATCCAATTCCACACTGCCGAGGGTCAGTACGACAGGATTCCAACGATTATTGATGAACTTGTACGCCGTCAGGTTGCCATCATTGTCGCAAGTCCTACGCCGGCGGCTCTGGCGGCAAAAGCTGCGACCAAGACGATTCCAATTTTGTTCGGTGTTACCGACGACCCGGTCAAGCTTGGTCTTGTTGCTAGCCTGGCGCGACCGGGCGGGAACGCGACCGGCGTCAATTTTTACCTCGCTGAATTTGGTTTGAGTGCCAAACGCCTCGGCTTGCTGCGCGAATTGGTGCCTCAAGCAACTCGTATTGCGGCCCTCGTCAACCCGAAAAATGCTGAAACGCGGAGGCCGTAACGAAGGACGTAACGGCAGCTGGCTCGGCTATCGGGGCGCAGGTCGAAGTCGTTTATGCGAGTGACAAACAAGAAATCGAAGCCGCCTTCGCAACGTTCGTCCAAAAACGCGTCGATGCGCTCCTAGTTGGTACAGACCCGTTTTTTTTCAGTAGGCGGCTCCAACTTGCCACGCTGGCAACGCGCCATGCGCTCCCCGCCGTATACACCGTACGCGAGTATCCGGAAGCTGGTGGTCTGATGAGCTATGAAACGAGTCTGAAGGAGGTGTATCAGCAGCTCGGTGCTTATGCCGGTCGCATCCTCAAAGGCGAAAAGCCGACTGATCTGCCGGTAGTGCAGATGAACAAATTCGAGTTCGTTATCAATCTGCCCTCCGCGAGGGCGCTTGGCCTGAGTGTGCCGCCTTCATTACTCGCTCGCGCCGACGAATTAATCGAATGAGACGGCCATGTCCGCTATTGGCCCTTAGCAGACATCCCCAATTGCACCGCACATGTCCGCTCTTGGGGTAGAGCGGACATGGCTTTTTGCAGTGCGGATGTCTGCTTTTGACCCAAAGCAGACATAAGGCGCGTCTCTTTAACCCGTCACTTTGAACCGATACGATGTCTGCTCTGAGCCTCGGAGCCGACAATGAAACGGCGCGAGTTCATTACTGTTCTCGCCAGTGCTGCAGTCACTTGGCCGCTGGCAGCGCAAGCACAACAGACACCACCGCACGTACGACGGGTTGGTGTGCTGATACCCTTCCCCGACGACCGCGAGCCTCAGGCGAAAGACTATTTGTCAGCTTTCAAGCAACGTCTTCACGAACTGG
>DAHUXA010000333.1 GCA_027307405.1 Hyphomicrobiales bacterium | reverse complement strand
TGTGTCAGATGGTATGGAATGCGTCTGCGAAAGCATCCGACAACAATTCAAGCACTGAAAAGCTTGAGGCGGCGGCCGAGTACGTTGCACACGCCTTAAAGCTGATGGAGTCGCGGACCTCGGCATAACACCGGATTCCGTTCTCAGCTATCTCTATCGGTTGAAACAATTCCTCCCGCTAGCAGCCCGTTGAAAAAGGCTCTTGACAGGCATGATATGCTATCGGGCAGCTGACAGACAGGCATTCAAGACCAAGGAGTCTCGATGGCTCTGGGCAAACGAAAGCGCGAAGAGCAAGGATTGTGGATCGCGACCACCGAGTTGCCGAAATCGCCGGGGCACCCGTTCTATCGGAAGCTGAACGAGTTGCTGGCCGAGGCCAAGTTCGACGAGTGGATCGAAAAACGCTGTGAGCCTTTCTACGCCGCCAAGCTCGGTCGGCCGTCGATTCCGCCGGGCGTCTACTTCCGCATGATCTTGGTCGGCTACTTCGAAGGCATCGCGTCGCAGCGCGGCATCGCTTGGCGCTGCAGCGACAGCCGCTCGCTGGCGGAGTTCCTCGGCATTCCGATCAACGAACGCACGCCCGATCATTCGAGCCTGAGTCGCGTGCACGGACGCTTGCCGTTGGAGATTCATGAAGAGGTCTTCGTGTTCGTATTGAGGATCGCCGCGGACAAGAAGCTGCTCAAGGGCAAGACGGTCGGCGTGGACTCGACGACGCTGGAAGCGAATGCCGCCATGAAGTCGATCGAGCGTAAGGACACGGGCGAAGACTGGAAGGAGTATCTGACGCGGCTGGCCAACGAAGCGGGCATCGAGGATCCGACCGACGAAGATCTGCGGCGCTTCGACAAAAATCGGCCCGACAAGAAAGTCAGCAACGAGGAATGGCAATCGCCGACCGATCCGGACGCCCGTATTGCCAAGATGAAGGACGGCACGACGCATCTGGCTTACAAGGCAGAGCACGTTGTAGACCTGGACAGTGAGTTCGTGTTGTCGGCGACGATCACGCCGGCGAATCACGGCGACGCAGAGACGATGGTGGACAGCCTGGTGCAAGCGCAAATGAACCTGGAAGCGGCCGGCAGCGAGACGAAAATCAAAGATGCCGCCGCGGACAAGGGCTATCACAAAGCGAGCACGTTGGAGCTGGCGGACGATTTGGATTTTCGCACGTACGTTCCGGAGCCCAAGCGACGCTATCGGTATCGATGGATCGACAAGCCGGCGGGCCAACAAGAGGCAGTGTATGCGAACCGGCGGCGCGTGCGTGGTGCGCGAAGCAAACGGTTGCAACGCCAGCGCAGTGAAAAGGTGGAAAGGAGTTTCGCGCACGTGTGCGAGACCGGCGGAGCGCGGCGAACCTGGCTGCGAGGTCAAGAAAAAGTGAGCAAGCGTTACCTAATCCAGGTGGCCGCGCGCAATTTGGGATTGATGCTGCGAAAGTTGTTCGGAATTGGAACCGCGAGGAGCCTGCAGAGCTTCGCCGGCCTTTTTTGGGCTCTCTATCTTGCCACCGCAATGCTCTGGAATCGTGCTTGGGTCCGCCGCGCGCCACTGAATGAAAATGCTCCGACGAGCGATCTTCGGATCATCGCCGTCGCGCTCGCGGTGATCGACACCGAAATAGCGACTATATCAACGGGCTGATAGACGCCCAGGTTCTCAAAATGCCCGCCGTCGGAGAGATAGACATGGCTATTCCGGGAGCCCGTGAAGCCCAGCAGTTCCGCGAGAAGATAGAGCAGACCGGTATGCGGCGGCCGCGGCGCCCAGATGCTCCGGCGCAGGTGCGCGCACCACTTCCAGTTAGGGACGAGATGCTTACGCACCCATGACATGAATCCGAAATTGGCCGGATTCTGGATCCAGCTGCCCAGCCGGGCATTGAATACCGTCATCAACGCCGTGACGGCAGGGGACGAGTGGTACCCCATGTTGGGACTCGCCGCGGCGCCGGAGACGGTGACAGCTTTGCCAAGGGTGAGTTGATCACGTT
>DAHUXA010000332.1 GCA_027307405.1 Hyphomicrobiales bacterium | reverse complement strand
CGCCCATGGTGTTTGCCCGCAACATGGTCGAGGTGAAGAAGGAGATGGAGGCCAAGGGCTTCGTCAAGCCGATCGTCGCCTCGCTCGCCGGCGACGTCGAGGTCGAGGAAGCGGCCGAATATCTCTACCAGAACGGCATTCCGGCCTATGCCTATTCGACCGAAATTCCGGTCGAGGTGCTGGCCGCCAAATACAAATGGGCGCGCGGCGCGGGACTGCTGTAAGATACACCTTCATCGCAAGCGTTACGCGCGAAGCGACCCAGAGACTATTCCATGTCGTCATGCCCGGCCTTGTGCCGGGCATCCACGTCTTGCTTTATTTCATGCGGCGACAAAGACGTGGATGGCCGGGTCAAGCCCACGGCTGTCCGGTTGAACGCTTAGCATAGACTTAGGCTCATCTGTCGGGGATCTTGAAGGGCCGGTGGCGGCTCGAGCAGATTGTCGAGAGAGCGGCGGTGCATCAGATTCGCACGGATAAGTCTGACGAAGGCGAGTGGGCTGCGCACGGCTTTTTGAGCGGCCTGGGCCAGACGCAGCAGCAGGAAAGCGATTAGGGCAACGGCGATTTGGATACGCACCGCATTTTCGGAGGTGCCGACGAAGCGGGTAATCTTGAGGGTCTGCTTGACCCAGCGGAAGAACAGCTCGATGGCCCAGCGTCGGCGGTAGAGATTGGCAAGCTCCTCGGCGGGGGCATCGAGGTCGTTCGAGAGGATGCGCAGCACCTTTCCGGTCTCGGTCATGATCCGCACTTCTCGCACGGCATCCTGCATCGGATTGCGCCTGTTCCTGGCCTGGCGTGCGGGCAAGAAGCCGATGCGGTCCGAGAGGATGTTGCTGGCGGGGGCGATCGGAAGTTCCTCCACCATCGCAAGCGGTGTATTGGCCTTGAAGCGGGTGACGATCCGGCAACCGACGCCGTCGAGCGCGGCCCACCAGCCGTAATCGTAATAGCCGAGGTCGAAGACGTAGGTGGCGCCGGGTTCGATCGGCATCTGATGCGCCGCCGAGATATCGTTGACATTGGCTGCGCTGACCGCCGCATAGATCGGCCGATCCGCGTCCGCATCGTAGATCACATGCAACTTGGCGCCACAGACCCCAGCCGAGAACTGCGCCCAATCGGCACTGTGTCCATTCAGCCGCACGCTGGTGGCATCGATCAGATAGACCGCCTCGGCGAGTTTGCGGCGCAGTCCGCGATGGGCCTGCTTCATCATGAGGGCCAGCAGGTCGGCAAACACTGCAAACGGCCGGCTAGCGTTGGCGTCGGAGAAGGTCGAGCGCCGGACCGGCGCTGCACCGAGGTGGTAAAGCCGCGCCGCATGGCTCGAAAGACCCGTCACGATCTCACGCAAGCCCGAGGCGCCCGAAAGTTGGCCGTACAGCAACGCCACAAACTGAGCCTTCGTCGACAGCCGCCGAACCCGCGCATCCGCATCATGTTCTTCCACAAGTGCTTCAAACCGATGCCACGGCACCAGCTTCAGAACGTCGCGGAATACTGTATTGTGATGCGGCATGGCGCTGATCTCCTGTCGTGTCCCGGAACGCTTGCAGACGTCCAGAACAGACTAGAATCAACGCCATGCGCCTTGTCCAGAAAATCTAAACCGGACAGCCGTGGGACAAGCCCGGGCATGACGATTGAGAACCAGCGTCGAATGCGTCTCAGGACGCCTGGTCGCGCTGCTCGATCTCGTCCAGCGAGGCACGCAGTTCGGCAACAATCTGGATGTAGTATTCGTTCAGCCGCTCCGAAGTTTTCAGATGTTCCCGGAGCCGTTCCGATCGCGCTTCGCTTTCCGCAATTTCGGTGGCGATCAACTCGTCTTCCGACATCGATAGTGGGTCGCGTGACATGTTACTCACTCACTTGATGGGTACGAGCGCTGGATACCATCAAACAGCGACAGGTTTTTGGGGTTAATGGGGCGCTTCCTTGCCACTTCGATGATGGAACAAGGCCAAACTGCGAACTTCCAGCGCTCTTGTTTCATGTCGTGAAAAAC
>DAHUXA010000331.1 GCA_027307405.1 Hyphomicrobiales bacterium | reverse complement strand
AGTGTGCCGGCGGAGAGTTGAGGCGAGGCTTTACGCCGCCGCTAATGCCACCAATCTGAAGTCCCTGCCTAGGCGAGCCGCGCGTACATACCAGGGACTTCAGATCGTCGCCCGTGAACAAGCCTCTAAGCGATTGAACGGGAGTCTGTTTTTGGGATTTGGGTCGGTTTGAGATTGCAGGGATTGTGAGGTTGAGAGCTTCAAAGCCTGCAATTTCGTTTGCGGATTCCCTTTTGAGGCGGGCTATGATTCTGTGGTGCATCGGAGGGGACGATGCGGCCGAAGAAGCACAAGACGACGGGATCGAACGATCTATTCCGGGCGCGGCTGGACCAGATCATCAACATGAAGCACGAGCTGGTTCTGCTTACCGGCAAGATCGATTGGGACTGGATCGACGGCGAGATCGCCCCGCTCTACAGCGAGAACGGCAGGCCGGGGATCGAGACCCGCTTCATGATCGGGCTGTTGTTGCTCAAGCACATTTACGGGCTGTCCGATGAAGGGGTGTGCGAGCGCTGGGTCCACGACCCATATTTCCAGTTCTTCACCGGCGAAGAGTTCTTCCAGCACACCTTCCCGCACGAGCGCTCGGACCTGAGCCATTGGCGCAAGCGGCTCGGCGACAGGCTGGAACGGCTGCTGGCCGAGAGCTTGCGGGTGGCGCACGAGGCCGGCGCGTTACGCAGCCAGGACCTCAAGCGGGTCACGGTCGATACCACGGTGCAGCCGAAGGCCATCAGCTTCCCGACCGACGCCAAACTGTTGCACGCGGCGATCAATGGGCTGAACCGCCTGGCGAGGAAGCACGGCATCAGGCTGCGACAATCTTATACTCGCACGGCCAAGGCCGCCGCGATGATGGCCGGCCGTTACGCCCACGCCAAACAGTTCAAGCGGCATCAGCGACAGTTGCGCATTCTGCGCAGCCGGCTGGGCCGGATCATCCGCGACATCCGCCGCAAGATCGAAGGTCAGGCCGCGATCGAGGAGGCGTTCGCCCTCCCGCTCGGCCGCGCCACGCAGATCCGCTCGCAGCAGCAGCGCCAGCGCGGCTGGAAGCTTTATTCCTTCCATGCCCCGGAGGTGGAGTGCATCGGCAAGGGCAAGGCCAGCGCGCCTTACGAGTTCGGAGTGAAGGCCTCCATCGTCACCAACAATCGCCGCGCTCCCGGCGGCTTGTTCGTGCTGCACGCCACCTCGCTGCCCGATAACCCTTACGACGGTCACACCTTGCGCGACGTCATTGACCGCACCGAGGCACTCACGGGATGCGCCATCGAGCGGGCCTATGTCGACAAGGGATACCGTGGCCACGACGCACAAAATCCACGCCGCGTCTTCGTCTCCGGCCAGAAGCGCGGCGTCTTCGGCGTTATCAAGCGCGAGCTGCGCCGCCGATCCGCCATCGAGCCCATCATCGGACACCTGAAGGCCGAAGGTCACCTCGGCCGCTGCTATCTCAAAGGCCGTGCCGGCGACGCTGCCAACGTCATTCTCTCTGCCGTCGGCTACAATTTCCGGCGCATCCTCGCCTGGCTGAGGCTTCTGTTGCGCCTAATCCTGATCGCCTTGTCGCGCCTCATCGCCGCCCCAACCCCACTCAATTGGGCTTCTTAACGAACGACTTTCTATTTGAAGTTCGTGGGATCGAATTCGCCGCTTGTGGAGCACGAACTTCAAATAGGCGGCACTAGCGCGGGGCGCGCTTGGCCAGAATGCGCTGGAGCGTACGGCGGTGCATGTTCAGCCGCCGCGCGGTTTCCGAGACGTTGCGATTGCACATTTCGTAGATCCGCTGGATGTGCTCCCAGCGCACCCGATCCGCCGACATGGGATTGCTTGGCGGTTCGGATTTCTGGTTGCCGCTGGCAAGCAATGCCGCCACCACATCGTCCGCATCCGCCGCGCTTCCGGTCATCCGGTAGCTCAGGCTCCACAGGAACCGCCGATGGGCGCCGAAGAGTTGTTCGATGTTCATGCGATGTGGGCAGGCCTGAAGGCCTGCGCTACAGCGGTGGTGGATGTCGCGTAAGC
>DAHUXA010000330.1 GCA_027307405.1 Hyphomicrobiales bacterium | reverse complement strand
ATAAGGCTGCTTTTCGAAATAAAGACAAAATAGCGGTCGCGCTCGCCAGAAAATTCAAAACGGTAAAATAGCACGGCAGCTGCATGTAGCTGATTACCGCTTTTAACCCTCACACAAACAAGTCATCTCATGCGTCGAGCATTTCTGTAACATACGGTGTTGCTGTTTGGGGGGCCAACAGAAGGCGGCGCACATGGAAAACTTGATCGGCGTCCTGGTTGGCCTTTTGGTTGGATATCACGTCAAGCAACGCGAGACGCATCCTCGCGAGGTTGAGCATATATTGCTGCGACTTTGCGGAAAGGCGCCCGACGTCCATCGTGGGCCTTGACGGGGTGGCGATGCGGCGATGCTCAGGGACCTGGGCACAGATCTAATAGCCGTGCAGATAGCGTAGTGCCGCCTGCGCACTACCGCGGTTTCCGGCGCCGCGTCGGTGACTTCGCAAGCAAGCATGTCTGCTTCGGTCTGGTCGAATCTGATCGTGCCACCGCTCATGACGGTGAATATCCCGAACAGGCAGCAACAGCCGCAGCCCTCGGCGGCCCCTTCAATTCGAAAGCTAACGGGCGCCTGACGATCAGATCGCCATCTTGAGTTCTTTGGTGGCGCGGAAGGCGACCTTCCTGCTGGCCTTGATCTGGATGACCTCACCGGTCGCCGGATTGCGGCCCATGCGGGCAGCACGATTCCGAACTTGCAGAATCCCGAGGCCGGCGATCTTTACGCGCTCACGCTTCTTCAGGTGCTTGGTGATCATTGCGATCAGCTCTTCCATCATTTCCATGCCCTGCTTTTTGGTGAGCTGATGTTGCTCAGCCAACGCATAGGCCAAATGCTTGGTGGTGATCGTTGGGGTTGCCATGGGTGTTTGCTCCTTGTTGCGCGCCAAGCGCAATGGCACTAGCCCTATGAGATTCGTGGGCCTGTGGCCACTCTTCCAAGCTCTGGGGCGTAGATAGGACGGCTGCGATTCAAAATCGGCTGTTATTTCAAATAGATTGCGAGGATACCCCTTCCGCCCCATGGCCCGATTAGGCGGCCGAAAGGCGGACACCGCTGCACCTACTTTTCGTGCCGCCACTTGAGTTCGAGGGTAACGAGCCGCGCCAGCAGCGTCGCCGGATAGAGCTGGCCGATAACTTGCTCGATGTTTGTAAGGCTGCGCGCGATCGGATGTACCGGAACGATGTCGCCATAGCCGACCGACGTCAGGGTCACGAAGCTGAAGTAGATCAGGTTACTGGCGACAGCGAGATTGTCCTGTAGTGGCTCCAAGCCGGAAAACGCGCCGGGCACGATGAGCGCCACAAAACCGTACAACGCCATGAAGGCAAGCCCGATGCAAAGATAGACGAGGATCGCCCCAATGATGCGGTGGAATGTGACGCGCCCCGGCGCAAATACTTCACGGGCGACCACGAAACCCACAGTCAGGCTGCTGATCATCCAGGCGCTGGCGTCGAGGTAAATGTCGAGTAAGGATGGCTGTCTCAGGCGCAACAGTGTGGCAATGACGACCAGGGCGACGGCGACCAAAATGGCGGCGACCGCCGCCGGACTGGCTGACAAAATGAAGATGGCGAACGTTAGCAACAGCCCGAACAAGATCCCGAAGTTGTGAGCAGCAAGCACCCCTGTGGCTTGTAGCGGCGCAACGACGAACATGAGGACGGCGAGCACGATCGTCAGGGCCGTCAACAGCGGATCGCGCAGCCTCTCCCGCAGCTGGCGAACGCGATCTCTGGTCCAACTGCTGGGCACGCTCATCGGCGACAGGATAATTCGCTTTCCGCGCAATGTCTGCTCTTCCCTCGAAGGGGCACATTGTTCAACAATCTGTCGACGTGTGCTTTGTGCCAGTCCGTCCGCCGGCCGCCGGCGCGGTGACCGTCATACGATTCAAGTAACGGGGAAAGCACGATGAAAATAAAATTCAAAATAGCAGCTGCACTGGTAGCCACGCTGGCGATATTTTTAGTAGCAGGCAACGCACTTGCACAGAGCGGTTACCCGGACCGCGCGGTCAGAATGGTTGTTGGATATCCACCAGCAGGACCGGT
>DAHUXA010000032.1 GCA_027307405.1 Hyphomicrobiales bacterium | reverse complement strand
CGATTATCTGGAGTCTCTTGCAGGGAACGTTCGCATTTGCGCTCGTCGCCGCTATGTTCATCTTAGCATTCAGGCGGGGTATGCCGGAGAACGAAGTGCGGGCATTGGCATTCTTTTCATTGGTTGTGACGATTGTCAGCCTGATCTTTGTCAACCGCTCCTTCAGCGCCTCCTTACTCACGGCTCTCCGCCGGCCCAATCCGGCGCTTGCATTGGTCCTCTTGTCCGTCGCGGCGATGTTGGGCCTGACGCTTCTTTGGCCGCTCGCGAGGAGCCTTTTTCGCTTCGGGCCCCTGCATTCCGACGATCTCGCGTTGACCCTTGGTGCCGGAGTTCTAACGCTTGTTTGCCTCGAACTTTTGAAACCACTATGGGGTGAACAACGACAAACTTAATCGAACGCATATTAGGAGTGCTTTGGCTGAACGTCCGCTCGTGGCACAAGTGAACAATCCGACCACACCAAGATTTGTCCGCTATTGGACCAAAGCGGACAAATCCGGATTTTGACCGGGGACGGTCTGTCCGCTAATAACCCAAAGCGGACGTGCCGCTCACGCTGCAAGATACGGCTCCTAGGTCGGCGACCAAGGCGAGTATGCCGATGATACTGGCCGCCGCCTGCAACGTTTACCTATTACCAGCGGCACACTCGACGACCCCACTCCCACCAGCAATGACGATAATGATGGTGACGATAATAACGGTGACCATAGTACCGATGATGGTGGTAACGGTAGTAGTGGACCGTCGTGAGGGGAGAGATTGCGCTAGTCGCTTGCCCGATTGGGGTCGTGTTGATCGGGATGGCGAAAGCGCCAGACGTTGCAGCTAAGCCGAGGCCGATGGCAGTGAGTGCCGCCATTGCAAACGAGCGCATGGACGCCTCCTTATATTTGCGGCGCACAGAATGCGACGATCTATTGAGGGGACCGTTGGGTGCGCCGGATGGAAAAGGCATATTTCGACATAAATGCCGAGATAGCCTTGATCTACGTCAACACAAGCTCGCTATGCGCCGCGCCGATGAAATGATCGAAAGAATGACGGAATGTCTGCTATTGGCACTTAACGGACATCGTGGGGCCTCCAGCTGATGTCCGCTTTTGACTCAAAGCGGACATTGCATAATCAACCGCTGATTTTCGAGGATTGCTGTAAAACGATCACCGGAGCACCAATCGGCACTCGCGCATATAAATCGATGACATCCTGATTCAGCATGCGGATGCATCCGCTCGAAACCGCTTTTCCAATTGAGTCCGGTTCGTTCGTGCCGTGTATGCGGAAATAGGTATCCTGACCGTCTCTATACAAATAGAGCGCTCGAGCACCGAGAGGGTTGCCAATCCCTCCGGGCATGCCTCCGGCATATCTGGCGTATTTTGGGATGCGCTCGATCATGCTTTCAGTAGGCGTCCAAGTGGGCCATTCCGATTTCCTGCCAATGACAGCAGAGCCTCGAAAATTCAGCGCTTCTTCTCGTCCCACACCAACCGCGTACCTGATTGCCGATCCGTTTTCGACCACGAGGTACAAATGGCGGCTTTCAACATCTACAACAATCGTTCCCGGGCGATACGGGCTGTTATATCGGACCACAGAGCGCAGCAGGTTTTGATCGAACTCGGTTAAATCCACAGCTGGTATTCTGTAGCCGCTATCAATAGCTTCGCCATAGCGAGAGTCGAAATCAGAATTTCCAAAACGTCCCTGCTCGATGATGTCGAAATCTGAAACAGAGCAGCCCGCTAACAGCGTGCTTAAGCCAAACACGACAGCTCGACGGCTGATACAATTTTCTGACATCACTCACTCACGCTCTACCTAACCAAATTAGTATATGACGCACTAGTTCTGCTCGGTTGATTCAGATCAATGCAGCCATCGGTGTGTCCAAGTTTGATTGGCGTTGTTTCCGATTGGAACGGGCGTCAGGAGAGCTCAATTAAATCTGCGATTTGGTGACGCGGAATCTTTACGCGTTCGTTCATATTCGCCCGTCTCCGTCGAATGATGAAGCTGAGTTATTGATGCGATTCATGATCATACGCATGAATGTGCGGTACCGACGCGTATACCCACAAGCTTGAACGAACTTGTCGCGTTCTCACCAAAGACGCTGCGCGCTACGTCCGCCTTACCCCGAACGCGGACATTGATCAGCGGTTCGGGAATGTCCGCTTTGGCCAGAAGCGGATATCAGAACTGCCATCACTCATGCTTGCTCGGTTCGAGGCATCAATACTGCAAGAACGATCGCAATCAGCAGGAGCGCTGGGACATCTCCAATCAAATGACTGCGTTCGGTCTCATCACTGAAGGACTGAGCTGCCATGATTGCCGCATGAACGATGCTCGACCACACGGTAAACCAAATGATGCTCTTGTACGCATAGGGATCGCGCGATGCGAAAATGAGAAACACCCCAAGGGTCGCATAAACCCCGATGATCATCATCAGATAGTGTTGCGGATGTCCCTGGCCCCAAACCCAGCCCGAAGGCCACACAAGGCCCAACGTGTATATGCCAAATATAAACGTCAAACCGATGACCACGAGCGCGATGCGGAGAAGATTTAGGCGACTTTTCTCGGACATGTTGTATCTCCTGTCGAAAAGTTATTGGTTCGGGTCTCAATCAGGAATACGCCGTTATAGGATCAATGATGGTGACCACTTCATTGACCCTGGTTATCGGAAACCCGGCGAGCCGAGAGTGCTCGCGAACCACGGCTTCACTTTCTGCGAGATAGCAGCAGAAGGTGTTGTCGGCGGCGATGTGCGACTGTACCCATTGCACTTTCCCGGATAGCTTGGCGACCGCCTCATTGGAGGTTGCAGCGAGGCCCTTGAACTGCGCACGGCTCAGGCTGCCGACGCCCGGTATGTGACGTTCGATCAAGTATCGTTTCATGTTCGTACCTTCCTTCGTTCAAATACGCAGGCCTCAGAAATTAGACCCGGCGCTCGGAAGACTGATGTCACGATAATGAGCTGAGGGGATAGTTCAGAAACTGAACTATAATGATACAGAAAATGAACTAGTACCGGCTCCCTAAACAGATGTACGGTGTGGGTTATCGTTTGAGAGTGTAGGAGGCGCTTATGGCCGAGGGCAGTTACAATCAATTTTGCCCGATAGCGATGGCATCCGAAATTCTTTGTACACGTTGGACGCTGCTGCTCGTGCGCGAACTCCTGTCCGGTTCCAAAAGGTTCAATGAGTTGCGACGCGGCGTGCAGAGAATGTCGCCAGCGCTTCTATCAAAGCGGCTGAAAGACCTTGAAGCAGCCGGAATTGTGACCCGCTCAAAAGTGACAGGGGAACCGGATCTTTTCGAATACCAGCTGACAAAGGCAGGACTTGAGCTCGCCCCAGTTATTGACGGTGTGGGTGCCTGGGGACATCGATGGATCAAGACTGAAGCGTCACTAAAAAATCTGGATGTCAATCTGCTGATGTGGGGCATCCGGAGCGATATTAATCCGGACCCGATGCCCGCGCGACGAACGACGATTCAGGTGATTTTCACCGATCTGCCCAAGGCTCAAAAAAATTGGTGGCTCATCGCTCAGCCCGGTAAGGGAGTCGACCTTTGTTCTGTCGACCCGGGTTTCGATGTGGACTTATATCTATCGACCGATTTGCGGACATTAACCGAAGTCTGGATGGGCTACACGCCGATGAGACGGGCCAAACTGGAAGGTCGTCTCACCATAACGGGAAACCGGCAACTTGAGGCCAACATGAAATCGTGGTTCGCCCTTAGCCGGTTTGCGACTGAGAAACGCGTTGCTTAACGGTCTTGTCTAACCTGGCGCGTGCCAGTAGCGAATCTGTATCAGGCACTACAGTTTCTGCACTGGAACCGTCCCAGCATTCTCCTGCAAATCCGGGAGCAGGCGTGGGCAACCAATCCCGCCGGAAAAGCAAAGGAGAAGCCAATGGCCATTTACATGATCGCCGACATCAAGGTTACGGACAACAAGTGGGTGCCAGCATATGCCGCGTCGGTGCACGAGCTCGTACACAAACACGGTGGCAAATACCTGTCACGCAGCGGAAACATAGAGACGCTGGAAGGCAATCCTCCCGACACCAATCTCATTGCGTTGATTCAGTTTCCGTCGACGCAAGCCGTGAAAAGCTTCCTCGCCGATCCCAAATACGCACCGTTTGCCGCCGCCCGTAAGGACGGCAGTGAAAGCCGCTTTCAGCTGATCGACGACACCGATTTGGCGGGAACCATTCCTTATTTACCAAAGGGTCAATAGTTGGTCTGCATCGCCCCGATGTCCGCTTTGGGTCAAAAGCAGACAAACCGCCCCGAGCCATGCCGTTTCGACTGGGGCCTTTTAATTTAATGGATGCTCAGATTGTCGTGCGGAAATTCAGCGAACCTATTCCGCGTCAGCGGCTCTAAAGACTTGGTCGTTGCCCTCTGCTTACGTGGCGTATCTGCGGCCTTCAATGGGTTTGTTTCTGGACGCTGGTACTCAGCCGCGAAATTGACAGCCGTTACTCTCGCGTGCTCAGGCTCAGGCTCCGGTTTGAACTTGGGGATGCCGATCGTTTGCGATGAAGTGAGAGCCGTTCCATTCGATTGGCTCTCATTTCCGAACCACAGCAGCAATCCTGTGAGCACGCTGCCTACAACCAAAAAATAAGAGAAAATTGGCATTCGCAATTTGCTTCTCCCAACGGGTAGACAACGCGATGAGAGGAGTGTCGTTCCTTTGAGGGAACTTTAGAGCCGAGTCGCAGCGGTTTTCATGGAACGTGCTGACAGCTGAGGCGTTAAAGCCCGACTCTGTGCGGCCAAAAGGGAGTATCCCCATGCGAACCAAATTACTTATCTCAATGACAGCACTTGCGCTTGTGGCGCTTCCGTTCGCTGCGCAAGCCCAAGGTACCGTCCGCGGTGCGCAAGAAGGTGCCGAAGCAGGCGGACGTGCCGCTGGTCCTCTCGGTGCTGTTGTAGGAGGCACTGTCGGCGCTGCCGCGGGTACTGTTGGCGGAATATTAGGCGTTGAAGATCGTCCGCGTTTCCGCGAGTACGTTGTACGCGAGCATATACCCTCATATCGCTACGACCAGGAACTTCGCGTTGGTGCGGTCCTGCCCGAGCAGGGAATCACGTATTATGAGGTGCCGGCTGAGTACCACGTGACTGGTTACCGATACACCTACGTGAACGAGCATCCGGTTTTGGTTGAGCCCCGCACTCGACGTGTGGTGGAGATCATCGACTAGAGTCGCGGACGATGATCAGCAAATTGAAAGGGCCGCTCCCACCGAGCGGCTCTTTTTTTATTTTATTCTGAATAATTTCGATCAGGCACCGATCGCTGCAATCTTCCGCTTCCTGCGCCAACCTAGGAATCGATGGATGTCCGCTTTGGGTCATTAGCGGACATGACGTCTTTGAGCCGCGGTGTCCGCTCTCAGCCCGAAAGCGAACATTCATCAGATACGTGGCGATCGGAAGGTTTTTGTCCGGACCGAGTGAGTCGTTCATTCCCAGATCGCCCGGCCGCCTGCTGCAGCTCACGCCGAAATTCGTCGCGTTTTTCATGGACTGAGGCAATGACCAGCCCGGTCGCCAGCCCCAACCCGATCAGTGTCGCTTCCGACAACTGGAGGCTCGCCTCGATGGTTTCCGGCACGGCGTCGGTAACGCCAATCGCATAAAGATGGCGCGCGTGGGTGGCGTCGCGCGCACGCGAGACGATAATGACATCTGTTCTCAGCGCGCGAACTTGTCTTACGATTTCGTCAATCGCGGCTTCCGCGGCAACCGTGACGACCACGGCTCTGGCCTCTGGAAGCCCGCAACTCTTTAGAAACTCTGAGTTCCTTGCGTCCCCGTAGTAGACCTTACGACCATTTCGCTGATGTTTCGGAATGGCAGCCGCGTCATTGTCAACGGCGATATAACGAAAGCTATGTCGGTCGAGCATCGAACAGACAACCTGCCCAACACGCCCATATCCTATGACGATTGCATGTCCCTTACCGCCGCTCGGTGCGATAGCAAGTTCGTGGTCGAGCGCCTTCGGCTCCTTGAACTTTGGTGCCAGTTGCTGTGCGAAGTGAGACAGCACGGGAATGAGCACCATCGTGATTGAGGTCACCGCCAGGGTGAAGCTCGATAGATTGGCATCAATAAGCCCGAGTGTTGTGGCCATACTGATGCCGACGAATGCGAATTCGCCGCCGGGCCCGAGGAGAAGACCAGTTTCGATCGCGGCAGACCACGGCGTACGAAATATCCGAGCGAGGCCGGTGAGGAGGATGAATTTGATGCCGATGAGGCCGACCACGGAGACGAAAAGCAGCAATGGTTGGCGCGTAAGCTCGCGAAAATCGAGGCTCATGCCTACGGTAAAAAAGAACAAACCAAGCAGTAGTCCTTTGAATGGACCGATTGTTGTTTCAATGGCCTTGCGGAACTCCGTCTCAGCGAGCAACAGCCCCGCAATGAAGGCTCCCAGTGCCATGGGGAGTCCGGCCACGGCTGCCGCGACCCCAGTACCGACAATCACGAACAACGCCGCTGCCACGAATAATTCGTTGGTGCCTGCGGAGGCGACCAAGCGGAACAAGGGTCTCAGAAACAGGCGACCAATGAGAGCGATCGCCCCAATGGCTAGCGCCGCATTCACGAGAGCCAGCAAAAGGCTGGTCATGACCGATCTGCTCGCGCCGGCACCTAGAATAGACACGAAGAGCAGAACTGGGATCACCGCCAGGTCTTGGGCGAGGAGAACCGAGAAACTGGCCCTACCCGCAGCCGTAGCGAGCCGTCCCTGATTGGAGAGGACCTCGACGACTATCGCCGTTGACGACAATGCAAGGCATGCACCGAGGATGATTGACACATCTGTTGTGTTGCCCGCCAGAAAGGCAACGCCTCCGATCGCCGCTGTCGAGAGCACGATCTGCAAGCTGCCGAGGCCGAACACCAGGCGGTGCATGGCCTTCAGGCGTTCGAAGGACAACTCCATGCCGATCAGGAAGAGCAGGAAGACAACGCCGAGTTGGGCGATGCCAGCCACGTTCTTCGCGTCGACCACCGTGACCCAATATAGAAAAGGAAACGAACCAATGAGGGAGCCTAATCCCAGTGGGCCGAGGAGCGCCCCTGCCGCAAGGTAGCCGAGCACGGGGTTAAGTCCCCAGCGGCGCAACAATGGAACGACGATGCCAGCCGTGCCAAGCACAACAAGCGCATCGCTGTAGGCATCGATATTGATCGACGCTGCCATTAAGCGGATAGAAATCTCCACCTCGAACGGGTACTGCTTAGCCGATGGGGTGTTTCAAGCATTGACCTAGCGCAATGCCAATGAGACGAAATCCCACTAGGCATTCGCATTACCGGAATCACAATACTCGTCGTCGGCAGACGACGTGCGCTGTCTATCGTGCGATGTGAGGACGGGGTCCGCAAACAGCGCTCAGATTTTGCACCAATGCTCTATCACCCGAGAATAGAGCGCAGTTGCCTGTTCGATCCTCGACACGAAGCAATATTCATCGGTTTGGTGTGCCAACGCCAGCTCGCCGGGCCCAACGATTGCGGTCGGTGGTGAGCCAATCGCCGGAGTTAGAACCGAAGCGTCGGTAAAGTATGGCGCCGCTCCGATCTCTTCTTCGAAGCCCCCGATCTCGCGCGCAATACGGAACACGTCCCTCATCCATGCATCATTCGGATTGGTCCATACGCTTTGCGCATCAAGGAGCGTGTTCAATGCCACCTCATCCCCGAGATAGGTCGTTAACTGATCGCGGAGCTTTGCGTGCTCTTGTCCCGGTATTGTACGGATGTCTATGCCGATGACGGCGCGATCGGGCACCGAATTGATATTTAGCCCACCGCTGATCGTGCCCACATTGAGTGTCGGGCCACCGAGGACATCGTGCCGCGCTATATTGAAATCGAAATCCTGCAATGCCGTAACTGCGCGCGCGGCCTTGTATACCGCATTGACGCCCTTCTCAGGCATCGAGCCGTGTGCGGTGACCCCGATTGTCGTCGCCTCGAGCCACAGCGCTCCCTTATGACCAACCAGCGGCCGGTTGCCGGTGGGTTCCGCCACGACCAGCGCACCGATATGTGGGAGCTGCGTCGTGCCTTTAGTCAGTGCTTCCGCTCCCGAACAGCCAGTTTCTTCACCAGCCGTAATGATCAGCACGACACCGGGCGTACCTGCCAGTCTGTCGGCCAGCGCCATACAAGCCGTAACGAAGGCGGCGACACCACTTTTCATGTCGGATGAGCCGCGGCCGTAGAGCTTGCCGTCAGCAATCTCAGCGGCCAATGCGTCGACAGACCAAGGCCGCGCCCCAAGCGGCACGGTGTCGAGATGGCCAGTAAACCCAAGCGGCAATTTGCCGGGCATGCCGCCGATACGCGCGACAAGCTGTGCGCGTCCTTCACCGAAAGGAATGAGCTCGACAGCAAACCCTGTACTTTCAAGCAAGGACGCGAGGCGCTCGGCGCAAGCGCGCTCCGCGCCTGGCGGGTTGATTGTATTGAACCGGACGAGATCCTGAGTCAGTTCGACTGAAGACTGCATGGCTTATCCGAAGTAGGCATCCCGCACCTCTTGGCGGGTTGCAAGTTCTGCCGGTGCCCCGCTCGCCGCCACGCGACCCTTCGAAAGCACGAAGCCATAGTTGGAAATCGCGAGCGTCTGGTGCACGTTCTGCTCGACCAGGAGCACGGTGATGCCGCGCTCGTTGATGCTACGAATAATGTCGAAGTTTTCCTTCACCAATCGCGGCGATAGGCCTAGCGACGGCTCATCGATCAGGAGCAGCTTGGGTGCACACATCAAGCCGCGCCCGATCGATACCATCGCTTGCTCTCCGCCGGACATGGTGCCGGCAAGCTGCGTGCGCCGTTCGGCGAGCCGCGGGAAAATCTGCAGGATTTCGTCAAGACGCGCCGACGCGACCTTGTCCGAGCGTTCCTGATAGGCGCCTACTCGCAAGTTTTCCTCCACTGTGAGTTTGGGGAACACCTTGCGCCCCTCGGGAATGCAAGCGATGCCGGCGGCAATGATCTTGTGCGTTGGCACCTGCGTGATGTCAGTGCCGTTGAAGACGATGCGGCCGGCGCGTGGCGGCGTCAACCCGAGGATCGACCGCACCAGGGTCGTCTTGCCGGAGCCGTTAGAGCCGAGCAGGCAGGTGATGCGGCCGTCCTCGACTTCGAGCGAGACGCCTTGCAGCACGTCGGCCTTGTCATAGGCCGTAAAGACACCCTCGATCTTGAGAGCGCTAGCCATCATGCCACTCCGAGATAAGCTTCTTGTACCTGCGCGTCGGCAGCGACTGCGCGGTAGGGGCCTTCCGCGATCTTGCGGCCGAAATTGAGCACCACGCAGCGGTCGGTAATGCGTTCGATCACGCCCATCTCGTGCTCGACAATGATGATGGTGAGATTCTTATTCTGCGTGCGTACGAGCAGGATGTCGTCCATTAGTTCCGTAGTTTCGTCGTGCGTCATGCCGGCCGAGGGCTAGTCGAGCAGCAACAGCTTGGGCGTACTGATCAGCGCGCGGCAGATCTCGATGCGGCGGCGATCGATCATTGGCAGGCCGGCGACAGGATCGAACAGGCGGTCGACCAGCGTGGGCTCAAACACTTCGACCAGCGCGCGGGCGGCGGCATAACTCTGCTCGAACTCGCGCTTGAAATCGCCGCGACTGACCAGATTAAACCAAAGCCCCTGATTGAGGCGTTTGTGATTGCCGATCATGATGTTGTCAAAGATCGACAGCGGGAGCGACAGGCGCGAGCGCTGGAAGGTGCGCGACATGCCGACCTGGTAGATCGTCCGCCCGCTGGCATTGGTTACATCGGCACCATCGAATGTGACCCGCCCGGCGTCGGCGGAATAGATGCCGGTGATTACGTTGAAAAATGTAGTCTTGCCAGAGCCGTTCGGGCCAATCAGACCGAGGATCTCGTTCGGGGCCACCGCCAGATCAAGCCCGTCGAGCGCCAGCACGCCGCCGAAATGTTTGGACAGCCCGCGGGTTTCGAGCAACACGCTCATGGTCGCCATCCGGAGAAATAGCGGCGCACCGGCCGCGGCAGCAATCCCTCCGGCCTGAACAGCAGCACCGCGATCACCATCAATGCATAGAGCAGGAACCGGTATTCCTGGATGGTCTGCAGTTTCTCAGGCACGACCACGACGATGATGGTCGCTACCAGGAGGCCCCATGGGTTGCCGATGCCGCCAAGCAGAAGGATCGAGACCAGAATGAGCGAGTCGGCGAAGGTGTAGTTATTGGGTGCGACGAACCCGCCAACCATTCCGAACAGCGCGCCGGCGACACCGATGAGGAAATTGCCGATCAGGAAAGCCGTGATCTTCCAACGTGCGATGTCGAGGCCGAAGCAGCTCGCGGCCGTTTCGTCGAGCCGTAAGGCGTCGAGGTTGAGCCCGATCCAGGACCGCTCCAGCCGCCGTACTAGTATGAAGGTGCCGACGAGCAGCAGCAGGCTAACCGCGAAATAGTTCATGTAGAACGACAGCGAGACGCCACCGATTTCGATATTGTCGTTGAATGACCAGCCAAGAATGTTCATGCCCTTGACCTGTAGGCCCTGCGGCCCGCCGAGCACGTCGTTGACTTCAAGGAAAGTCTTGAACAGCAAGGCGAACGCGATAGTCACGACCGCGGCATAATGTCCGCGCGTGCGCAGCACCGGCAGGAGTAACAGCGACCCGGCCAGTGCCGCTAAGAAGCCGCCAATCAGCAGCACAAGCAAATGCGGCAGCGCAGTCTGCGCATTGAGCACGGCCGAAGTATAGGCGCCGATGCCGAAGAACGAGGCGCCAGCGAAATTGAGGACACCGGCATAGCCAAATTGAACATTGAGTCCGAGCGTTGCCACCGAATAAAGCATCACGGTGATCACCAGCAACAGCACGAAATGGTTTTCGTGGAAAAATGCAGCGGTCGCGAGCGCCGCGATGATCGCGCAGCCGCCGAGCGCGTCCTCATGATCGGCAAAGGAGGCGGTCACACTAACAAGCAGGCCGAGCCAAGCGGCAGCGATCACCGAGGCGATGCCGGTAGCGAGCAATGCGATGATCAACGCCTGTTGTTCCGCGGCCAGCAACGCGATCAGATAGGCATTGGCAATCGTGAGCGCGATTACTCCGGGCCATAGTGACGCGCGCGCCTTCTTCGCCATTGGCCTAGACCCGCTCACTGATCTTTTCCCGGATCAGCCCGGTTGGCCGCCAAGCCATGATGGCGATGACCACGGCAAAAGCGAACACATCTTTATAGGCGCTGGCGAAAGGAAGCATCACGGTGCCGACGGTTTGCAGCCCTGCGAATAGAAAGCCGCCCAGGATGGCGCCATAGATGCTGCCGAGACCGCCGATAATGGCGGCTGAGAAGCCGATCACGCCGAGATAAAGGCCAATGCCGAAATTGATCTCGTTGTAGTAGAGGCCGTTCATGACGCCAGCGAAGGCGGCGAGCCCCGAGCCGATAGCAAAAGTGATCAAGACGACGGCGGTGAAATTGATTCCCATAATGCGTGCGGTTTCCTCGTCTTGCGCGACGGCGCGGATAGCGAGGCCGAGCTTGGTGCGGTTGAGCAGGAATTGCAGGCCGACGATCACCAGCACGCCGGCGCAAAGCATGAGCACATTGTCGAGCCGCAGGTTGAACTCACCGATGTCGATTGCGCTGCGCGGCAGCAGCGCCGGAAATGGCTTTGGATTGGCGCCTTGTGGATAGAAGAGTCGAACGGATTCGCGCAGCACCGTGCCGAGCATTAGCGTGATTAGCAATGTGTTGAGCGCGGGCGCCGAGCGCAAAGGCATGACGAGATAACGTGCGATCACCATGCCGAGCAGTGCCATGGCCAGCGTTGCCAACACGAGCATGACGACAAGATTGAACCAGTTAGAGTCCATGCCAGCCGCGTGCAGCCCCACATAAGTCGCCAACGCGGTGAAGGCGCCAACCATCAGCACATCGCCATGCGAGAATTTGATGATGTCGAGCACGCCGAAGAACAGCGTGAAGCCGACCGCCACCAGCGCGTACATCATCCCGAGCATCAGCCCGTTCATGACATATTGCGCGAACAGGCCTGCGTCCATGTCCGGAGATCTTGAACGGCGTTAGAGAAATGCGGGGCCGCGCACAACGCGGCCCCGATTGCGTTGGATTATTTCTGCCCCGGCAATTTCCGCTTGCCGCTGCCGTATTCGCTCTCGTCCCATTCCACAAACTTGCCGTCCTGCACCACGTATTTGGTGATCACCGGCACGGTGTTCTGGCCATGGTCGTCAAAGGTGATCTTGCCGACGATCGAGTCGCGGTCCTTCACATCGCCAAGCGCCGCGATTACCTTCTTGCGGTCCGGGCCGACCTTCTCGATGGTGTCCAAGATCATGTCCATGGCCGCGTAAGCGAAGGCGCCGTAGGCTTCCGGCGGATTGTCGTATTTTTGCGCGGTGTATTTTTCCATGAAGAACTTGCCGCCGGGCAATTTCTCGGTCGGGGCGCCTTCGCGGAAGGCGAGCGTGCCTTCTGCCAGCGGGCCGAGGCCCTGGATATAGGCATCGGACACGATGCCCGAGGTACCATCGAACACAGCCTTGATGCCAAGCTTGTCCATCTGCGAGCGGATTCGCACGCCGATCGGCGTGAGCCCGCCGAAATAGATCACATCGGGATTGAGCGCCTTGATTTTGGTGAGCTCGCTGGTGAAGTCCTGTTGATCGGCGGTGACACCAAATGTGCCGACGATCTTGGTCTTGCCGATCTTGTCGAGGGCCTTGCTAAAATATTCAAGATGACCCTTGCCGTAATCGGTGGTGTCGTGGATTACCGCCACGGTCTTGTAGCCGAGCCGTGAGATCAGCTCGGCATTGGCATCGTTCTGGTTGATCATGGTGCCGTTGACGCGATGCACCTCGTCGTACTTGTTGCGATAGGTGATGTCGGGCAGCACCGCCCCCCAGACGATCACCGGGAACCCGAACTTGTGGTAGACGTCGACGGTAGCAATGGCTGTCGCCGAGCAGTAATGCGTGGCGCCTGCAATGATGTCCTTGTCCGCAGCCATATTTGTTGCGACCTGTACAGCGACGTTGGGCTTACACTCGTCATCGAGCACAACCAGTTCGTATTCGTATTTCGACTTCGGGTCGGCATTGCGTAGCCGCACGGCCAAATCGGCCGAATTGCGCCCGCCAAGCCCATTGACCGAAACGCCGCCCGTGAGCGGGCCGATGAAGCCGACTTTGACTTTGTCTTTGGCGTCGGCGGTCGCTGCAGCGACGGTAAAAATGAGTGCCGCAATCCCGGCTGTTGTAAACTTGCGAGTCTTGCTCATACGCCCTCCCACCATAAAAGTTGTTGTTCTCGCAGCGAACTTTTCACTGTTGGGAGCATAGTTGCGCGCCAGAAGGCTTGCGGCAAGCCCGTATTCGTGGCCGCAACAGATACCTGCCAGTCATCGACTTGGTGACGAACCCAATGACGGAAACGTCAAAGTATGAATTCACATCCGTCTCACGCGCATCCGCTGTCCAATCAACACCGTTGCCACAACGGCCGCAGCAAAAATCATGGTCTCAGCATTTATCGGTTCGCCATTCACCAGTAACGCGAGCGCGACAATCACAAACGGCTGCAGCAACATGATCTGCCCGACGCGGGCGATGCCGCCGATGGCCATTGCCGCGTTGAAAACGAAAAACGCCATGTATTGGCTTATGAGTCCGACATAGGCAAGGCCGGCCCAGGCCGAAAATGACGCGCTCGAGATGCTGGGTGGCCATAGTGCAAATGTTGCCAGCGCTGCGAATGGAAGAAAGATCACCACCTGCCATGAGATAACCTCCCATCCAGGCATCAACGCCGCGAGCCGGCCGGAAAGTGTATATCCAACCGCCCCGGAGGCGACCGTGCCGAGCAGGAAAAGGTCGCCGGCAGAAAATGTTTCACCTCCGCTCCGGCGAAGCATGAAAGTCAAAACAAAAATCGCGCCGATAATGCTCGCCACCCAAAAACCAAAGCTGGGCCGCTCATGGGCGAAAATCGCAGCGGTGGCCGCCGTTGCAAGAGGTATGATACCGAGCACGACGCCGCCGTGAGCGGCGGGCATCGTCGTCATTGCCAGCGCCGCGAACAGTGGAAAACCGACCACGGTGCAAAGTGCGGCGCCAAATATTTCTAGCCAGAGCGCTCGCGGCGGAATGCGCCGGCGCAGGACAATGAGAAGGATAAGACCCGCTGATCCAGCGACGGCAGCACGTGCGACGGTCAGGAATAAGGGGTCGAATCCCGATACGGCGAGCCGCGTAGCTGGCAGGGTGCCGGCGAACAGGCACATGCCGACGAAGCCGAGCAACAATCCAAGCCTATTATAGGAGGCGGCCATGGGCGGTTGCCGCTAAGCGGCTGAAATTCCAATTCCTGAAAAATAGCTTCGCACGCGATGTAGACGTCCTATTTGGTGAAATCGACAAAAAAGCAACCCGCGATGATGGAAAACGCTTGCGGATGGCGGGTTTTCGCGCGCGTCAATAGCAGAAAACCGCAACGTCACTTTACCGCACTGCGCGATCATTGGTAGGCTTTTGAACTCGTTTCGGGGAGGATAAAGAAATGATCACGGCGGTTCGTGCTCTCTTTGTTAGCGTCGCGGCGATCGGCCTTTTGGCGGTCGGCCAATCGGCGCACGCGCAAGACAAAACCATCAAGATCGGCGCGCTGTTTCCCATGTCCGGGCCAGGCTCCTATTTTGGTGCGCAGGACAAACAAGGCGTCGAGCTCGCGCTTGAGCAGCTCAATAAAACAGGTGTGAACGGCTATAAATTCGCCGTTCAGTACGAAGATTCGAGCTGTGGACCATTGCCCGCAACGCAAGCGGCCAAGCGTCTGATTGAGCAGTTCAAGCCCGACGTTATCATCGGCGAAGAATGTTCGGACGCAACACTCGCCGTCATGCCGATCGTCGAGCAGGCGAAAGTGCCCCTGCTCAATGCCGGCTCCTCGTCCATCAAAGTCACCGAACCCGGCAACCCTTGGACCTTCCGCATCATGCCGAACGAGGTGATGCAAGGCGTCAACCTTGCCGACAATGCCTATAAGCGGATGAATGCGCGCACCGCGGTGCTGCTGTTCGAAAACACCAATGCCGGCATCGGCAACGCGCAGGTTTTCAAGGAGAATTTCATCAAGCACGGCGGCCAAGTCCTGGCGGAAATCGGCTTCGGCCGTGACGTCAACGACTTCACCTCGATTGCGACACGCGTCGCGGGCCTCGGTAAGATTGATGTGATTCCGACTTATACGCTGGAAGGGCAGGGCCTGAAGATCACGCAGGCACTGGCACAAGCCGGAGTTACCAAAGGTGGCGGCGGCAATGCCATCCAGATCGGCACGATTTGGTTGCCGTTCGGCTTCGAGCAGAAGGCCGGAAAAGCCGCATTGGGCTATATACGCATCGTGCAGTTCGATCCGACCGAGACGCGCGATGTCGTGAAAAACTTCAGCGCCGCGTTTAAGGCGAAATATAACGCCGACCCGACGCACCTGAATGCCCACGCTTATGATCAGATCATGCTGATCGCGGATGTGGTTAAGCGCGGCGGCAAGGATCCCCAATCGATCCGTGACGGCCTCGCTGCCACCAAGAGCTATTCCGGCGTCACCGGCAGCGTGGAATTCGACAAGACCAACCAGAACACCAAGATGGATACCGTCCATTACATGGAAACCAAGCCCGACATGTCATGGACAAGCCTGAAGTGGAACTGACCCGACGATGACAACAACGATCGTCCTCCAACAGGCGATCAACGGCGTCGTTCTCGGAAGTCTTTATGTTCTGGTGGCGTTAGGCCTGACGCTGATTTACGGCGTGCTCGTACAGATCAATTTCGCGCACGCCGACTTCGTCACGCTCGGTGCCTTCGCCGCCTATTTCTTCATGCACCTGGTTGGCGCCGGCTACATCATTAGCATCGGCGTTGCATTTTTAGTCGGCGCCGTGCTGGGCTGGCTTATCAACGCGGCGATTTTCACGCCCTTGCGCCGCAAGGGCAATGAGCTGTTACCGCTGATTGCCACCATCGGCGTTTCGGTCATGATGCAAAATCTGATGCTCGCGTGGTTCGGGCCGATCCCCTACGCTTTTGAGACACCATATAGCAGCCAGGTCATCCGCTTCGCTGGAATCTACGTATCCTGGCAAAACGTCATCATCATCGCGGTTTCGTCTGTAACAATCGCGCTGCTCTACGCGTTTATGAAATTCACATTTCTGGGCAAGGCGCTGCGGGCGGTATCGCAAGACCGTGAGACCGCTGGGCTGATGGGCATCAATCCCAATCAGCTCATCATGCTGACATTCGTTATTGCGTCTGCACTCGCGGGCATGGCGGGTGCGATGTTGGCGCCGGTGCTCGTCCTCACCCCGTTTGCCGGGACCTCGGTAATCGTGAAGGCCTTTGCCATCGTCATCATCGGCGGCTTCGGCAATGTGGAAGGAACGATTCTCGCCGGGCTCATAGTCGGCCTGATCGAAAGTTACACGACACAGTATCTCGATCCTGGCCTGATCGATATCGTCGTTTTCGCTCTTCTGTTGGTGATGCTGGCGATCAAGCCGACCGGCCTGATTTCGGAAAGACGCGAAGAGAATGTCTGACCCCGCGATCTCGCACGACTTGGCGGTTCCGCGCACGGCGCTCCGGGCGCGGCGCATGGGATTTCTACTCGCGGCACTCGCTATCATCGCGCTGCCGTTGATTTTCAATGATACGTATTGGCGCACGAATTTAACGATTTGCGCGATAAATGTGCTTCTCGCGCTCGGTCTTGATTTCATCCTCGGCTATACCGGCCAACTCAATCTCGGCCATTCAGCCTTTTACGGGCTCGGCGCCTACGTCTCAACGTTGCTGATCGTTAAGCTTGGCGTTCCGTTTTGGGTCGCGTTCGTCGCTGGCGTCGCGTTCTCAGGTCTGGCGGGCATGTTTCTTTCATTGTTCGCGGTGCGCCTGCGCGGTCACTACCTTGCGATCGCTTCGCTTGGCTTTGCGGTCATTATCTATCAGATCCTACTCAACTGGATCAGCCTCACGCAGGGCCCGCTTGGAATTTACGGAATTTCACCACCGCCGGCGCTTATCATCGCTGGAATACAGCTTGCTGACTTTCGTAACTTGACTGCTTTTTTTTATTTGGTGTCCGGCTTCACGTTTCTCGTTTACCTGCTGCTCAATCAGTTGGTGCGTTCTCCGGTAGGAGAGACGCTGACCGCTATCCGCGAAGATGAAGTATCCGCTGCCTCGCTCGGCATTAACGGCGCGGCTTGGAAGGTATTTGCGTTTGGCATCGGCGCCGCCGTCGGTGGTGCCGCCGGCTGTTTTTATGGGAGTTTCGTCGGGACGTTGGTGCCGGACGCGTTTTTCGTTACCGAGGCCTTCAATATCCTGGCCATGGTGATCGTGGGCGGTATGGGCACTTTGATCGGCCCGGTATTCGGTGCGATTCTGTTGACGCTATTGCCCGAGGTGCTGCGCGGGATCGGTGACCTACGCCTCGTCGTCTATGGCGCCGCACTCACATTTGTCGTGCTGTTCATGCCCGGCGGCCTCGCTCAGGCCGCGCGTATCGTGCAAGAAAAACTCAGGTTTGGCGGGCCGGGATCATGACCGCAGCCGTCGCAAGTGGAACTCCCGCTTTAACCGCAGGGGCGCCGCTGTTGCGCGCGCGGGGTCTGCATAAGAGCTTCGGTGGTGTGCACGCCGTTTCTGATATTTCGCTTGACGTCGCAAGCGGTTCGATCTTTGCAATCATCGGTCCCAATGGCGCCGGCAAATCCACGCTGCTCAACTTGATCAGCGGCATCTATCAGCCCGATTCGGGATCGCTCTCGTTCGGCGGTCACGACCTCTCGGGGATGCCCTCACATCAGCGCGTGCGCCTGGGTCTCGCACGCACGTTCCAAAAGATACGTTTGTTCAAGCAACTCAGCGTGCTCGACAACGTACTGGCCGGGTTTCA
Source organism: Hyphomicrobiales bacterium (assembly GCA_027307405.1). Taxonomy (GTDB): domain Bacteria; phylum Pseudomonadota; class Alphaproteobacteria; order Rhizobiales; family Xanthobacteraceae; genus Pseudolabrys. Next base: position 10,454 of record DAHUXA010000032.1, on the reverse strand, counting down.
TGTCCATCACAAAATTCCTGCTTGGCAATATGTTGTGCACGGTGCGGCTTTTGCACGTGATCAAGAGCGTTGCCGCGAGGAAGCGCTGCGCCTGCTTGAATTCTTCGGCATGAGTTCCCGCCTAAGTGTGTTGGCGGGAGTGTTGTCGTATGGCGAGCAGCGCATGCTTGAGCTCGCGCGCGCACTTGCAACTAGCCCGCGGCTCTTGCTGATCGACGAGCCGGCCGCGGGTTTGAATGCCGCAGAAGTCGAGGTTTTGCTCGACCGCATCCGCATTCTCAGCAGCCGTGGGATCACCGTCATTGTTGTCGAGCACAACATGGATCTTGTGATGAACGTCGCCGACCGCATCATGGTGATGGAATACGGCCGGCATTTGTTTCAGGGCGCGCCGGCTGAGGTACAGAAAAATCCCGCCGTGATCGCAGCCTACCTCGGTGGAGAATTGTCGTGAGCGCGTTGCTGTCTGCCGAGAGGCTTGAACTCACCTACGGCCAGGTGTCTGTTTGTCGGGATGTTTCGCTATCCATCGAAAAGGGCGAAATCGTTGCGTTAATCGGCGCGAACGGAGCGGGGAAATCCACTACGCTGCGGGCAATCGCAGGCTTGCTGCCGCCACGGCGCGGTTCGATCGTGTTTTGCGGACGCGACGTGACGGCGATGCCTTCGCACGAGCGAAGTATACTCGGAATCGCGCTCGTTCCGGAAGGCCGCCATGTTTTTCCATTTCTCACGGTGCGGGAGAATCTGGAGCTTGGCGGCTTCAAGAGTCGCAACGACAGTGCAAAAATCCGTCGAAAAATCGGCGAGATATTCAATATGTTTCCCCGACTGTCTGAGCGCACCACGCAGAACGCCGGAACCTTGAGCGGCGGCGAGCAGCAAATGCTGGTGCTCGGTCGCGCGATGATGTCGGAGCCGCAATTGCTTTGTCTCGACGAGCCGTCGCTCGGTCTCGCGCCGATGGTCGTGCAGGACATATTCCGCACGATCCGCGCGATCAATGCGGCTGGCACCAGCGTGCTCCTGGTCGAGCAGAACGCCCGCTACGCACTGGAAACGGCGAGCCGTGGCTATGTGCTGCAAACCGGGTCAGTGATAGCGAGCGGGTCGTGCGCAGATCTCAAACAAAATCCGCGCGTTCAAGAAGCGTATCTCGGGCGTATCGCGACCGCTGCCGTTTCATAGGGACAACCGGTGGCAGCCACAAACAAATATTCACTGGCGGGAAAATCAGCGGTCGTTACCGGTGCTGGCAACGGCATCGGACGAGCGATCTCGCTCGCTTTCGGGGAGGCAGGAGCTGCCGTCGCATGCGTCGATCTTGATGCGCAAGCCGCCCAGGCAACGGCCGCATCGGTTGCGAAAAACGGTGTCCAGGCCTTACCCGTCCATTGCGACGTCGGCAACGAGGCTGATGTCGAAGGCGCCGCAAAGGCAATTTTGGATAAGTTTCCGGCCATCCATGTTCTGGTCAACGGCGCCGCTGGTTACGATCCGAACGGCACTGTGCTTGACCTGACCTTGTCCGACTGGAACCGGGTGTTCGCGGTCAATGTCGGCGGTGCATTTCTGATGAGCCGCGCTATTTTGCCAGCGATGATCGCTGCGGGTGGCGGCAGCATTATTCACATCGCCTCGCAACTTGGCAGCGTTGCCGCCTCGCGCCGCGCGGCTTATTGCGCGACCAAGGGGGCGCTGATCCAACTCGCCAAGGCGATGGCGACCGATCACGCGGCGCAGAATATCCGCGTCAATTCGTTATCGCCGGGTGCGGTCGAAACCGAGCGATTGATAAAGCGCTTTGGTGACATGGAAACCGCGCGGCGTACGGCCGGCCCGAAACATATATTGCAAAGACTCGGTCAACCGGAGGAAATCGCGCTCGCCGCGGTGTTTCTGGCAAGCGATGCGTCGAGCTTCATGACCGGCGCGGACCTTTTGGTCGACGGCGGCTACAACGCAACCTAACATTTGTTCAACGCCCGAGAATGCTGCTGGCCATTGCGCGTGGGTCGCGCCTCGGCCACGCGCCGGCGTCCGCCGCCTGAAACAGATCGGACAAATGCATGTTGAACAGCGCCGGTTCCTCCAGATTGATGTTGTGACCGGAATTCGCCATCACCACTAACGCTGCGGTCGGGATGTTTTTCTTCATTAAAATGCCTGGTTCGAGACAGGGCCAATCCTCATCACCGGTCATGATCAGCGTCGGCACGCTCATGGTTTTCATCTTATCGACCAGATCGAACAGCGAGGGGCGGCGTTTCTGTACGCCGCGCATCGTCAGCGCCGCACCTTCGGTCGAATGTTCGGCAAGCTGGTCCGCGAATTCGCGCCAGCCACGCGGATCCTTGTTCTGGTGTTGCACGCGAGTTGGACCGAGCGCGTAGGCTTCCGCTGCCTTTTTCATCGTGAGTTCTTCGAATCGCTTCGCGGAGGCCTCCGCCTCCTCAGCAAATTTCGCTCGCTCGCCGGGCGATGCCCCATAACCGCAACCCGCGACCACGATCGAACGACAGCGCTCCGGATAAGTGAAACCGAAATGTAAGGCCGCAAATCCGCCCATTGAGAGGCCTACGATATGCGCTTTGTCGATCTTGAGTCCGTCGAGCACCGAACGGATGTCATCCCGGGCGCACTCTTGCGAATAAAGCTCACCGTCTTTCGGCACATCCGAAGGCGGACAGCCGCGCGCATTGAAGGTGATGGAACGGTAATACTTTGAAAAATGACGAACTTGCTGCTCGTAGGAGCGGTAGTCGCCCGCAAATTCATGAATAAAAACGATTGGGATGCCTTTACCGGTTTCTTCGTAATAGAGCTTGATTCCATCGTCTGTCGTGAGATGTGGCATGAATTCCTCTTTTAGAATGCTTGCGCGCGCGCTGACAGTCCGGCGTCGATGGTGACAACCGAGCCGCTGGTATAGGCCGAACGTTCGGAGGCTATAAACGCTATGGCGGCGCCAATTTCTTCGGCGCTCGCCCCACGGCCGAATGGCAGAGGCTTGAACAAATCTTTCCAATTGTCGGCACTTCCAGTGCGATCGAGGGCCTTCTTTTTCATGAGGCCCACCAGCCGTTCGGTGGCCACCGGTCCGGGGCTGATCGCGACAACGCGGATGCCATCCTTTGCGCTGACGCTACCGAGCGATTGCGTAAACGCGGTGAGCGCTGCGTTTCCTGCAACACCGCAGATATATTCAGGGTCATGGGTATCGGCCGCGTTGCCGACGACATTGACGATAACGCCGTGCTGGCGTTTCTGCATCAGCGCGTAAAAGGCGCGACACATATTAATATAACCGAACACTTTGAGATCCCAAGCTTTGCGCCAAGTCGTCTCATCGACATTGAGCAGCGTACCGCCGGGAATGGCGCCGGCATTGTTCACCAGGATGTCAATGCCCGGATATTCGCGAGCAAGCTGGTCGACATTGGCGCTGTCGGACAGATCAGCGGCAACCGTATCGACGCGTACATTGGTCTTTTGCACGATGGCTGACTTCGCTGCCGCAAGCGTGTCTGCGCTGCGCGACACTATGATGACGTTGCAGCCTTCCCCAGCCAGAGTCTCGGCGGCCGCGCGGCCGATTCCCTTGGAGCCGCCGGTGATCAAAGCGGTCTTCCCGGCAAGTTTTAAGTCCATAGGTGATACCCCCCGCGAAAGAACAATACCGCGACTATGACCACCGCACCGACGCTCGGCAACCCGCTCGTCAGTACGCCACTTCGAGCGGACGCCCGCTCGTTAAACAATTTTTCGAGCGTGAAAATCCGCGATTTCGGTGTCGCTATATCCAGCACCGCGCAGGATCTCATCGGTATGACTGCCCAACTCTGGCAAAGTCGAAACGATACTTGCCGGGGTGCGTGACAATGTGACCGGCTGGCCGACGACGCGGATGTCGCCGCGCTTGGGATGATGGAGCGGCACGGCGATGCCAAGGTGCTCCACTTGCGGGTCGGCAAACACTTCGTCGAGCTTGTAAATCGGGCCCGCTGGAACCCCTTGCCGTTCTAACTGGTCTAGCCAGTACGCGGAGCTTTTGGTCTTAAAAATTTCGGCCAAGAGAGCATTCAACTTCGGCCGATTGCGGAATCGCAGTTCGAGCGTCGCATATTCAGGTGCCTTGCCGAGATCGGGCCGTTCCAGCACTACGCAGAGCGCGCGCCACTGGCCGTCGCCACCAACGCCGATATTGATGAAGCCGTCGGAGGTTTCGAACACCCCCATCGGCGTCGAATAGGGATGATCGTTGCCTGCCTGTCCTGGCACCACGCCATCGACGAGATAACGCGCCGCCTGAAAATCCATCAAAGCGATTTGCTCTTCCAATAACGAAGTCTGCACCCATTGGCCGAGGCCGGAGCGTTCACGCTCGACAAGCGCAACCAGAATACCCGTCGCGGCGTAAATTCCGGCCGAGCTATCGGCCACCGCGATGCCGGCACGCATCGGACCTTCGCCTGGCATTCCCGTTACCCACATCAGTCCGCCCATGCCCTGCGCAATCTGATCAAATCCAGCGCGCGTGCGGTAAGGACCGCTCTGCCCGAATCCTGAAATAGATGCGAGAATGATGCGCGGATTGGCTGCTTTGAGTCTTTCATACGCGATCTCCATGCGCTCTTTGACGTCGGGCCGAAAATTTTCCACCACCACGTCGGCGCTCTTCACTAGCCGCATAAAGATTTCGTGGCCAGCTTGCTCTTTGAGATTGAGTGTTAGCGAACGTTTATTGCGATGAAGATTGAGCATGTCGGAACCATCACGTACGCCGCTCATGCCTTCATTCGGATCGACGCCGGGAGGTGCCTCAATCTTGATTACGTCAGCGCCGAAATCGCTCAGGATGCGGCAACACGTCGGGCCCGCACGCGCGCGGGTAAGGTCCAGCACACAGAGGTTTGCCAGCGCGGTCGAAGGTTGCGGAGCGCTCATTACACCGGTGCCTCAATTGACGCTGTCACCAGATCGCACACCGCGGTGGGAATACGCGCGTGCCAATCACTGCGACTTTGCACTGCCTTGGCCAGTGCGATCAATGCATGGTCGGACTGCGGTTTGCCGATAATTTGCAAGCCGACCGGCATGATGCGGTCGTCAAATCCGACAGGAATAGCGACGGCGGGAAAGCCGAGCATATTAACGAACCGCGTCCAGCGACTGAGCTGATACAGCGTTTTCGCGTTGAACAAGGGCGAGCGCGGATCGCATTCGGCAGCTGGCGGCGTTCGGATCGAAAGCACTGGCAGGATGATCGCTCCGGCATTCTGAAAGACGTGATCGATGAAATCCGTAGCCAGTTGCGGGCGTGCCGAGACACTGGCCGCAAGCGCTGCGTCGTCGATGCTGAGCCCCTTTGCCAGCCGTTTCGTCAGGATTGGATCTAGCGACCCACCTGCCATCAGCGCCCGATGCGTGCGTGCCGCCTCCGCTTGCATGATCGTAAAGACGTGCGGGTCAAGCGCTTCGATCGCTGCGACGGCATCGCAATTGCTGATCTCGATCCCACAATCGGCGATCGCGTCGATGCCGTCCCTGCACGCTCTCGCGATCGGCGCCTCGGCGAGATCAAGAACATCGCTGACGACAGCGACCTTAGCAATCGGTTCAACGTGAGGCGATTGAAACAGCACCTCTGCGGCGGCGCCCATATCCGATGCGCTGCGGGCTAATATACCAATGGTATCGAGCGTCGGCGCGAGTGGCATCGTATCAAGCCTCGGGACAGTTCCGTAGCTCGGCTTCCACGCGGTAGCACCGCAACAATGTGCCGGAATGCGCAACGAGCCGCCGGTATCGGACCCGAGAGCGACGACCACCGAACCACTCGCGACGGCGGCCGCTGAGCCAGACGAGGAGCCACCGGAAATAAAATCGAGGTTCCATGGATTGCCAACGCGGCCGTGCACTGCATTGTAGCCCGACGGCTCGTAAGCGAGTTCTGTCATCGCCGTATAGCCGACGCGAAGGCCGCCGGCGCAATCGAGCAGATTGAGCACAGCCGCTTGCTGACCTTTCGGCATCGGCAGCGGCATCGCAAGCCCACCATGCGGCATGCGCGTGGCGGACACAAAGATGTCCTTTGCCGCGTAGGGCATTCCGTCGAGAGCACCGGTTGCAGCGGTAATTCGCTCACTTTCGAATGCTACGTACGCACTCAGCCGCGGCTCGAGTCGGCGCGCAAAATCGCCCGCGCCTGCGGAAATCCGCACTCGCTCTACGTCATTAAACTCCCTCCAATCACGAAACCGCAAAGCCATTATGTCATCGGCTTTCGACCTGCATTACTGTCGTGTCCGCTTTGCCTCAAGAACAGAAAACCGCAGCGTGATGTGGATTGACGCAATCTTACAATTCAAGAACACTCGCCGTTACCTTAACACCAACCATAGTTCGTTAGGAGCGTCAGATGTACCGAGCTGTCGCCGGTTTGCTCGCCATGTTGCTCTCAACTGCGGCACACTCTGCTGAGTATATGGAGAAGACGCCTTTCCAGTTATCGCGCGCGTTTTCGCCGGGTGTAATCACGTCCGGTGGAATGACGGTCTGGGTGGCTGGCCAAACTGCCACGCAGGATAGCCAAGGCAATAATATTGCAAATAACTTCGAAGCCCAGGTCAAACAAGTGTTTGCTCAGATCGATGGCGTCCTGAAACGTGCGGGTGGTAGCCTAGACAATGTTGTGACCATGACAGTTTTTATTAAGGAGTCACGGTATGGCGATAAGTTTGTAGAAATGCGCAAGGACTTCTTCAAGAACGGGAACTATCCCGGCAGCGCGCTAATCACCGTCACAAATTTCGCCAGACCCGGAATCGAGATCGAGATCCAGGCTGTCGGCGTGATAGGCGACGCTTGTTCAATCGACAATCCATGCTCGGCCGAAGGAAGAGCCAAGAAAACCCAGAAATAAAATAAATACCTAGGTCGTTTCTATTTCGAGCACGCGATCGCGGACTTAAGAAGCGCAATGTCCGCGTCTGGCACTTACCAGACATGGCAACGCGGCTGGACGGTACGATGCGTGAGGCGATGCACGACATATTGGTGTCATGAACACGATCGTCTCGGCCGCAGATGAAAAGTTCAACACGCAAGTGCCTCTGCTCATCATCGGCGCTGGCGCCGCCGGGCTGTGCGCAGCGCTCGCGGCGCAGGAATCCGGTCTCGACGCGCTGATAGTTGAGCGCAACGCTATGCCCAGTGGCTCGACGGCGTTATCGGCTGGGCTCATTCCTGCGGCCGGCACTCGGTTTCAGCGGGCCAAGGGTATTGCCGACAGCTCCGACTTGTTTGTGGCAGACATCCACCGGAAGTCGAAGAGGGAGGCAGATCCAGCGGTCGTCGCCGCCGTCGTTCAGAGCGCCGCCGCATTAGTCGAGTGGCTGACAGATCGTCACGGCCTGCCATTCGAGGTGGTGGACAATTTCAACTATCCCGGCCATTCGGCCCTGCGGATGCACGGTCTGCCGAGCCGTACCGGCCGAGAATTAATTGACCGTCTTCGCCAAGCGGCTGAGGCAATCGGCGTCATCATTCTGACCGAAAGCGCGGCTGAGACGTTGTTTGTCGATGACGGCTACATCCGCGGCATTGAGGCTTTGCGACGCAACAGCGTCCCCGAACGGATCGGTTGCGACGCCTTAATTCTCGCCTGCAACGGCTTCGGTGGAAACCCTGATCTTGTCCGCCGATTTATTCCGGAGATGTCAGACGCACTCTATTTCGGTCATCCGGGCAATCGAGGCGACGCCATACAGTGGGGCGAATCTCTTGGCGCCATGGTTTCGAATCTCAGTGCCTATCAGGGCCATGGGTCGGTTGCGACACCGCATAATATTTTGATCAGTTGGGCAGTTATCATGGAGGGTGGTATTCAAATTAACGGCGAGGGCCGCCGGTTCTGCGACGAAACACGCGGTTATTCGGAACAGGCTGCTGAAGTGCTGCGGCAACCCGGGAGATTTGTTTGGAACGTATTTGACGAACGAATCGCCAAGGTGGCGCGCCAATTTGAAGATTTCCGTGAGGCCGAACGCGCGGGTGCAATTCGCAGCGCCGAAGGTATCGCAGACCTCGCAACAGCTATGCATATTCCCACTGCAGTTTTCGCCGCGGAATGGAATGAAGTCGAGAACCTAAAATCGGCGGATGCCCAGGATCGTTTCGGCCGCAAATTCCTCACCGCGCAGGGGTGCAGACCGCCATACCACGCAGTTAAGGTGACCGGCGCGTTATTCCATACCCAAGGCGGACTTGCAGTCGATTCAAGTGGCCGCGTCAAGCGCAGAGACGGAACAAGATTTCCTAACCTATTTGCTGCGGGAGGTGCGGCAGTGGGAGTATCGGGTTCGACCGCAGGGGGATATTTGTCTGGTAACGGTCTCTTGACCGCGACTACTCTTGGCTACTTGGCGGGAAAAGCCGCGGCAGAACAACTATTGTCTTGAACGGGCCTGCGTTTGAGCGTTTGCGAAATGGCCCTTTGGTAGCGACACCGACTTGATGCCGGTTTCAGCCGCTACCAAAGTACTCGTTTGAGCCGGTAGGATTCTTTGTTCAGGGCCAAGGGAAGGCACAGCTTGTCTGCTAATGACCCAAAGCGGACTTCTATGTCCCCGCGAAATTTATGGGTTGGCCAAGTACCGGGTCGATCATCCGGCACGCGGCATAGCCCTTTGCCGTGAGGTGATAGCGGTAGCGGTTGCGCAGATCGATCGTAATCCAGTTGTTTGCTACCGCCTTGTTGATCCCGCGCTGGAAATCGCCGTCGCGTACGTCGTAAAAATTATTACGCTGAAGCATGCCGCTCGCCGGTATCCGGTTGCGTATAAAAACGCCGAGAATTTGGCGGCTGACCTCATCATCGGAAGGTCGGTCGAGCATGGGGCGCGCCTGCGTTCGAGACATTCAATAACTTTAGGCAATAGCGCGCTTGCCGTACGGGAGCCCAGTGCATTCTCTATAGTTATCCCCTTGTCTGTTGAGCGATCACACGGCTGCTTGTGCCTCACCGCTGTTGAGCGGCCAACAAATGACGAAGGCGATCTTCCGGTTGGTACAATTTATGAGACGTTGGGCGCACAGGACGGTGGGTAAAATGGATGCCGCTTATACGGATTTGATGCGCTATTCATTGACGCGCCACGCCATTAGTACTATGCCGCAATCTGTTGATCGCGGGGCCAGCACGATAACGTGATTCGGCGCATCTAGCGTCGTTCTCAGGACAAATTACTATCGGAGTGCAGGAGCGAGCCAATGGCCCGTGTCACGGTAGAAGATTGTGTCGACAAAGTTGAGAACCGCTTCGAGCTGATCCTTGTGGCGAGCCATCGGGCTCGCATGATTTCGTCGGGGTCGAAGATAACCGTTGAGCGCGACAACGACAAGAATCCAGTCGTGGCGTTGCGCGAAATCGCCGAAACCACCGTGTCACCTGGTGACCTCAAGGAAGACCTCATTCATAGCCTGCAGAAATACGTCGAGGTCGACGAGGCGGAGCCCGCGGAGCCGCTGATCGGCATCAGTAACGCCAGCGTCGACACCGGCGATACCGAGGTGACATCCGAGCACATGACTGAAGAGGAGCTGCTTAAGGGCATCGAGGGCCTGGCGCTAGTACCGCGGGAAGAGACGCAGGAAGAGCCAGAAGATCCGCGGGAAGAGGACGCCGATCTCCGCTACTGAGAATTGAACCGCCCAATCGCAGCATCTGATCGGATTTCGGAGAGACCGCCACGCGGCGCTCTTTCTGTTTCAGTAGTTCTACGTCTCGGAATGTCCGCTATTGGCACAAAGTTCCAGCACCGCCACCCGATGTCCGCTATTGGGGGTAAAGCGGACATCCGTTTGTGCGGTGCGTATGTCGCCTTTTGACCCAAAGCGGACATCAGCACCCTCATTCGCGGCCCTTTCCCAGTACAGGTTTGAGCCGCTACGATGCCCTGTCCTGAGTTTCGGGGGAGGCAATGAGACGGCGCGAGTTCATTGCACTTGTAGGCAGCGCGGCGGTCGCACTGCCACGCGTCGTGTGCGCGCAGCAGCCATTACCGATGATCGCCTTTTTCAACAGCGGCTCGCCAACGGCGCAGGTCAAAAATCTGGCGGCGTTTCGCAGCGGTTTGAAGGAAACAGGGCTGGTCGAAGGGCAGAACGTTGCGATTGAGTTCGTATGGGCGGAAAATCGTTTCGATGGCTTGGAAACACTTGCCGCCGAAGTAATCGCACGCCGGCCCTCGGTGATTGTCAGCAACACTTTGGCAGCGATCCGAGCCAAATCGTCGACCACGACAATACCGATCGTGTTCACCACCGGCAGCGATTTCGTCGGCGGCACGATGAAGCACGGGGCGGTGAGCGGCCAATCGTGCACCAGCTGCCACGCCAACGCCGCGGCGTTCTTCGGCACCGGCCTGGGCACCGGACAGCAGCCCTTCCAG
>DAHUXA010000329.1 GCA_027307405.1 Hyphomicrobiales bacterium | reverse complement strand
GACTCGCGCGCGCGTGCTGCTGGCTGACGACCATCGCATGGTCACCGAAGGGCTAAAGAACCTGCTAGCCGACGATTTTGAGCTAGTAGGGGCCGTGGAAGATGGTCGCGCGCTTTTAGCGGCAGCTAAAAAACTTCGTCCGGACGTTATTGTAGCTGACATTTCCATGCCCCAGCTCAACGGAATTGAGGCGCTCCAACAGCTGAAAAAACACAATCCCGACGTCAAGGTTGTATTCCTGACCATGCACCAAGATCGGGCCTACGCCCGCCGCGCCCTGCAGGCGGGGGCGGCGGGCTTCGTCGTCAAGCACTCGGCTTCAGACGAACTGGTCATGGCAATTCACGCCGCTTTAAAAGGCCAGACGTTCATCACACCAGCTTTGGCTGGAGACGTACTTCACGATATCGAGCACGGAGCAAAAGCAAGCACAACTGACAAGACCTCCGTGACGCCACGTCAGCGCGAGATTCTGCAATTGTTGGTCGAAGGAAAGTCCGCGAAAGAAATTGGGGAGATACTTTCAATCTCGGCCCGCACAGTTGAATTCCACAAATACCAGATGATGGAAATGCACGGACTTCACAGTAGCGCCGAACTCATGCATTTCGCGATCAAGCAGGGCATTGTCTCGATATAAGCAGACCGTCATACCTTTCGCTCGTTATTTCTCGGTCGGCAACCTCGTAATTTCGCACACCGCTCCCTAGTAATTTTCCTAGGTCACGCCTCCGCCATTCTCGGTCAACGTAACGGCAGATTCCGCGTCGACTGGAACAGCACGTTTGGTTGTCGGATCCCGGCGATGATCGCTCAAAAACAACCCGACTGCGTGCTGCTTGCCGGCCGGCATCACGGTTTGTCTGAAGGCATTCGTGGCTTGCTGGAATCCGCGTTCGAGGTTGTCGTCATGGTTGCGGATGAAATGTCGTTGCTTGAGAGCGCCAAGAGACTGGCAGCTCAACTGGCCGTCGTAGACGTGTCCCTTGTTCGTGAAGATGGATTCGGAGCGGTGCGTCGTCTCCGCGAGGTTTGTCCGACTTTGAAGCTAATCGTGATTAGTGCTCATAACGAGATCAGCGTGAGCCAGTCGGCGCTGGCAGCGGGCGCCGATGGATTTGTTCTCCAGCGCGCCATTGCAACGGACCTTTTGTCTGCCGTGGATGCAGTGCGCGCAGGACAACGCTTCGTGTCGCATTCAGCGCTGGCACAGCCCCAATTGGAGACATGCCGAAGTCCGACCGTGTCCGAAAATCGATCCACACCTAAAACAGAAATCACGAGGTGATGTCATGAAAAAACTCCTGCTGCGCTCCGCCGCGTGTCTCGCGTTGTTGTCTGGCGTAAATTTGGCGGTGGCGGCTGACCTGCCGCAGAAGCCTGCATACAAGCCGCCGATGATGGCGCCAGCGCCAGTCGCCAGTTGGACCGGCTGCTACGTCGGCGGCAACATCGGTGGGGCCTGGGGAAATGTAGAAGCGACCGACGTTGCAACAGGTGCAACCGTTTCGCCGAACAATAGCGGCTTTGTTGGCGGCGGTCAGATCGGCTGCGATTACCAAATGGGCCCGTGGGTTGTTGGGTTTCGCAATCTGTTCGACGGGACAAGCTTGAACAAAAGCACGGCGTTTTCGGACCCAACCAGAGGGTTCACCGGCACCGGCAATAGCCACGTAACGTGGTTCGATACCCTGACTGCGCGCGGCGGCTATCTCTTACAACCAAACGTCTTGCTCTATGGCCAGGGCGGCGTGGCCTGGACGCAATGGAATGTGAAATTCAACAATACTGCGGGTGTGCAAGTTGGTGAAATCGGCAACAACTCGCGGACCGGCTGGACGCTCGGCACCGGTGTCGAATGGATGTTCGCGCCGCACTGGTCGGTGTTCCTCGAATACAATTTCATGGGCTTCGGCACGAACAGTAACGCCGTTACAGCCTGTGGTTTTGTTACTTGTGCTACCCTCAGCGGCAAAGCGAATATCCAAGATCTCCTGGTTGGCGTGAACTACAGATTCTAAAGAAAGCAGGTGGGGAGAGAGCGTCCCTACCTCAATCAGAACCATGCAAGACCCCGAG
>DAHUXA010000328.1 GCA_027307405.1 Hyphomicrobiales bacterium | reverse complement strand
CCTTAAGGATTTTGTCGATGTAGACCGCGCTCTGGCGAGCCAGCGCCAGATAATCCGAACCATATGACGCCAACGCTCCGAGCGAAGGCCCGAGCCGAATAGACGTCAATGTCGGCAAGCGATGTTTGATCGCCAAGTCGAGCATTTCCTTACGCGCGATGCTTCCCTGGATGAGAAGCCCATCTAGGCGTTTGCCGGTCAGGATCACGAATATCGGTTCCAGCGGTTGGCCTGGCCGGGTTATGATGGGCTCCACCTCCATGCCGACGCTGCGAGCGGCTTGGCTTATCTGCGCGACGTACGCCTTGGCGAAGGGATCGCTCTCGTCGGCGAGCACGCCAACACGGCGCACGGCGGGAATGAGTTCGCGGATCAGCTCGAGACTCTTGCCGGCCACCTCTGCGCCCCCGCTCGACTGTCCGGTGACGTTGCCGCCCGGCCGGGCGAGGCTCGCGATGAGGCCGGTCGCCACCGGATCGCCCGCGCCCGCCATCACGATCGGAATGTCGCGCGTCGCTTGTTTCGCCGCCAATGCAGACGGCGTGAAGAACGTGACGATCAGATCGACCTTGAGGCGGACCAACTCGGCGGCCTTATCCAACTGGAGATCGGGCCTACCGGCAGCGGAGCGTATCTCCAGGCGAAGATTGCCGCCTTCGACGTAGCCCGCGTCGCGCAGGCCCTCGCGGAGTGCCTTAAGTAGCGGCTCCGGGTTCGGTAAGGTAAGGACACCGAGAGTGTAGACCCTCGTCTGCTGTGCGCTTACCGCGAACGGCGACACGGCTAAAGCGCCGCCCAGCAACGTGATGAACTCGCGCCGTCTCATGCACCCCCCAAGGCTCAGGACAACGCATCGTACCGGCTAAAACCTGCCCTAGAAAAGGGGCGCTACGCAGAGGCGCGATGTCCGCTTTGTGCCAATAGCGGACATTACGCGACAATCTATTCTATTTGGTTTTTGCGGAACGATGCCATTCAACAACCGCGACGGCTCTTTCGACGTCAAGAATCCGCTTCTGACGGGGTTCAAGCCCGTGGCGCGCTAGCACTTCTTCTGGAGTTCGTCCTGGCACTTCTGGAAATACTGGTCTTCCACCTGGCAGGCGCACAGCCGGTGCACGTGACAGATAGAAAACATCATACCGATCCAGAAAAAATCCAAACACTTCCGTTCCGCCGATTACACCAATGCTGCCTTCCGGCACTCCCAGCACCGCCATGGCTTGTTCCAAATTGGCGCCAGCCGGGTTCCAGAAAAGAGCCCTTTTGTTAGAGGGATCTGGGGCGATTGCCGAGATTCTATGAGTCAACATCAATCGCCGCCGCAGATCCGAATGTCGTTGCTGCTCATGCGAATGACGCCCATGCACAACAACATCGACGCCATCAAGACCTCGTTCGAAGAACGCTTGATCAGCTTTGAATTTGAGGGCGTCCGGCATCACACCTGCTGAATTCGCAAGCATGCCGTCCTCGGAGACTATGGCATATCCCTCGACACGACTTGGAACTTGCGAAGCAGACATTGCATGACCTTTAGCGATGGTGCCAAAAGCGGACATCCTGGCCCGCTCTCTTCAGTTAGGGCCGAACGGATTTTTGGTTGCCATGCTTGTGGATGCTCAACTGCGCGTGGACATTTGGCTTCTCGAGGCCGCCATCGGCGATCCATGCGTCCGTGCTCTTGATGGCGCGGTCGATCAGCGCGCCGGATTGTGAAAAGTCGTATGGCGATCCGGTAAGTGGACACAGCGGCGGTAGCACGAAATATTCAATGCCACTGCCGTCAAGCTCCTTCAACTCACTCAAAAGCTGCCGCGCAACTAGTAATGTGAGCGCATGCAGAGCGCTTGCAACCGCGCCTGCTGGCGGCTTCGAAAGCGCACAGGCGTAACCTGTGGGCAACACGATGAGACGCCGAGCTCCTTGGTCGACCGCCACCTTGACCGCGGTGTTGCTCGAGACCGCGCCGTCGACGAGATAAACACCCTCGAACTGCACAGGCGGGAATACGACCGGTACAGCCGCACTCGCGATGATGGCTTGCGCGGCGGGGCCCTCTGACAAAACGACGGTACC
>DAHUXA010000327.1 GCA_027307405.1 Hyphomicrobiales bacterium | reverse complement strand
GCGCTTTGCGGCCAAGGCCATAGTGATCTGACCGACGCCGAATGGTCTTCGTAGGCGGATTGGTATTCCGCCGGAAAACGCGGATCGGCCGGTACGGCAGTCAGACTCATCTTTAACAGTGCGGTTTACCAAGTGATTGATAGGCAATCGTAATCAGCACCGCGGCGGCGGCTTGGCACTACATTTTGGTAACGGGTGGTATCGGCGGTCAGCTGGCGGCTTCGCGCACGGTCGGTGGCAACGCGACGCCGGCGGCCCGCAGGGCGAGGCTGGCGGCGGCACGTGGTGCGGAGCGAACGACGAAGTGCTTGCCGTCCTGCTCGATCTCGGTCTCGGTCAGCGAATCCAAGTCGGCGATGATCTGCGGCCAGGAACCAGAGCGGCCGAACGCCGCGATGCGATCCTCCAGCGCTTTCTTCAGCACCAGTGCGAGAAAGCTGCAGAACACGTGGCCGCGGATGGTCTCATCGAGTTTGTGGAAGATCGGTCGAGTGGCCAAGAGGTGCTTGGCGGTGCGGAAGGTCTGCTCCACCGTCGACAGATGCTTGTAGCAGAGCATGGTTTCGAGCGGATTGAGATCGGTGTTGGTGCGCAGCACGAAGATCCCGTCGAATTTTTCGTCTTCCTTGATCTTGTCGGGATCGATCGCGAAGTGATCGTCGCTGATCGTCTTCAGATAGCGGCGATAGCCGGTATTGCCGACCAACGCTTTGTCGCCCTTGGCGAGTTGGCGCTCCAGCGCGGCCACGATCGAAGCTCGATCGGCGGCATCCTTCTGTGCCTTTTGATGGTTGCGGCAGACAATGTAACGGCGTCCGGCCAGCATGACCGTCTTGGCCTCGTAGTCGGCCTCCTTGCCGCGTTTCTTCATCGTCAGCGGCACGAACGGCGCGCGATCCTCGAGCACCAGATCACGCACCAGCTTGTCGGTGCGTTCGCGTACGCCCAAGATGTACAGAAGCCGCCGCGCCTCCAGCTCAGCCATGGTCTCGGCACTGATCATGCCGCGGTCGGCCACGACGCACACCCGCGCAATATCGAAGCGCCGGCCTAGCCGGTCGATCACCGGGATCAGCGTCGTCACGTCGGCGGTATTGCCCGGCCACATCTCCGAGCACACCGGACGTCCGTCGCCGTCCAGCAGCACGGCGAGAATCATCTGCCGCAGGTCAGGGCGACGGTCCTTGCTGTAGCCGTGCTGGCCCAGCGACTGCCCGCCAGCACCCTCGAAGTAGAGGCTGGTCGTATCCATGAACACCAGATCGAGCCGCGTGAACAGGTCGCGCCGATGCGCAAACAGCCGCTCCTCCACCATGTCCTTCAGGCAGCGTGGCGAAAACGGCGTGCGGCCGTCTTGCTCCTTCTCCGGCAGCTCCTCGCCCAGCCACGCCATGGCCCGATAGAGATGATGCAGATCAAGTTCCTCGATGCCGGTAATGGCGTAATCCTCACGCCGCGATCCGCGGCGCGGTCGGAGCCGCTCATGAACAGCCGGTGCAGTACGGTGAGGAACACAGCCCGCTCCAGCGCAAATTTGTGTCCGCGCGCCCCGGCGAGGTCGGCGATCACGGCGCGGCAGCCGGTCTCTTCCCACAATCGCTCGAATACCAGCCCCGGTCCAATGCGCCGTACCGCTATCTTAATCGCGGCATCATCGCTCGCCGCGCTCAGCATCATGGCCTTGGCCGCAAAGCGCGCGCCCGAGCGCAACAGCCGCTCCAGTTGGCCGCTCGCCTGCAGGCCCTCGAAACGCCCCAGCGTCGCGATCACCTGCTGACGCACTTGATCACCGTCGCGGCGGCTCTCCACGATCTGCAAATAGGCGCGCCCGGCTGAGGTCTTGCGGCGAAAGTACATGACGCCCCGCGTGCTGGTGCGCACACAGAAACGCGATTCGGCCGAAAACTTCAACTAAAATCAGGCAGAGACGTGGCACTACATTTTCGCGCCGATGACCCGTCAGCCTCAGCAATATCAATGGCTTACGTCACGCACCCACCCGCGAACTGTAGAAGATGGGTTCAAAGATGAATTCAAAAATGAAATGCAATTATTTACACCGGCAAGTTCCTGCATTGATCTAGCGCAAAGCCGGCAATTCGCCGCACGTGCTTTAGTTTTAATCGATGATCACTGGAGAGATACGTGA
>DAHUXA010000326.1 GCA_027307405.1 Hyphomicrobiales bacterium | reverse complement strand
ATTGTAGCCCCGGCTTCGATCCGAGCCGAAGGGTCAATCATGCGCGCACTCATGCGTCGGAAAGCATGGCGCCGACTTCAGCTTCCGCAACGGTCTGGCCCGCTACTTTTGCCTCGCCACGGTACCACCACATGGACTTGCGCCGCGTAATCCGGTTCATGTGGTACTCGATGGTGTCACCCGGCCGCACAGGTTTGCGAAATTTCGCCTTGTTGATGGTGAGAAAAAATACTGACATCGGCTTCGTGCCGGTGGCCGCAATGCAGAGCACCCCGGCCGTCTGCGCCATTCCTTCGATCATCAGCACGCCCGGAAAGACCGGATTCCCGGGAAAGTGGCCCTGAAAATGCGGCTCGTTGATGGTCACGTTCTTGATGCCAATACCATGCTCGTCGCCCCGAATGTCGATTACGCGGTCAACCATCAGAAACGGATAGCGGTGCGGCAGCATTTTCATGACGACCGCAATGTCTGCCGCTTCAAGCGTCACGATTTTGTTCATGACAACCGTCTCATTCGTCGGCCGCCGCGTCGGCATCACCCTTCTGCCGCGCGAGCCGTTCGAGAATCATCATCTCCCGGAACCATTGCTTCACCGGCTTGGCCGGTGTGCCGCCCCAGCGTGCACCTGGCGGCACATCGCCATGGACGACGCTGATTGCCGCGATCTGCGCCCCTTCGCCGATCGTAACATTGTTATTCAACCCAACACGCGCGCCCAGCACAACAAAGTCCTCAAGAGTCGAGCTGCCTGAAATTCCACTCTGTGCAACCACTATGCAATGCCGGCCAATGCTGACATTGTGGCCTACCTGGACCAAGTTGTCGATCTTCGTGCCTTCTCCGATGACGGTATCGCGGATCGCACCACGATCGATCGTGGTGCCAGCCCCTATCTCGACATGGTCTTGAATGATAACGCGTCCAACTTGCGGGATCTTGACGTGCCCGCTTGCTCCCATCACGAATCCGAAGCCATCCTGACCGATCTTGCAGCCGGGGTGAACGATAACTCTGTCACCGATCAAGGTATTGGTGACGGTCGTGCCTGCGCCGATCGAGCAGTCGCGCCCTATTCGCACCTCGGCGCCGATCACGGCATTAGCTCCAATTGCACTGCCACTGCCGACTTCGACACGCGCGCCAACAACAGCGCCTGGTTCAATCGTCACGCCGTCTTCCAATCGTGCGCTTTTGTCAACGTGGGCATTCGCAAAGTCGCCCGGTTCAGCTAACGAGGACGGCCTTAGGGCTTGAGGAAATAATTCGCGCGCCGCGACGACGAAGGCGCGATAAGGGTCTTTGACGGTCAAAACTGCCACTCGCGCCGGCAACTCCTGTGCGAGTGCCGCTGTGGTCAGGCACGCCCCTGCATGGGTCGTACCTGCCGCTGCGCCGAATTTCTTGCTGTCGAAGAAAGTGAGATCGCAAGGCGCCGCACGATCGAGCGGCGCGACATTGACTATGCGGCGCGAATGCGACGGCTGCGACGCGAATTTCGCGCCGGTCAATGCGGCGATCTCATCAAGCGTGAGACCCCGCGAATGTCGTAAGAATAGCGCCTCGCTCATCCCACTGGGGTCCGACCCGTCGTACCGCCAGCTGCCGCTGCCAAGACTAGAACTTGGTGCCGCCGCTGAAACGGAAATACTGTGTGTGGTCACACACCGGCACACCACCCGCCGGTGTCGTACAGTATTTTGTAAGCGGATAGGCCAGATCGAAGCGCAGCGGCCCAAGTGGCGAATCCCAAAGCAGGCCGACACCAACCGACGAGCGAATAAAGGACGCGCTGTCGAGACCAACCTGTAGCGTCTCGCCCGTCACACTCCAGCTGGTCGGCCCCTGATAGTTCCACAGATTGCCCGCATCAGCGAAAGCCGCCACTTTGATCCCGACGTCCTTTGGCAGGAAGTACAACGGCGTTTGCGCCTCAAAGCTCGCACCCCAAAATAGGCTGCCGCCGAGCGCGTCATTCGTCGTCCCAATAGTCAAGTCACGGGGCCCAATGCCGGCGGGCGCAAAGCCGCGCACGAGATTTGGACCCATCTGAAAATGATCAAGCATGCGCAGTTGCTCGCCACCCCAGGGAGCTACAGCGCCGGCTTGTATTTTGAACACGCCAATGACGTCGGAAATGAGCTCGTAGTAGTTA
>DAHUXA010000325.1 GCA_027307405.1 Hyphomicrobiales bacterium | reverse complement strand
CCTCCTAACAACAAATGATTGTGCTGTTTACGGATTTCGGTTTGCAGGGGCCGATGCCGGTCCGCTCTCTTCACGGCGCCGGACAAAGTGGACGATTGCCGCAAACACCTTTTCCCGCGCAGTATCGGTCATAGGCGGACATGGCGGGGAAAATTTGCAATGTCGCTTTACCCCCGAAAGCAGACATCAAGCGTTTATGAGTACACGCCCTAGCACTACTTTGGCAGATTCTGACCAGGGATAGGCGGTCGGGGATTCCCAAATCAGTTTTTCTGTGACTCATGGGTGGTCGGCTTTTGGAGGGCCGACCATGGGTGACAGAACACTGGATTGGAGACACGAGCTTGGACGCTGGCTCAAGCCGTTTCTGGATCGCTTGGGTCATAAAGCGCGGCGTCAAATGTGCCCACTCTACGTGTCCGGGCTGATCGGCCCTGGTGATCGCAAGAGCATTCAGCCGATCGCGGAGCGGCTTGCGGTTGGCGACTATGATCAATTGCACCACTTCGTCGCCGCTGGGGTCTGGGATGCGAGTCCCGTGGAGACCGAACTGCTGGTTCAAGCGGATAGACTCGTTGGCGGCAACGATGCCGTGCTGGTGATCGATGATACCGCGATACCGAAGAAGGGCACGCATTCGGTAGGGGTGGCTGCACAATATGCTTCAGCACTAGGCAAGACCGCCAACTGCCAGACTCTGGTATCTCTGACGCTTGCGCGAGGCGAAGTGCCGGTCATGCTGGCGTTGCGATTGTTTCTTCCCGAGAGTTGGACGAGCGATCGGGCTCGGTTAAAGCGAGCGGGCGTTCCGGCCAAATATCGAACGGCACGCACGAAGCCGGAGATGGCGCTGGCGGAGATCGATCGTGTTATCGCGGCTGGTGTGCGCTTCGGTTGCGTGTTGGCGGATGCCGGGTATGGGCTGAGTGCGCCGTTCCGCCAGGGACTTACGGTTCGTAAACTGACCTGGGCGGTTGGCATTCCGCGTCATCTCAAGGTGTACCCTGCCGATGTGCAGATGATCTGGCCGGTAGCCAAGCGCGGCCGTCCGCGGAAGCGGTATATTCCTGACATTCTATCAGTGGCGGCCGAAGACATGTTGGCCGATGCAACATGGCAGAACATCAGTTGGCGCATCGGCACGAAGGGAAAACTCAAGGCTCGGTTCACCGCCGTCCGTGTGCGGGTGGCTGACGGACCTCCGCAGCGGATCAGGGACAAGGGTCAGCAGCATCTGCCCGGGGACGAGACTTGGCTCATCGGCGAACACAGGACGTCAGGAGAGAAGAAATTCTATCTCGCCAACCTACCAGCGGAGACTGACCTACGCACCTTGGCAGCTACCATCAAGGCGCGATGGGTTTGCGAACAGGCTCACCAGCAGCTGAAAGAAGAACTTGGTCTCGATCATTTTGAGGGAAGATCCTGGCAGGGCCTTCATCGTCATGCGTTGATGACGACGATCGCTTACGCTTTTCTCCAACATCGTCGCCTCGCAGCAGCAGGACGGAAAAAAAAGAATCTGCGGGCCGCCACCTCAGCCGACGTTACCAGCCGTACGCCACGCGATCCTCGAACTCATCGCTCGACCACCACCGCCGCGCTGTCCGCATTGCCGAAAATGGATTTGCGACAAACCGCAGCGTGAATAAATCTGCCAAAGTAGTGCTAGTGATCTCTTTTGATCGAAATCAAAACGCGCAGCCGGCGGCTGCGGTTAGTTATTTTTACCGTCGTGCAGAGGCAAGATTAGCGAAGCACGATAGTGAAACGTCTACGGGCGCGGATCTATCTACGCGATAAACTAGTCTACCGTTGAAGCATGGCGGCGGGGCCCGCAGCCTTCCTGTCCGAACACACCGGAGGAGACTCCGGTCCGACGGCCGGGCGGCGCGGGTCTCTCGGTTTTTTTGTTACCCGTCTCGAGCCCAGCAGACAGGCACGAGTGGTATCGGAGAACCTAAATGAAAACCTACCCAGTCGATATCGATCCCGAGCAAGTGGCTCGCTGGGTGAAGGCGGAATGTGAAATTGCGCCATCCACTTTCAGGATCTCGGCGAGGCGCCGACGAGAAGTGCAAGAGATCCCGGTGCGGGCGGGCACTCACCTCGGCGATGAGGAGCGCGAAGATCTGACCGAAATCGCGACTATCGCAACTCTGG
>DAHUXA010000324.1 GCA_027307405.1 Hyphomicrobiales bacterium | reverse complement strand
AAAATCGCCCTTCTGGAGCGCGATCCTTGCGTCACTGGGCGCGCCGTCGGATCGGCGCCGTCAGGCACCGGCCGATTGTGCGGTTCTCGACGAGGCCGGCGAAACCGGGGGCGTGCCAAGCGAACGGTCCTTTAAAGGAGCCCTGGACCCTCTAATTAAATGCGAAAATGCGCTTCCAGTCATCCTTCATGCTGACCACGGTCCAATCGTTCAGCGCTGCGGCATCCAGCGCCTTGTCCAGGCGGCCAACGTGGGATTCCCGGTCATAGGCGTATTCGCGCTCGCCATCCGTGTGATGCACGATCAGGCCGAAGCGACGGCCGCCAGTTTTGGTCGCCCATTGCAGCATCTGAAGATCGCCATCCGAATTGCCAAAAGCGGCGATCGGGCGCCGGCCGATGTGCTCATTGATGCCGACCGGCTTGCCGGCTCCATCATCCACGAAGTTGACCTCGGGAAGACGGAACAGCTCAGGAATGCCTTGCCGCATCTGAAAGCGCGTCTTGATGCTTGATCCCACCACTTGTTCAGGTGGTACGCCGTAAATCTGCTCGCTCCACGGTCGCATGAACTCGACACCGCCACCCGATACGATGAAGGTCTTGAATCCGTTGGCGCGCAGATAAGCCAGCACTTCGAGCATCGGCTGGTAGACGAGTTCGGTGTAAGGCCGTTTGAACCGCGGATGGCGCGCAGTCGAAATCCAGTCCTTCACGATGCGCTCGAATTCTGCGGTGGTCATTCCCGAGTGACTGATCATGACCAATTCCGCCAGGCCGCGCTCGCCGGATTCGGCCAGCGTCTTCATGTCGCCCTCCAGCACCGCCTTGAAGGGCTGATTGTCCTTCCATTCCGGATGCAGGGGCGCCATGGCCTTCACGCGATCGAGCGCGAAGGCAAGCTGGGTGTACATCGGCTGCTCGACCCACAGGGTGCCATCGTTGTCGAAGGTCGCGACGCGCTGCGGGGCGGGCACGAAATCGGGTGACCCCTCGCGTGTCACGGCGGCGACGAAGTCGAGGATCGACTGTTTTGCCTTGCCGTCATTCCAGGACGGAAGCGGGTCGCCTTGCGCCAGCGCAGGAAATCTGGAGAGGGTAATTGCACCGGCGGCCGACGTAAGGAGTGCCGCGAGCACCGCGCGTCTATGAGCGTAAAAGAACGTGCGCATTGGCAATCTCCAATCCAAGGGTGATGACACGAAAACGGCCCCGGAGGTTCGCTCCGGGGCCGCTGAGGACGATCAGTTACCCGTCGGCAGTGCGATGTTGACGCCTTCCTTCTTGAGTTGCTCTCTGACCCATTCGAACCTCTGATAGTTCGTCAGGGTGATTGGGCCAGAGTAGGATTCACTCTGCAGCTTACGCGGCGGATACTGGAGGTAAGTTTTCATCAGCTCTTTGATCGAGTCGCTAATTGTGATCATGACCCAGGTACGTTCC
The DNA here is from genome assembly GCA_027307405.1 of Hyphomicrobiales bacterium. GTDB lineage: Bacteria > Pseudomonadota > Alphaproteobacteria > Rhizobiales > Xanthobacteraceae > Pseudolabrys. Next base: position 760 of record DAHUXA010000324.1, on the reverse strand, counting down.
GTATAGTTGTTCATAAAGATGTCGTAACGTTCCTGCGGGTCCTGCCACAGGTCGAATACCTGAGGAACGGTGGCGACGTAAGACTCTGCGCCTTTCCATCCGAGGTTCGAGTCAACGGCAAGACCGCCGGTCTTCACACCATCATCGCCGCGCAGATTGAACACGGCCTTATAGTTGCCGACACGCGCTGCACCGGGGGTCAGCTCGTTCTCGGTGAAATAGAACCAGTTCTTGCGTGCAGATTTGCCGGTGCCGAAAAGGACGGGTGACAGGTCGTAGCTGTCGAAGATGATCGGCTGATTGGCACGGTCGTTTGTCGGCAGCTTCACACCAGCCAAGGCTGCAAAAGTGGCCATATAATCCAGTCCACCAACGATGTCGGAATTCTTAGACCCGGCCTTGATCCTCGGGCCCCAGGCAAGTGACGGAACACGGTTGCCACCCTCGCGCACCGTGCCTTTGGTGCCACGGAACGGCGTGTAGCCTGCATCAGGGTAGACGTCCTGCCAGGCGCCATTGTCTGTCGTCCAAAACACATACGTGTTCTTGTCGAGGCCGAGCGCACGAACCTTATCCAGAATTCGGCCGATTCTGGTGTCGTTCTCCACCACCGAGTCGGCATATTTGCTCTTCGACAGCGATTTAAGCTGAAATTCTGGAGCGGGCATGTTCGGCTGATGCACCTTCATGAAATTGATGCTCATGAAGAAGGGCTGCGTCGAACGTGCATTGCGGTCGAGATAGTCAAGCGACGCCTTCT
>DAHUXA010000323.1 GCA_027307405.1 Hyphomicrobiales bacterium | reverse complement strand
CCGGCCGATTACCCCATCTTTTGGCACTTAGTGGGCAATTCGACCGCGCCCGCGTTTGCTACGCTGCACCAGAGCTACCATTTACCGGGCCAGTTTACCCCGGGGGCATACGGGTCGTCGCGGCTATACGGATACGGGAACTTGGCTGCGCGAGACTGCGATTTCACGGCACTCTTCGTGTCCGACTTTTGAAGTGTCCGTTTGGCGGCAAGGCTCGGTCCCGAAACCGCAAGCAATAACCCAGCGGCAATTGCCACGACGTGAAATCTTGTCATCGTCATCCTCGTCGCTAGAAATTTCTTCATGTTACTTCTGCCGTGCTTGGCGGACCCGTCTAATCGCGCCAGCACCGCGCAAGCTGGGAATAGAAGTTGAGTAGATGGCTGTCGCCGCGGGGGTCGTCCATGACGAGAGCAACCCCATCAATTCCACCGCCGTGCCTCTCGAGCCACATTGGGCCACGTCCACGCATGTAATGACGTTCAGGGCGATAACGCTTGGTTAGAAACTTCTTCATGGTGCTTCTCCTGTGGGTCTACACGAGAGACTGCAAAACTCCCTGGGCTATTCCTGGCTGTCGAACACCAACGCGTGATCATCAATGGCTGCCCGCTGGCCGTGGTGCGTTAAAACCGGCCAGCGCAATAGTAACGCGCCCTATCGTTTCCATCGTGCCGAGTGGCACTGCAAATGTCCGCATTCGGACGTAAAGCGGGCATGACTTGGGTGTGTTCACCTAGGTGGCAATACCCAGGGGTATTTCCCCTCAGTATCGGTCCCGAATTGCTGCAGTGCTTGCAGCCAAGCTATCTCATACAAATCCGAAATCATTGATTCCGCGAATTCGCGTAGTGCCGAATCGATGACGTATCGGATTTGAATTGGCTACTACAAGGAGGACACCGATGAGAGCGATCATATCTCTAGGGAACGTCCGTCGTTCAACCGGGAATTTGCAAATTCCCATTTCGATCATATCGGCTCTTGCTGCCTTTGGGGCGTTCGTAGCGTTTTGGGCGCCGGCCTATCTCAGAATTCTAGAGACTCTCGGCGCGGCACAATTGGAAGCTCTTGGGTGGTTGCTGTTCGCTATCGGGGCCACTGGCTTGGCCAGCGTTGTTTACCTTGCCTGGCAAGATATGTGTGATCCGGCATGGCGTGCGGCGCATGGACTGCCCGAGCGGTCGAAATCTGCCTGATCCTGAACAGCGGGCATCGTAGGGGTTGCGCATGATCGACATTTTGAGCGGTCTGAGCGTCAATCTCGGCGCAAGCATGCAGCCGCAGTTCTGGGTGTCGGTTATTGAGATTATCTGGATCAACGTTCTGCTGTCGGGTGACAATGCGATCGTCATTGCGCTCGCCTGTCGCGGCTTGGTGCCGAAGCAACGGGTGGCCGGTGTAGTGTTCGGCACCTGTGTCGCACTCTTGCTGCGTGTCGCCTTCACAAGCGTCGTCGTTACGCTGATGTACGTGCCCTACCTCAAAATTGCGGGTGGCGCTGCGCTATTCTGGATCTCGCTGAAATTGCTGGCGCCCAACGAGCCGAAATCGCTTGCGCCTAACAAGGGGACCGACAAGACGCCGGCCGAAAGTGTGCTTAGGGCCGTAACTGTCATTGCCGTCGCTGATATTGTCATGAGCCTCGACAATGTGATCGCCGTGGCGGCGGCCGCGAAAGGCAACTTTGCGTTGCTAATCTTTGGGCTGGGCTTCAGCATTCCTGTTATCGTCGCTGGCGCCACCGTCTTCATGGCGATTGTCAGTTACTTCCCGCTCGTCATCTGGGCCGGCGCGGCCGTGCTCGGGTGGCTTGCTGGCGACCTAATTGCGACCGATCCTGCCGTCATCGATGGCGCGAGAGCATTCGGGCCAACCGCTCACGAAAAGATTGCATGGACTTGTTCGATCGTGGCGACGGCCGGGACACTGCTTGGGGGGTTCCTCGTTCGTGCAAAGCAGCCGCTTCCGGCCTAATCGTTGCTTCACTCTGCTCTCATTAATGTCCGCTTATGCACTTAGCGGACAATGCAACCGTTGCTGTCCGCTATTGGACCAAAGCGGACAAAGCCGAGCGGCAAACGACCGAAACATATCTCGGCCGTGGCAGCAGGCGGCCGAGTTGCGCCGCCAACTGTCGGTTTAAGCAACGATCACTGCGCCGAGCTTTATGACAAGATAAATTATAGCCGCAGCTCAAAGTATAATGGCAGACCAAAGAATAATGATGAGC
>DAHUXA010000322.1 GCA_027307405.1 Hyphomicrobiales bacterium | reverse complement strand
ATAGCGAACGTGTTGGCGGTCTTGTAGATCAGCGACCACTGGCCGTTGACGGTGGTCGTGCCGGTGACGGCTGCGATGGTCACGACATCGCCGACATTCAGGCCGTGCCCGGTCGCGGTGATAATCGTCGGGTTGCCGAGCGCAACGCCGGAAATGGTTTTTGCGCTGCCGGTGCCAGTGCCGATTTCAAAAATCGTGCCCTGCGCGGAAATGGCGGTCGAGGTCATGGTTCATTCCTTAAATGAAAAAACCCGCATAGGCGGGCGTTTGGGCACATCGAAATAGGCGCAAGGCCCGGTTATTTACTGCCAGATCGAGAATTCAAGAAGGACGCGGTAGGTCTGCACTTCTTGCGCGTAGAGGTCGTATTTATTCAACAGGATGTTCTGCACTGGCCACGCCTGCATCGCATCGACGATGGCCTTTGCGAGTGCCTGCGCTGCCGGGTATGTTCCCGCCCACGCATCGACCTGAATCCGGGTGTTGTCGATGGATGGGGGGCCGGACAAAACGTTGTTGACCGCGCTCGCTACGCACTGGTACGTTGCATATGGCAGAGGCGCGCCCTGCGGCGCAACCATCGGGTGAAGCGCGACGGTCGGCGTCAGGTAGGCGACCAGTTGCTCCTGAATCGTGCTCATCGCGGCCCCAGCTTTGCTACTTCAATCGGGATGCGCTTTGCCATGTAGTCGCGGATCGCGTTGGACGATGCGGTCTTGCTCGACTCGAAGGCCGGGCGGAAAAACGGATGAGGCAGGACGTAGGAAGCGCCCGCAACGAGTGAGCCGGATGCGACCGCAGCGCGGCGCGCGTACAAACTACCGCCGCCTTTCGGTACGCGGGGGATGATGTGGTGGCCGAACTCGACCCAAGTCCAGTAGTACGCATCGCGGTTCTTGGCGCGCTCTTTCCTGCCGCGCCGGATACTGACGAAAAACACCTGCTGCACATCGGTCGACAGGTCTTGATCGTGCTTCATGTAGACGGCGCTCTTGAGCAATCCGACTTGGACGCGCGGGTCGGTGCCCGTGAAGACAGGGGCGCGCTCCCCCACCGCATTGACGACGACCTTGGCGCCCGCATAAACCGCGCCGCGCAGCACGTTGCGGCCAATATTGACCGGCAGTTGCTTGAGCGCCTCCCGCAACTCGCGTAGCCCGGTGACTTCCATGCTGAAACTAGCCATTGTTCAACCCTTCGGCGCAAGAAAGCTGCAACGACTTGTGCCGCTCGTCAGGGTCGATGGACGAATGGATATTGAAGATCCGCTCGCCGTACTTGATGCGCATCGCGGCGACTGCTTTTGGGCCGGCAAACTGCGTTTGGTAGCGAATCGTGACCGTGTGGCTGATTTCGGACTGCACTTGTTGCGCGGCCAGGAGTTCGCGGCCCGAGAGCGGCGAAATGTCGGCAAACACGGTCGCCACGTCCGACCAACTCTCGGACTGCGCACCGAAACTGTCAGCGCTCATGCTGCGCGACTGGAAGGTGACGCGGTGACGGAGGTCTCCGGCGCGCATCAGCAATATCCGGGCAAAAATGGGTCAAGGAGACCGTCGACAAACGGCAACTCAAGCACGACGATCCGCGCCCCTACCGCCACTTCCTCCCTGTTTTCCATCAAAGCACCGACCCGCAGCAGCATCCACGACCGGATACCCTCGGGCACAACGCCGATAAAGGTCCGCCCGGTGCCCATCTGCGAGAACGTGACCGGATTCGCGCTTTCGTCCGTGATCGTGTAGATGCCATTGCTCGCGCTGGCGATCAGGTAAGCCGATTCAGCGTCGAGCGGTGCGGGCAGAACGCCGCCCGAGTTGTAGAACTGGACGCGATCGCCAACAGCCCACGAAACGGGCCCGGTGACGCGAAATTGGTTCGTTGCCAGCGTGCCGCCAGTCGTGATCGGCGAGGCATAGCCAGCGGTGTACGTGACCTTGACCGAGCCAACTTGCGGCAGCGGGATCGGCCAGATTTTGCCGAATGCCGGGGTGATGATCGGCTGCGACAGATTCGGATTGACCACGTAATCCGGGTGAGGGAACGTGATGGTCTGCCACGCGCCCGCCATGTCGAGGTATTCGATCTTTTCGACCGAAACCAGCGGCGCGTGTGGCAGTCGGATTGCGAACGGCGGGATGCTTACCGGTGTGCCAAACGGCACCACAGAGGCCATGCCGTACGCAGGAAAGCTGTCAAGCGTCAGTTCCCATCGCGCGTGAAGCAACTGCTGGCGCG
>DAHUXA010000321.1 GCA_027307405.1 Hyphomicrobiales bacterium | reverse complement strand
CTCATCAATTTCTTCGCATATGCCTTGTGACTTGGCAACGCATGTGATGCGTGCGCCGTTGATGACCAAGATAAATAAATTCCGGACAGAGGTAATCTTCTGATAGAGACGCGACATCGCAAGCAAGCATGGAGAGGCGCGTGAAACTGGTGCTTTTCCAAACGTCGTCTAACAGCGAGATCCGGCCCGGGTTGCTTAATGACAGCGGTGTCGTCGACATTTCCGCTGCCGTGCGGAGGAACTACTCACCTCAATTGGTGATGCAGGGCATCATCGACGATTTCGAAAAATTGCGCCCTGCACTGGAGACACTCGCTAATGACAGCACAGCCATTTCGCTCGATCAAGTGCGCCTGCGTCCGCCGCTGCCGCGCCCGGGCAAAATCCTGGCTTGCATTGCGAACTACTGGGAGCACGCGCAGCGCGAACCGCGCCCTCTCAATATGTTCATGAAGAACCCGGATGCTGTGATCGGGCCGGGGGATACCATTGTTCTGCCGGATTACACCGTGCCGTGGATATTCATGCATGAAGCAGAACTGGCCCTGGTGATCAAAGGTCCAGCCAAGATGGTGAAGGCCAAAGACTGGAAGAAAGCTGTGTTCGGCTACACTGCGATGATCGACGTCTCGGCGCGCGAGCAGGGCCGCCGCACCTGGCCGGCGACGCCTCACACGAGCTGGCTCGGAAAATCATTCGATACCTTTGCGCCCATTGGCCCCTGCATTGCCACGGCCGATGAGGTGAGCGACCCCAACAATTTGATCGTGCGGTTCTGGAACGACGGGCAGCTCCGCCACAACTATAATACCGATGATATGGAGCACCGCGTCCCGGAACTGGTGGAGTTCGCCACGACGGTAATGACCATGAATTCGGGGGACATCATTGCTTGCGGCACCAATCACGAAGGGCTTGGTGCGCTCCAAGATGGCGAAAGTGTCGAGATCGAAATTCAGAGCATTGGCAAGATGACGCTGAAAGTGTCCGATCCCTTAAAACGAAAATGGGAACGCGGAATCTACATGGGTGTCGATTCCACCAATCCTGACGCGGTGAGGCGGCATCGTCCGCAATAAATCGCCTCTCGCAAAAAAGGCACTTCGGAGTTTATGCGAGTATGCAGCGAACCGAAGAGCGGGACGGAATGCATATCGATTGGGACGTGCCCATTGCGATGGACGACGGCGTCGTCCTGCGCGCCGATATTTTTCGGCCCGCCAGCGAAGGCCGATTTCCCGTCATATTGAGCTACGGCCCCTACGCAAAGGGGCTCGCATTCCAGGAAGGGTACAAAGGCAATTGGGCCCGGCTGATCAAGGCTGCACCCGAAGTGCTGCAGGGGTCGAGCAATAAGTATCAGAACTGGGAGCTCGTCGACCCAGAAAAATGGGTGCCGGACGGCTATGTGTGCGTGCGTATCGACTCACGCGGAGCGGGGCGCTCACCGGGATATCTTGATGTTTGGTCGGAGCGAGAAGCTCACGATCTATATTTGTGCGTCGAATGGGCTGGCACGCAAATGTGGAGCACCGGCAAGGTCGGCATCAACGGAATTTCCTATTATGCGATGAACCAATGGAACGTTGGCGCGCTAAGGCCGCCGCATCTTGCGGCAATGTGCATCTGGGAAGGCTCATCCGACTACTTCCGTGAACTGTGCCGACATGGCGGCATCCTCAGCGACTTTCTTAACAGCTGGCACCCACGACAGGTGGCGAGCGTGCAGCATGGTGTCGGCACGCGCGGCGCCAGGAGCGTGGTGACAGGTGACCTGGTCGCCGGACCGTCCACGTTGTCCAAAGACGACCTCGCCGAAAATTGCGCGGACACACCCGGCGAGGCGAAGCGCCGCCGGCTTCTCGACGATTATTACACCGCGCGCACTGCGAATTTCGAAAAGATCGAAGCGCCGTTACTCTCCGCCGGCCAATTGGGGCGGCGCGGGCCTGCACACGCGCGGGACTTTCGAAGGCTGGCTGCGCGCAGGCTCCAAACAGAAATGGCTGGAGGTGCACGGCGATACGCACTTCACGCATTTCTACAGCAATTACGGCGAAGCCTTGCAGAAACGCTTCTTCGGTCATTTCCTCAAGGGCGAGGACACCGGCTGGAGCAAGCAGCCGCGCGTCGCGCTCAACATCCGCCATCCAGGCGAAAAATTCGTGGTGCGGGCCGAGAACGAGTGGCCGCTCGCCCGCACGAAATGGACGAAATACTTCCTGCAACCCGATGGGCAAAGCCTCGGCACCGACACACCCACGGCTGCGACCACG
>DAHUXA010000320.1 GCA_027307405.1 Hyphomicrobiales bacterium | reverse complement strand
GGAGGGCTTTGGCTATTGCGGCGTCGGTGAGAGCGGTCCCTTTGTTGCAGAAGGCCATCTCGCGATCGGCGGGCGCTTTCCGAGCAATACCTCGGGCGGCCATTTGTCCGAATCCTACATGCAGGGATGGGCGCTCAATGTTGAGGCCGTGCAGCAGGTGCGCGGCGCGTGCGGCGCGCGTCAGGTCGAGAATTGTCACTCCGCCCATTACATGGCGGCCGCTCCAGTCGTGACCTCAATTATTTACGGGGGGGAGCCGTCGTGACCACCAGGCCACTCCCCTCCATCGAAGGTCTGGATAAACCTTTCTGGCAGGCGCTCAGACAGGGCGAGGTACGCGTACAACAGTGCGGCGATTGCGGTATGCACCGGTTCCCGGCAACGCGATTTTGTGCGCGCTGTCGCTCCGAAACTTTCGAATGGGTTGCGGTCGAACCGACCGGTGTGGTCGAAACGTGGTGCGTATTCCATCGGCCATATTTCGAAGCCCTGACGGTGCCGTACACGGTGATCCAGGTGCGGCTAAAATGTGGGATCAGGCTATTTTCTAATCCGGTAGAGGTCGAGGCAGGCGCGCTCCGCATCAATATGCCCGTCGAAGCCGTTTTTGAGGATATCACCCCGGAAGTCACACTTCTGAAATTTCGACCCACAAAAGGCCATGTGCAATGAAGGCCGTAGTCGTTCACCAGCCGGGTAGCACCGAGGTTCTGAACTTGGAGCGCGTTGCCGATCCGATAGCGGGTCCGAAGGACGTCATCATCAAGGTCGATGCGTGTGGCGTTTGTTTCCACGATGTCGTGACGCGCAATGGTACTTTGAAATTTGGCGTGCAAATGCCGTGCATCCTGGGTCATGAAATCTCTGGCACAGTCGTCGACGTCGGGCGCGACGTGCGCGCCTTCCAAAGGGGCGATCGCGTTGCAACCGCCCAACGCTACCATATCTGCGGCGCCTGCCGTTATTGCCGTACCGCGCGCGAAACTATGTGCCCCGAGCGCAAGTTCACCGGCGATTGGGGTATGGTCGGCGGCTACGCCGAGTACGTCGCTATTGAGGACGACAATGTCGCCCTCGTACCCGAAGGCGTTGAACTGCAGGATGCAGCCATTGTTGCCTGCGCAATCGGCACGATCCTCAATGCGATCCGAGAAATCGGGCAATTGCAACCGGGAGAAACGGCGCTCGTGACCGGTGCCGGCGGCGGCCTGGGCATGCACGCCATTCAACTGGCGCGATTGGCGGGCGCGTTCGTGATTGCACAGACCACATCCCCTGAAAAGGCAGATCGGATTCGTGCGCTCGGTGCGCACGCGGTCATCGTCCACGGGCGCGGGGAGGATTTCTCAAACGCGGTGAAAAGGGCGAGCGGGGGCCTCGGGGTCGATGTTGCAATCGACAACGTCGGCAGCCAACTGTTTGAGCCAATACGCCGGAGCATGGGAATCGGCGGGCGTTGGATCATGATCGGGCAGTTGACCGGTGAGTTTGTGCCGTTCAATCCGGCTCAGCTGTTTCTTAAAAACGTCTCCATGCTGAGCGCGACGAGCACGACGCGCAAGCAACTCGATGACTGCCTCGCATTGGTGGCGCGTGGGGCCATCAAACCGATCATTTCGTTGGCGCTTCCACTCGAACAAGCGGCGCAAGCGCACAAACTTGTTGAGACGGGTAAATCTGCTGGCAGGATTGTACTGCGCCCCAACGGATGAACGATGAAGGTCGACGCCGCCATAGTTGGTATCGGCAACAGCAGCTTTGGACGCGGATTGCCCGACAGTCAGCTTAGACTCGCTGCCACGGCGCTCAAGAACGCGATCGCGGATGCCGGTATTGAGCGGCGCGACATCGATGGGCTTTCAATTCATCTCGGGTCGCCGATTGGCGTCGACTACGACCGCGTTGCCGAGGCATTCGGGCTTGAAATTCGCTATGTCAATCAGTCGTGGCTGCACGGCCGTTTTGTCACCAATGCTTTGCAGCATGCGGCGCTCGCGGTTAGCGCCGGTCTAGCCGATGTCGTCGCTTGTGTGACAGCTATCAGTTTTACGCGCGAGCGCGGTTTTCTCGGAGGACCAAGCGACGTCGAAGGCAATCGCGAGGAGGGTGGAACTCACGGCGAAGCACCTCCCTATGGTCTTACAGCGCCGGCGGCCGGTGCCGCGCTTGCCATGCAGCGTTATATGCATGTGTTTAACGCAACGAGCGAGCAGCTCGCGGCGGTGCCGATTGCCCTGCGCGAACACGCGATGCTCAATCCCCGCGCAATCATGAAAGAGCCGCTGACACTGCG
>DAHUXA010000031.1 GCA_027307405.1 Hyphomicrobiales bacterium | reverse complement strand
ATCCTGGTCGCATCGCGGTCGGACTCGACGCGCGCGAAGGCAAAGTCGCAGTCGAAGGTTGGGCGGAGAACTCGCAATTGTCGGCGCTCGAGATAGCCCGGCGTTTCGAAGATGTTGGCGTGGCAGCAATCATCTATACGGACATCGCGCGCGACGGCATGTTGCAAGGGCTCAATCTCGACACGACAATTATTCTTGCAGACGCTATTTCCATTCCGGTGATTGCCTCGGGGGGCCTTGCCTCGATTGAGGACATCAAGAGATTGCTGGAGCCCCGCGCAAAAAAGCTTGCCGGGGCTATTGCCGGTCGCGCGCTCTACGACGGGCGGCTGGATGCCGCAGAGGCGCTCAAGTTGATCCGCGCCGCTAGGACAGTTGTCTAATGTTCAAGGTCCGCGTCATTCCCTGCCTCGATGTGAAAGACGGCCGCGTGGTCAAGGGAGTGAATTTCGTCAATTTGCGGGATGCCGGTGATCCGGTGGAGGCTGCCATAGCGTACGACGCGGCCGGTGCGGACGAACTTTGTTTCCTTGATATCACCGCAAGCCATGAAAACCGCGAAACGATCTACGATGTGGTCACACGCACGGCGCAAGCCTGCTTTATGCCGCTTACGGTTGGCGGCGGGGTGCGCACCGTGGACGACATTCGCAAACTGCTCACCTGCGGTGCGGACAAGGTGTCAATCAATACAGCCGCGGTTGATCGCCGTACTTTCGTGAAAGAGGCGGCCGAGAAATTCGGCGACCAATGCATCGTGGTGGCAATCGATGCCAAGAAAGTGTCCAAGGCGGGTGAAAAAGACCGCTGGGAAATTTTCACGCATGGCGGCCGCAATTCGACCGGTCTCGATGCCGTTGCCTACGCCAAGGAAGTCGCGGCGCTGGGAGCGGGAGAGATACTTCTCACGTCGATGGACCGCGACGGCACCAAGACAGGCTACGATATTCCGCTCACCCGCGCGATTGCAGATGCGGTCACCGTGCCGGTCATTGCCTCAGGTGGGGTGGGCACCCTCGAGCACATGGTCGAGGGGATCCGTGACGGCCACGCCACCGCAGTGCTGGCGGCGTCCATCTTCCACTTCGGCACGCACAGCGTGCGCGAAGCCAAATCCTATATGGCAAAAGCGGGTTTGCCGATGCGGCTCGATCCTTAGTCGCAACAGTGCTATTGAGCCGCACAAAGAGGCCGTAGATGAGCAAGTTTACCCTGGCCGATCTGGAAAAGCGGGTTCACGAGCGCGCAAAGGCCAGCGCGACGCAGTCCTACACCCGCGCGCTGATCGATAAAGGCGTCGCTCATTGTGCCAAGAAATTGGGCGAGGAGGCGATCGAGACCGGATTGGCCGCCGTGCAGGAAGACAACACGCGGCTTATCGCTGAAACGGCTGATCTTCTCTATCATCTGCTGGTTCTGCTGGAAGCGCGGGGGGTCACGTTGGCAGAGGTCGAAGCAGCGCTCGAAAAGCGGACGGCGCAAACCGGACACGAGGAAAAAGCCTCGCGTCCATTTAAGAGTTGAGCATGATCTTTCCCGAAAACCGGTTCCCACTTCTCGGGATCTCGCTTTAGCGGCTGACTGCATGATGGAACAGCGCACCGAAGAAAACCTCTCGCCCTACCGCACCTTTTCGCGCGCGGAATGGGCGATGTTGCGTGAGGATACGCCGATGACGCTGACCTCGGAAGAGGTCACGCGTCTGCGGTCGCTGCACGACCGGCTCGACATGGCGGAGGTCGAGGAGATCTATCTGCCGCTGTCACGTTTGTTGTCGATGTACGTAGCCGCGACGCAACGACTGTTCCGCGCCCAGGAGCGGTTCCTTGGCACCACCGACGTGAAGATGCCCTACATCATCGGTGTTGCGGGCTCGGTCGCGGTTGGCAAGTCAACCACGGCACGCGTGCTGCAAGCCTTGTTGGCGCGCTGGCCGAATGTGCCCAAGGTCGATCTGATCACCACAGACGGATTCCTTTATCCGAACGCGGTTCTGGAACGCGAAGGTCTGATGGAGAAGAAAGGCTTCCCTGAGAGTTACGATCTACCGGCATTGCTGCGCTTTCTGTCCGATGTAAAGGCTGGGCGGCGTCCTGCGCGGGCACCGATCTATTCACATTTGATCTATGACGTCATGCCGAACCAGTCGGTAGAGGTCGACAGACCGGACATTCTCATTGTCGAAGGTTTGAATGTGTTGCAGACCGGCCGACTGCCGAAAGACGGCAAGGCAATTCCGTTTGTCTCGGACTTTTTTGACTTCTCGGTCTATCTCGATGCCGATGAAGACGTCCTCAAATCCTGGTATGTGGACCGGTTCTTAACTTTGCGGGGCACGGCGTTCCGCGACCCGAAATCCTATTTCCACCGCTACTCGAATTTGTCGGATGAGGAAGCGACTGAAACCGCATCCACGATCTGGTCACGCATCAATCTGGTCAATCTGCACGAAAATATTTTGCCGACCCGACAGCGAGCCGATCTCATATTGAAGAAAGGTGAAAGTCACTTGGTCGAGAATGTCTCGTTGCGACGGCTGTGATCAGGCCGCGCGTCGGCTGAGATCGAAATGTTCAAAATAGCGCTTCTTGATTGCTGACACAGGCAAAACGATCAACACGTCGGTGGTGCCGAATTCATGATCAATCACTGCGCCGTCGCCGATATACGCTCCGAGCCGCAAGTAACCTTTGATCAGAGGCGGTAGCGCACGTAGCGCATCCTTTGGGTCGATCGCTTCCTTTGCCATCAGGTTCATCTCGACATACCGCTCCGGCAACGCTCGAGCGCGCCATACGTCTGGTGCCGACGCATAATGGTGCAAGAACGAAAGAGACAGCGCGAGACCCTTGGGATCGGTGCCGTCGAGGCTCGCACATCCAAACATCACGTCGCACCTGTTCTGTAAGATGTACGCGTGGATCCCGTGCCAGAGAAGTTCGACAGTGCGTTTGTTGCGGTAGGGTGCGAGTACGCAAGAACGGCCGAGCTCGAGAAATTGAAGATTTCCGTGACGGGCGATCACCGCACCGATATCAAATTCGCCGGCAGTGTAGAAGCCGCCATAGTCTTCAGCGAGCGGCTGGCGTAACAGCCGATACGTACCGACGACGGCTGGGCGATTGAGCGCGCTACGATCGCGCGCGGCATGATCAAACACGAGCAGGTGGTCGCAGATCACGTCATAACCATCGATGTCCCGACGGACGAATAACCGCCCCGGATTGGGAATCGCCGCTCCTTCTTGGTAGAAAACGCGATAGCGCAGTTTTTGTGCTTGCCGCACTTCGGCGGCAGTCTGCGCCAGGCGAACTTCGAGAGATCCGATCCGGCCAAGGCTCTGCGACGGCCTGTGCGTGCGGGCTGCCCAGGCCTGCAATCCGCCATAGGCCTGCAGCGACGAAATAATGCCAGGTACCCAAGGGCCGGCGGGCACCGGTCGAAGCCGCTCGAGCAGGCTGCGCTGATGCTGGAAAGAGGCGCGGCTGGCGGTGGGCATTTAGGTCCTTTTCGGCGTGAAATGCACGAAAACCATGCGTCTGGTCTCGTTTCCGAGCGGACGAATCATTTAACGATTGCCGGTCTCCCCCCTACACCACGGGCCGGCCACGGAATTATGACAATGTGGGGAAACCCGCGTCAGGCTGCAAGCGGGTTGAACGTTCCGGCTGAAGTGGCGTTCAAAGCCGCGCGCAGGCGCTCGCGATCGAGCGGCTTCACGAGCAGGCCGTCAAGTCCGGCAGCGAGCGCCGCCTCATGGTCTTCGGCTTGGACATTGGCGGTGAGCGCCAGCATGTGGGTGCGCTTGCTGCCCGCTTGTGCCTCCGCGGCACGGATGCAGCGTGCGGCTTCCAGACCATCCATGCCTGGCATTTGCACATCCATCAGGACCAGATCATAGGAGGCACCGGCCGCTCGCGCCGCCAGCCAGGATTCAACGGCGGCTTCCCCGTTGCTTGCAATGGTTGGGCGGTGGCCGAGACGCGTCAGCAATGCACGCGTCAAAAGTGCGTTGATCTCATTATCCTCGGCGACAAGGATCGACAGCCCCTTGAAATTGGCAGAGGTAGATGCTCCAGCTGTTTCGGCGGCAATTTCAGCCGGCGAATGTTCGAATGCATCATCGTCAGTGAGTCGCGCTGCAAGCGAGGCGGCACGTACCGGCTTGACGAGATAGCCGGTGAAGCCGGCCGCCTTCAGGACCGGCAGCTCGTGGCGCTCGGTCGGGCGGATAAGCGCGATACGTTTTGGGATGCCGAGTTTGGTGAGGCCGCCGCTCGCAATAATCGAAGACACCATTGGGTAGTCGATCAGCAGGGCATCCCACTGACGTTCCGGCAACAACGCTGCTGCGATTCGTTCGTCAATTGCCGTGCAGGTCTTGGCACCCCAACGCCCAAGCCGCCGGGCCAACAATGACGTCTCAATTTCCGCGGCTGCGACAATCATTACTGCGGCTTTGCCAAGATCTGGCGCAGTGAAAATATCGTTTTGTGCGTCCGGCACTGGCGGCAGTGGTATGGTGACCACGAAAGCTGAGCCTACGTTCTCTTCGCTTGTTACCGAGATGCGTCCATCCATGCGCTCAACGATGCGCCTGGAGATGGCGAGCCCAAGCCCGGTGCCGGCGAACTTGCGCGTGGACGATCCGTCGGCCTGCTCGAAGTCAAGAAAGATACGCGCAAGATCCTCGTTTTTCACGCCGATCCCGGTATCGCGTACTTCAAACCGAATTTCATTTCCGTTGTCGCCGGGCTCAACGACAACCGTGACACCACCTTTGTCGGTGAACTTGATGGCGTTGCCGACAAGATTGAGCAACACTTGCCGCAATCGTGCCGCGTCGCCGACCACCTGCGTCGCCAAGCGTTCATCAACGAATGACGCAATCTCGATTTCCTTCGTTTGCGCACGTGGGGCCATAAGTTCGATCGCTTCTTCAACCATGGTCGTCAGCGTAAACGGGCGGGCTTCCAGATCAAGTTTGCCGGCTTCGATCTTCGAGAAATCAAGAATCTCTTCGATCAGCGATAAGAGAGTCTCACCCGAAGTCTTCGCCGCCTTGGTATATGTGAGCTGCTCTGGCGTAAGGGGCGTGTCGAGCAGCAAATCGGCCATGCCAAGCATGCCGTTGAGCGGCGTACGAATCTCATGACTGACCATGGCGAGGAAGCGCGACTTGGCGCGATTCGCAGTTTCTGCCTGATCGCGAGCAAGCCCGAGGACACGCTCGGCCTCCACCCGGCTCGTGACGTCGCGCCCGACGCTCTGAATCTCGGTAGCCATATCTCCGCGCACAGCAACTTCTCGCCAGGCGATCCAGCGCGCGGCGCTGCCGCACGCGATCTTTTGATCATGCACGCGCGTGCCGTCAGGTTGGACCATAACGGGACCTTGCTCGAGGACAGGCAATTGCTGGGTGCTGCCAATCAAAGCCGCTGATGTTTTGTCCGCCAGGGCACAGAAAGCGGCACTCGCGTATGTGATGCGGCCGGAGCTATTCCGGCGCACGATGACGTCGCCTTGCGCCTCCAGCAAACCGCGAGCACGCTCTTCTGCCTCGCGGAGTTCCCAATTGTGATCGGATAGTTCTTCGATGCGCGCCTCCAGTGCGCGCATGGCTGCCGCGCTCGCGCGCCGCAGGAGTGCGAATGCGATGACCGCGCATACAGCAACGAGTAGCGCGCCGCCTATGGCATAGCTTGTCAGCTCGTAGGTTGCGGTTTGAAGATGCATCCGGCCAGAAAATCCAGTGCCGGCAGGCCCGGGCTGTAAACGCCGGTTGCCCGCGGGCGGGGCCATTTGGCGCCCCTAATCTTGCAATTTTATTCCAGGTTAACTGACTGCAGGGCGTTCGCGTGAACGTGGTTAAGACGACGTAAAGAGCGTAATCACTCTATTATGCCGCATTACGCGTCTCGTCGGCCAACGCACGGTAAGACAGGGCTTCCGCAAGATGTACGCGCCCCACCTTTTCCGCGGCATCCAGATCAGCGAGCGTCCGCGCGACACGCAACACCCGATGGTAGCCGCGTGCCGACAGGCGCATGGAATCTGCAGCATCACGGAGAAGCGCCATTCCCGCGGAATCAGCTTGCGCGACTTGCTCCAACGTCGGTCCGCTCACCTGCGCATTCGTTCTCTGGGTACTCAAGCCCAGGGCCGCGTAACGTGCGGCCTGAATGTCGCGGGCGCGTGCGACTCGAGCGGCGACCTCGCGACTGCCTTCGCCCGGCGGGGGCAGAATCAAATCAGCAGCCGTTACGGGCGGCACCTCGATGTGCAGATCGATGCGATCGAGCAGCGGGCCAGACAGCCGACTCTGATATTCGGCAGCGCATCGGATGTTGGTCCCGCGTTTGCAGGAGAAGCCGGGATCACTGGCACGCCCGCAACGACAGGGATTCATTGCCGCCACCAGCATGAAACGTGCCGGATAGGTAATACGGTGGTTGGCTCGCGCAATCGCGACTTCGCTGGTTTCAAGCGGCTGGCGCAGTGAATCAAGCACTTGGCCGGAAAATTCTGGTAGCTCGTCGAGAAACAGGACACCATTGTGTGCAAGTGAGATTTCGCCCGGGCGTGCACGCAAGCCCCCGCCAACCAACGCCGGCATTGAAGCCGAATGATGCGGCGAGCGGAACGGCCGCCGATTGGTAAGGGCGCCACCTTCGATCTCACCGGCGATCGATGCGATCATCGACACCTCCAGAAGTTCGGCCGGCGAAAGCGGTGGCAAGATTGTTGGCAGTCGCGCCGCGATCATCGATTTGCCGGATCCTGGCGGCCCGACCATCAAAAGGTTATGTGCGCCGGCAGCAGCGACCTCGAGTGCGCGCTTGGCGCTTTCCTGCCCTTTGATGTCTGCGAGATCAAGCAGCACGCCTTCACGCTCGCGAATTTTCGGCTGAGGTCGCGCGAGGACTTGCGTCCCCTTGAAGTGGTTCGCGAGTTGGATCAGCGACCGCGCCGCGACAATCTCAATCTCGGGACTTGCCCAGGCTGCTTCGGGTCCGCATGCATGTGGGCAGATCAGTCCTTGCCCACGCCCGTTGGCACCGATCGCTGCCGGCAATACGCCCGCGACCGCAGCAATCGATCCATCGAGTCCAAGCTCGCCCAAAACGGTGAAGCTGCTCAACGCATCGTGCGGAATGGCGCCGATTGCCGCCATGAGGCCAAGCGCGATCGGCAAGTCATAATGGCTGCCCTCTTTGGGCAAGTCCGCAGGAGCGAGATTGACCGTGATGCGTCGAGCCGGAAGGGCAAGTCCGGATGCGACCAACGCGGCGCGGACACGCTCCTTGGCTTCCGAGACCGCCTTGTCTGGCAAACCAACAATGTTGAACGCAGGCAAACCGGGCGCGACCTGCACCTGCACGTCGACAGCACGGGCTTCAATGCCCTCAAACGACACCGTGGAAACACGTTGAACCATACAACCGCACCTCCCCGGCTACACGTTATAGTAGTAGCAAAATGCACACAAGAACGATCCATGAACGTAATTCCACAGCGTGATCCAAGGAATTGATTGATCTCAGACTTTTGCCCGTGGATCATGCTGCAGTCGTTGGGGAAGGTCATGGCGTTTGCGCGAGGTCTCATCATCGGGCTCCTCATGGCGGTTGTCGGGACTGCAAGCCCGGGGCAGGAGCTCAAACCGTGGAAGCACGGAGTGATCGAGCCCAAGGGCGACGCGGGCTTCATGGTGATGGTGGGGCAGCGCAACTTCGCAGCCAGGCACGGCCTTAAGGTCGAGATCGTGCCACTGAAGAACGGCGCCACGGCGCACAAGGCCCTCCTTGCCGGCGAGCTCGACAGCATTGAATCAAGTCCGGGAGCGGCAATTCTCGCGGGCGCACGCGGAGCCGACATCAAGATTCTCGGCTGCGACTGGCCCGGCGTGCCGCACGGCCTGATGGTGAAATCCACCATCAACAAAGTGGAAGACCTCAAGGGCAAGACTATTGCAGTAGCAGCGCCGGGATCGCTGCCCAATCTGCTTGTCAATGCGATCCTCGAGCAGCACAAGATTGCTGCGTCCGAGGTCCATTTCGCAAATCTTGGCGGCGATCTCGATCGCTTCAAGGCGGTAGCCGCAGGCGTTGCCGATGCTGGCATCGTCGCTGCGGAATTCATGGCGGTCGCGCCCAACGATGTGAAGATGCTGATCGCAGGACACGACGCGTTGCCAAAGTACGTGCGGCTATGCTTGACCGTTACGGGAAAGACGCTTGCTGGCCGCCGCGCAGATGCGATTGGTTTCATAGCGGCGCAAATCGAGGCGCTGAAGTTTGCGCTAAGTCATCGCGATGAAACGATCAAACTCACACAAGATACTATTCGTGCCAAATCAGACGATCCGCGCCCGGCCTATGCTTTTGACGATACGCTCAAGCACAACGCTATTGATCCGGCGATCGATTTACCGCTCGACAAGTTGAACTGGATGCAGGACGAGCTGGTAAAGGCGGGAAATCTAAAGGTAGCGATCGATTTGACGAAAATCACCGACGCTGAGATTCGCATCGAAGCGATGAAACGCACGGAAAAATAGCTAAACCTTCACCGACGCCATGATGCCGGCGGGGAAAATTTCTTCCGGCTTTGCGTGTCTGTGTGCGATTCCCTGCTCGTGTGCGTAGCGCAGGAATAATTCCAAAGTGGGCCGGTTCGCTTCGATGCCGTAAGGAAACAGGTCGCTTCCGAATATTTGCTGCATGCGCATCGTATAATTCGTCAGCCACGGCACGGGATAGCGCGATACGGCAGGATCGAGAAGGCGCTCGAGACTGCGGCGTTTAGAGTCCTCAAATGCGTTATAGAGATTGCGCGCCACCCAAGGCTGATCGTCCAGGATCGCCTTGCGTATCGCAATGACGTGCATGATCGGATAGACACGCGTTTTTTCGTAGTAGCGCATCTCCATCGCTTCATAATCGGGAAACAAGCGCACAACGTCCGGATGCTTTTCCCGAAATGAATTCGGCGGGCGTGCGATGATGGCACAATCGAGCTCGCCCGCGGCAATCATGCCGCTCAACGTTTTCTCCGGCATGCTGGTGAGCGCGACACCTTTCGGCAACGACAGTTCGACCTTTTCGATACGCCCGGCCTCGTTGGTTCCGGCTTGCCTCCAATCGATGTCAGAGAGCGCGACGCCGCCCTCATCCATTAACCAACCCCGCATGTAAACGGCGGCAGTGTGTGCCCATTCGGGCACGCCAATGCGTCTCCCCGGGAGATCCTTGACGGTTTTGATACCTGCGTTGCGGTTCACATAAAACGATGAAAAGCGAAACAGCCGTGAAGCGTAGATCGGCAGACCGATGATATCGGAGTCCTTACGCGTTACCTGCGCTGCGAACTTGGCGAAGGACAGCTCGGACACGTCCCATTCGCGGTTGAAGGTGAAGCGGGAGAAAATCTCGTGATGGCCAAGCGTGAGCCAATTCGCCTCGATGCCTTCCGCGCGTACCGGCCCGAGACGAAAATCACGGAAATGGTCGTAGTCGGTTGTGGCGATGGTGAGTGCAACGGCCATGATCTCACCGCTTCTTCCGCTTCGCCTCGATCTTGTCCCAGATCAGCGCCGCAATGTCGGGCCCACCCAAATTCTTGATCGCACGAATTCCGGTGGGCGAAGTGACGTTGATCTCGGTGAGATAGCCATCGATCACGTCGATGCCGACGAATAGCAGCCCGCGCTCTCGCAGGGCAGGCCCAATTCGTTTGCAGATGTCTGCTTCACGTTTGGTCAGTTCGGTTGCGGACGGCGCGCCACCGCGCACCATGTTTGACCGCAAATCATCGGCTGCTGGAACGCGGTTGACCGCGCCGGCGGACTCGCCATCCACCAAGATGATGCGTTTATCCCCGTGTTTAATGTTGGGCAGAAATTTCTGCACCACCCACTGCTCTCGGAATGTGGTCGCGAACATGTCGTAAAGTGAGCCGAAATTCAGATCTTCACGCGCCAGCCGGAATACTGCCTCACCGCCCTTGCCGTAGAGGGGCTTCATCACGATATCGCCGTGCTCGGCGCGGAACGCTTTGATTTCGGAGAGATCGCGCGACACCAGGGTCGGGGGCATCAGATCGGGAAACTCGGTGACGAAAACCTTTTCCGGTGCATTGCGCACGTGGGCAGGATCATTGACCACAAGCGTCTCTGGATGGATGCGCTCGAGCAGGTGCGTGGTGGTCACATAGGCAAGGTCAAACGGAGGATCCTGGCGCAGCAGCACGACGTCGAATTCTGTGAGCTCCACCCGCCGTGGTTCGTCCAGGGTGAAATGGTCGCCCGCCGTGTCGCGGACGCTCAGGGACTCAACATGGGCAAACAAGCGGCCGTTGAGCAAAGCCAACCGGTCGGGTGTGTAATATGCAAGTTGGTGACCGCGTTTTTGCGCTTCCAGCAGCAGGGCAAAGGTCGAATCCCCTTTGATATTGATCCGCTGGATCGGATCCATTTGCACCGCGATTTTGAGGCTCATGACTACCTTTAGGCGAATAAAGCGTTAACACATTATCCGCACTATAGCCGCTTCGGGACCGATGTTGCACGGCCGGGGGCCTACTGGTGAATCTGCCGAAGCTTTCGATTGCCGCCAGGCTCTATACGATTTTCGCGCTGTTGGCCGCTACCACCGTTGCGTTGTCGGCGGTTGCGGTGTCGAGCGCCCGCTACCATGCGACGCTCACCGATGAGTTCGAATCCGCGAATGCAGGCAGTTGGAACGTCGAACGCATCAACGGCCTGATCTACGCCACGGTCATGGACTCGCGTGGAATCTATATGTCGGCCGATCGAGCCGAGGCCGCCAAATATGCCGACGCTCTCCTCAAGGTCACCGATCAGATCAGTGGCGTGATCGGTGATTGGCAGCGCAGCGTTCGTAACAGCGACGCGCTTGCATTCAGCAATTTCGCCGTCCGAATTAACGGATACCAGGATTCCTTATACGCACTTGCGCCTGTCGCCAAGCAGTCAGGACCGCAAGCTGCACGCGAATGGGCCGACAAAAATCAGCCGGCAGAGATTCGCTCTGTGCTCAGCAAGGACCTGGCAGCCCTCAGCCAGCATTACAGCGATACGGCCAGTCAGATCTACACAAAGATCGACGAAGGCATCGATCATACGGCCCTGCTGCTGACTGTACTCGCATGTGTGGCAGTCGCCCTCGCGCTCGCGGGCGTGGCAATCATCGCACGTAGCGTGACCAAGCCGATTGCGGACATCACGAGTATCACGCAAGCCGTCGCCAGCGGGGACTCCGCAATCGTCATTCCGTTTAGCGATCGTCGCGACGAAATTGGCGCGCTGGCACGTTCGATCGGCGTGTTCCAGAAGGCCATGCGCAGCAATGAAGAGCTCAATCGTACAGTGATCAACGATGCAGATCTGCGAGCGCGGCGCCAGGAGCGAATGTCAAACGAGATCACAAGTTTCTCGGCAAAGGTTGAGGCGACACTCGCCGAACTTGGACGTATTTCCGATGAGATGCTCGCCGCGTCGACACAGCTAGCTGCGGCTGCCGACCATGCCTCGAGCAAGACAGCGCGGGCAGAAGAGGCGTCATCGGAAGCTTCCGCCAATGTACGCGACATCGCTTCAGCTGCGGATGAATTGTCGGCATCGGTCAACGAGATTGATCGGCAGGTGGCGCAGTCCAACGCCATCGCTACCAAGGCGGTTAACGAAGTCGAGTCCACAAACAGTGCAGTAAAGGAGCTCGACGAAGCAGCTGCGCGTATCGGTGATGTGGTCAAGCTCATCACCGACATCGCTGAGCAGACCAATTTGCTCGCGCTCAATGCTACAATCGAGGCGGCACGTGCCGGAGAAGCCGGCCGCGGATTCGCCGTCGTGGCTGGAGAAGTCAAGGCGCTTGCGGGGCAGACCAGCCGGGCAACCGAGGAAATCGGCGCGCAGATCGCCGGAATGCAACGTGCAACCCAGCGTTCGATCGCAGCGATAACCGGAATCGAACAGACGATCCGCGAAATCGGCAACATCAGTAGCGCCATCGCGGCCGCGGTTACCGAGCAGGGCGCAGCCACCCAGGAAATTGCGCGCGGTGTGGAGGTTGCGGCAAAACGCACGGTTGAGACCGCCACGGAAGTGAATCTGATGGGTGCCGCAACCCAGGATACGCGCGCGAGCGCTGCCGCAGTGAAATCGGTGGCTGACGATCTTGGCGGTGTTGCCAGTCGCATTCGTGCGCAGGTCGACCAGTTCTTCGAACGGCTCAGCGCCTAGCTTGTTTCGAAAGCAGCGGGGATGTGGCGCGGAATTTTGCCTGGCGCCACCAGGATTGCGTCGAAACGGATATCGCGAACCATTTCGTTCGGATTGGTTGCAAGCCATACTTCGGCAGCGGCGGCAATTCGACGGCGCTGCCGCTCACTGACG
Source organism: Hyphomicrobiales bacterium (assembly GCA_027307405.1). Lineage (GTDB taxonomy): Bacteria > Pseudomonadota > Alphaproteobacteria > Rhizobiales > Xanthobacteraceae > Pseudolabrys. The sequence goes on along the minus strand of DAHUXA010000031.1, from coordinate 16,296 downwards.
GATTCCGCAGCCTCATCAAGACTCGCGCGGGCTTTCACTTCAGCGAACACCAAAAGCTTGCGTCGACGCGCGACGATATCAATTTCGCCGAGCGGGCTTCGCCAACGTCGCGCAAGAATGCGGAATCCCTTTGCGATCAGGAAAGCAGCAGCGCGGCTTTCGGCAGAGATGCCGACCCGAAAAGCCGCCTGTCGTTCCGGACGAGGTGCCGGCTTTGCAGGACGTGGCGGTTGATCACCCCGCGTCATCACCGCTATTCCTGGCGAGCACGAGTGCGCGTTGATAAACCTCGCGGCGTGGACGCCCGGTCGCGAGGGCGACCTCACCGACAGCGTCTTTGACAGACACACGCGTCAAAGCCTGCCGAAGCATGTCGTCGACATCGTCCGCTTTTTCCTCATCTTCGCGGGGTGGCGCCACTACGACTACGAATTCGCCGCGTGTCTCCGCACCTGCGGCGTATTCATGCGCCAATGCCTCTATATCGCCGCGTTTCACTTCTTCATGCAGTTTCGTCAACTCACGGCAAACGGCTGCTTTGCGATTTCCGAAGGCAGCGCCAAGATCGGCGAGCATGGCGGCCACGCGCGATCCGCTCTCGAACAACACAAGAGTCGCTGGAATATTCGCGAGTACAGCAATGCGTTTCTGGCGTGCGGCCTGTTTGGCTGGCAAAAAACCCTCGAAAAAGAAACGGTCGGTCGGCAGTCCCGCGATCGATAATGCAGCCAAGACCGCTGATGCCCCGGGGAGCACGGTCACCGTATGACCAGCCTCGCAGACCGCTCGTACCAACTTGTAACCAGGGTCGGATATTAACGGCGTGCCGGCGTCCGATACCAACGCAACGGTTTGTCCAGCAGCAAGGCGCGCGAGCAGTTTCGGCCTCGCTTGGGCGGCGTTGTGTTCGTGGTAGGGCGTGAGCGGCGTGTCTATGCCGTAGCGTTCCGTGAGCTTGCGGGTGACCCGGGTATCCTCGCAAGCAATGACATCGGCGCTGGCGAGCAATTCGAGCGCGCGCAAGGTGATGTCGCGCAAGTTTCCGATCGGGGTGGCGACCAGATAGAGGCCAGCCGCGGCCTCGGCTGCCTCAATCGCAGTGCCAAATGGGGCATAGCGGCGGCGCCGCGCTTTGCCTTCAGTCGCCATAATCCGCACTCTAGACGGCCACCCATGGCCCGTCATCGGTGACAAATTCTATCGCTCATTCATACCCTTAACATTTTGGGAGATACCGGTTACGACTGACATAGAATTGTCGCTGGGGAAGCGACCATGCCTGATTTGTCGCGTAGGGAGGGGGACTTGGCGCCCGCGTGGATTCGCCTGCGAACAGCTCTGTCCGTTGCGGCAACGGCAATAGTCCTTGCGGCGTGCGCCACGCAATTGGGAGGTGGGGCGCCGACGCTCCAGCCAGGCGAGGAGGCGACAGCCAATGCTTCAGTCGGCGAAGGCCAAGTCCGTGTCGGTCTAGTCCTACCTCTGTCCGCGCAAGGTAACGCCGGCGTTGCGGCGCAGTCGATGAAGAACGCTGCCGAAATGGCGCTCGCGGAATTCAAAAGTCCGAACATCCAGCTGCTGGTGAAAGATGACGGCGGTACGCCACAAGGCGCGCAAAACGGCGCCCAGCAGGCGATCTCCGAAGGTGCAGAAATAATCATCGGCCCGCTGTTCGCGCAGTCGGTCAGTGCTGTCGGGCAAGTTGCGCGCGCGCGCAATATTCCAGTGATCGCGTTCTCGACCGATGCCAGCGTAGCTGGACGTGGCGTTTATCTATTGAGTTTCCTTCCGGAGACGGACGTACGCCGCATCGTTGACTTTGCAGTCTCGCGAGGCAAGCGTTCATTCGCGGCGATGCTGCCAGACAACGCCTACGGGGCCGTCGTGGAAGCGGCATTCCAGCAGGAAGTGTCCCGTCGTGGCGGCCGTGTGCTGGCGTTGGAAAAATATCCGCTCGACGCAAACAGAATGGCCGATGCCGCTCGTCGTGTAGCGCAGGCCGCGAACCAGGTCGACAGCATCTTCATTCCTGACGGTGCCGATGCCGTGCCGCAAGTCGTGCAGGCGCTTGCCGCCAGTGGCGTGAATCTCAAACGGGACCAATTACTCGGCACCGGACTCTGGGACGATCCCCGCATCTTCTCGACGGCGGCGCTCGACGGTGGCTTGTATGCTGCACCCGAATCAACCGGGTTCCGCAATTTCTCGGGGCGCTATCGCGCGCGCTTTGGGCAGGATCCGGTGCGCACGGCAACGCTCGCATATGATGCGGTCGCGTTGGTAGCGGCGCTTGTGAAGACGCAAGGCCCGCAGCGATTCAGCGAGCAGGTATTGACCAATCCGTCGGGGTTCGCCGGCATCGACGGTGTTTTTCGTTTTCGTCCCGAAGGGCCTAATGAGCGCGGTCTCGCCGTTATGCGCGTTACGCCGTCCGGCGGTCAGGTCGTGAGTCCGGCGCCGCGCTCATTCCAGCCGGGGACATAATCAATCTAAGCGGCGAGATCTGCGACCACCGCGTCGAGCAGCGGGAAACCGCTCTTCGTCACGCGCAGGCGGCCATCGGCGGTCGTTTCGACAGCCCCTTCGTCGCGCAATATGGAAATACGTTTGGGATTGAGCGCGCGGCCGGATAGCGCGCTATAGCGGGCAGGATCGATGCCCTCGGCGAGCCGCAATCCCATCAGCAGATATTCGTCGGCAGCTTCACCAGATGTCAGCTTTTCGTCGACGGTCAGGCCTGTGCCGCCTTCCTCAACACGCATGAGCCAAGCTTCCGGGCGTTTCTCGGTCGCAGTTGCGGTGCGACGGCCGTCAATTGTCAGCCGTCCATGAGCGCCCGGCCCGACGCCCGCGTAGTCGTGTCCGCGCCAATAGACAAGATTGTGCCGGCATTCCGCTCCGGGCCGCGCGTGATTGGAAATCTCGTAGGCCGGCAGGCCGGCATTGGAGCAAACGGCTTGCGTGAGATCGTAGAGATCGCGCGCGAGGTCTTCATCTGGCAACGGGAGCCTGCCGGCCTTGTGCAGGCCAAAGAACGGCGTGTCCGGCTCGATGGTCAATTGATAGAGCGACAGATGTTCGGCGGCTTCTGCGATGGCACGCCTCAGCTCGGCGGCCCACGCCTCCAGCGTTTGTCGCGGCCGCGCGTAAATCAGGTCAAATGAGTAGCGCTCAAAAATTGAACGAGCGACCGCAACTGCGTCGAGCGCTTCTTGCGCACTATGCAGACGTCCGAGTTCTTTTAGTGCAGCATCGTCGAGTGCTTGCACGCCAAGCGATACCCGGTTCACGCCGGCTGCGTGGAATCCGCGAAAACGCGTTGCCTCGACACTGGTCGGGTTTGCCTCCAGCGTCACTTCGACGCCCGGTGCGATAGTCCAGTGCTTTCCAATACAATTGAGAATTGCCTGCACTGACGACGGCTGCATCAGCGATGGCGTGCCACCACCAAAAAAAATGCTCGACACGGTACGGCCAGGCATGCGCTCGGCGGTCGCGGCAATTTCGGTTTCATAGGCGCGGACAAAGCGTGCTTCGTCGATGCCGCCGTGGCGCACGTGACTGTTGAAATCGCAATATGGGCACTTCGACAGGCAGAATGGCCAGTGCACATAGACAGCGAAAGGCGCATTTAAATTCATGTTAAGCATCATAGTCCGCGTCGCGTGCGGCAGCTAGATTGGCAAGGGTCCCGCTGACATAGTTGATTAAAATTGTAACGATCAGGAACAAGTTCAAGGCTGGGATAGACAGGCCGCAGCCAGTTTCATGAAAGCGCGCGCACGATGCGACAGGCCTTGGCCTTGCGGTGGCAGTCCGTGCTTTTCCTCCGCATCCATCTGACCAAAAGTGCGATCGAACCCATCAGGCCGGAAAAGCGGATCGTAGCCAAAACCCTTGTCGCCCCGTGGCGGCCATACTGCGATTCCATCAACGCGCCCCTCGAATTCTTCAACGTGGCCATCGGGCCAGGCGATGCAGAGTGCGGCGACGAAATGTGCGCGCCGCTGCTCGGAAGCCGTGGCGCCATGTTCGATCAGCAACGTCTGAATGCGGTTCATCGCACCGCGAAAGTCCTTGTCGGGCCCTGCCCAGCGGGCGGAATGAATACCAGGCTCGCCGCCGAGCGCATCGACGACCAATCCGGAATCGTCGGCGAACGCGGGCTTTCCACTCGCTCGGGCAGCGGCCAGCGCCTTGATGCGTGCATTCGCGCCGAAGGTTTCCCCGGTTTCTTTCGGCTCGGGCAGCGCAAGTTCCGCAGCCGACTCCGTGCTCACGCCGTAAGGCGCGAGCAACTCGCGCATTTCCTTAAGCTTGCCTGGATTGTGGGTGGCGATCACCACGGGTCCGGTGAGTTTTCTGGCCATGACGGGTCAAAAGATGACGCGCGCGCTTATGCGACCGCTAACTTCTGCAAACCCACCAGCTTTTCGATGCCTTTGCGTGCGAGCGCGAGTAACGCCGCAAACTGGTCTTCGCTGAAAGGGATTTTCTCGGCCGTCGCCTGGATTTCCACGATATTACCGGCGCCGGTCATGACGAAATTGGCATCGGTGTCGGCTTCGGAATCCTCGGCGTAGTCGAGATCGAGCACGGCCGTGCCCTTGCATACTCCGCAGGAAACCGCGGCGATATGATCGCGCAGCACCTCGGCCTTGATCATGTCGCGCGCCTTCATCCAGTTGAGGCAATCGGCGAGTGCTACCCAGGCGCCGGTAATCGACGCGGTGCGAGTACCGCCGTCAGCCTGGATTACGTCGCAATCGAGCGTGATCTGCCGCTCGCCCAGGGCCGGCAGATCGACCACAGAACGCAAGCTGCGCCCAATCAATCTTTGAATCTCGACAGTGCGACCGCCCTGTTTGCCGGCGCTCGCTTCGCGTCTGGTGCGTTCCGAGGTGGCGCGCGGCAGCATGCCGTACTCGGCGGTCACCCAGCCCCGGCCTTGGCCCTTGAGCCAAGGTGGCAGCCGCTCCTCCAGGCTGGCGGTCACCAGCACATGAGTGTCGCCAAATTTTACGAAACATGAGCCCTCGGCGTATTTAACCACCCCGCGCTCGAGCGACACTGCCCGCAGCTCATCTACTTGTCGGCGGCTTGGCCGCATCTGGCATGCTCCTGATATTGGGTGCACACCATACTCATACACCCGGCTTGAACAAGACCGCCCCAATGGTCAATTGTTGGCTAGTTTCGAGGAGTTAGCCCTTGGCATCCCACGATATACCGATTGGCGCGACACAGGTGAGCCTGGCGGCGCTCAATGAGCGTTCGCGCGAGATTTTCCGCCAGATTATCGAGAGCTATCTCGCAACCGGCGAACCGGTCGGCTCTCGCAACCTGTCCAGGCTCCTGCCGATTACGCTGTCGCCCGCCTCGGTTCGAAACGTCATGTCGGACCTGGAACAACTTGGACTGATCTATGCCCCGCATACCTCGGCCGGCCGGTTGCCGACCGAGCTCGGCCTGCGGTTTTTTGTCGATGCGTTGATGCAAGTCGGCGATCTGACAGAACAGGATCGGCGGTCGATCGAGGCACAGGTGGCGGGCACAGGTACGGCAAAGTCGATTGAAGCCGTGCTCACTGAAGCCTCGCAAATGCTGTCGGGCTTGACCCGGTCGGCCGGTGTTGTGCTTACCGCAAAAATCAACGTTCGACTCAAACATGTTGAATTCGTTCGACTGGAGCCGGAAAGGGCGCTCGCCGTTTTGGTTGCGGAGGACGGGCAGGTTGAAAACCGCGTGCTCAACATTCCTGCCGGGCTGCCGACTTCGTCGCTTACGGAAGCTGGCAATTTTCTCAACGCTCGTATTCGCGGGAAGACGCTGGCAGAACTGAAAGACGAAATCGAAAAAGCCGTGACCGAAGGACAGGCGGAACTCGACCAGCTTACCCAGAAGGTGATCGCAGCCGGTCTGGCCAGCTGGTCTGGCGGCGACAGCGAGGATCGCCAATTGATCGTACGTGGGCACGCCAATCTTCTGGAAGACCTTCGTGCGCTTGAGGATCTGGAACGTGTGCGTTCATTGTTTGATGCGCTGGAAACCAAGCGCGGCGTGATCGACTTGCTCGGTCGGGCTGAGCGTGCCGATGGCGTTCGCATTTTCATCGGCTCGGAGAATAATTTGTTTTCACTCTCTGGCTCTTCCACAATCGTTGCCCCCTATCGCGATAGCAAAGGCCGTATTGTGGGGGTGATCGGCGTTATCGGCCCTACTAGGCTTAATTACGCTCGCGTCATTCCCATGGTTGACTACACCGCACGGGTTGTGAGCCGGTTGCTGACACCTTAAGCGCTTGATTTTTCACGCCGGAGCCCTGATATCCCGGGCATCCGGATATTGCCGAGGATGGATTTGATGACGGACCCCACCGCTCGCCAGGCCGAAACCATGGCTGCCGAGACCGATAGCTCTGTTACCGCCGAGGCGGGCGATCCCGTGGCTGAGGCCAGGAGCGAAGCGGCCGAATTCAAGGATAAGCTGCTGCGTACGCTCGCGGAGATGGAAAACCTGCGCAAGCGCACCGAGCGCGAGGTTATCGACGCGCGGCTCTATGGCATCGCGGGGTTTGCACGCGATGTCTTGGCTGTTGCGGACAACATGCATCGCGCTCTCGAGGCGATCGGCCCCGAGCTGCGTGACGCAGCTGACGCCAAGGTGAAGGCATTTATCGAAGGTGTCGAAATTACTGAGCGCGAGCTGCTTAAAACGCTCGAGAAGAACGGCGTCAAAAAATTCTCGCCGCAAGGTGAGAAGTTCGATCCCAACGTCCATCAGGCCATGTACGAAGTCCAGACCTCTGATCAACCGCCGGGCCAGGTCGCACAGGTTATCCAGGCTGGCTATATGATCGGCGACCGTGTTTTACGGCCGGCGCTTGTAGCGGTCAGCAAAGCTGCACCAAAATCGCCGGCCTCCGCCAACGACAATCCGCAGCCTGACGACGCGGCCCGGTAGCTTTTCACCGCGCACTGATGCCGTCGCGCACTGCTCGGAAACGAGTGAACGACTGATCCCATTTATCAGTAGGGCTCACGCCGATCACGCGCAAATAACTGCCAGAGCCAAAACGTATCCATTGCACCAGCGACACCGGATCGCCGGTCGGCCCTTTGCCCTGCGCGCGGATTTCGTGGCCCTGCGCGCCGTTGATCCGCATGGGCTCTGCCGATTGCAAGGCGAGATCGCGCACCGGCGTGTTCGCAAGGAGGTCGCGCGCGAACATGCCACGATCGGCAGCCTCGGGGGGTCCGCCACGTTCGATCGAAACGATCATGAAAGGCTGCGGGTTGGTATTTTCGGGCGTTCCGTCGCCCAGGATCACACTGCCCGTTGGGATGACCTGCATCACCTTAAAGCCAGACAGATCGCCGAATTTAAATGGCAGCACGCCGAGTTGCTCCTGAATCGGTGCTGGACGAAATGTGACGCTCGCGAGCGCCTTACGAACGACCGCATCGGGATAAACAGACAGCGCCGCTTCGGGCACCTCCACATTGATCAACATCGTAAGGTTTTGAACAGTTGCCCCGACCGCCTGTGCCAGTAAGGACCACCGATGCAGTGTGACGCCGTTTTGTTGCACGGTGCCGCTGATCAGAAAGCCAATGCCGCTCTCGAATGGAAAGCTTTCCCGCTTCATGTTCTGGAGCTCTTGCGGGAGCCTGGTAAAGGCCGCGCTTTCGAGTTCGGGATATGCACTGGCGGGCAAATCCAGGATTGCGATCGCGACCTTGCGATCGCTGTCCTCGAACCCTGGAAAGCGGGCGCTTAGTTTCAAATCACCAGGCGGCTCAAGCCCAATCCGCAGGCCCGGTGGGAAGACCGGCTCTGCGGCGACCGACGGGCCCGGGCCCAGGCCCAGACCCATCCAGGCCGCCGCAAAGAGGTAAATGAACAACAAGCGACAGCGCATGGACATGGGGCTTTCTGAGAGATCGTGGTGCGTGACTAGCCGGCCTTATCTGGTGCGGCAATGGCCCGATAACCATCCAAAGCGCATTGCGGCCGGTCACTCGCGATTTCGTGACCGGCTGACTTGCGGCCCCCCCGGGCCCTCCTATATGAGCCAGTAAGCCGCGAAAATGCGGCGAATCGCGTATCCAGGGGGTTGGACCGGGGGTCTGCGGATGAGCCGCTGACATTCCCCACTCGGGCGCCAAAGCGGCCCGGCCGGCCTGCCGCAATTTGAGAGGAAGAACCATGGGCAAGGTCATCGGCATCGACCTCGGCACCACCAATTCGTGCGTCGCCGTCATGGAAGGCAAGACGCCGAAAGTCATCGAGAACGCTGAAGGCATGCGCACCACGCCTTCGATCGTGGCCTTCACGGACGATGGCGAACGCCTCGTCGGCCAGCCGGCTAAGCGCCAGGCAGTCACCAATCCCGAAAAGACGATCTTCGCGGTCAAGCGCCTGATTGGCAGGCGCTACGAGGACCCGATGGTCGAAAAGGACAAGAAACTTGTCCCTTACAAGATCAGCAAGGCTTCGAACGGCGACGCTTGGGTCGAGGCCGATAGCAAGACCTATTCGCCCTCGCAGATCTCCGCCTTCATTCTGCAAAAGATGAAGGAGACGGCGGAGGCCTATCTCGGGCAGAAAGTCGAGCAGGCCGTCATTACCGTTCCGGCCTATTTCAACGACGCGCAACGTCAGGCTACCAAAGACGCTGGCAAAATCGCCGGCCTTGAAGTGCTGCGTATCATCAATGAGCCGACCGCGGCCGCGCTTGCTTACGGTCTCGACAAGCAAAAGACGGGCACTATCGCGGTCTATGACCTCGGTGGCGGCACCTTCGACATTTCGATTCTCGAAATCGGTGATGGCGTGTTCGAGGTGAAGTCCACGAACGGTGACACGTTTCTGGGCGGCGAAGACTTTGACATGCGGCTCGTGAACTATCTCGCCGACGAATTTCAGAAAGAGCAAGGCATTGATCTGCGTCGCGATAAGCTTGCGCTGCAGCGTCTCAAGGAATCGGCCGAAAAGGCAAAAATCGAACTCTCGTCAACGACGCAGACCGAGATCAATCTGCCGTTCATAACGGCGGACGCTTCAGGGCCGAAGCATCTGACCATGAAGCTCACCCGCGCCAAGTTCGAGGCGTTGGTCGACGACCTGATTCAGAAGACGATGCAACCCTGCAAGCAGGCGCTCAAGGACGCCGGCATCTCGGCCGCGCAGATCAACGAGGTCGTGCTGGTTGGTGGCATGACACGCATGCCGAAAGTCCAAGAAGTCGTTAAGCAGCTATTCGGCAAGGAGCCGCACAAGGGCGTCAACCCGGATGAAGTGGTTGCCGTCGGCGCCGCCATCCAGGCCGGCGTGCTGCAAGGCGACGTCAAGGACGTGCTGTTGCTCGACGTGACTCCGCTTTCACTCGGCATCGAGACGCTCGGCGGGGTGTTCACTCGTATTATCGATCGCAACACCACCATCCCGACCAAAAAGTCGCAAGTGTTCTCCACTGCCGAGGACAATCAGAACGCGGTCACCATCCGCGTGTTCCAGGGCGAGCGCGAAATGGCGGCAGATAACAAGATGCTTGGCCAGTTCGATCTGGTCGGCATTCCGCCGGCGCCGCGTGGTGTGCCGCAAATCGAGGTCACCTTCGACATCGATGCCAACGGCATCGTCAACGTTCAGGCCAAGGACAAGGCAACGGGCAAAGAGCAGCAGATTCGCATTCAGGCTTCGGGCGGACTGTCTGAGGCTGACATCGAAAAGATGGTCAAGGATGCGGAATCCCACGCTGAAGAGGACAAGAAGCGTAAAGCCGCGGTTGAGGCCAAGAACCATGCCGAGGCACTCGTGCATTCCACCGAGAAGGCGCTGTCCGAACATGGCTCGAAGGTCGGCGATGCCGAGCGCAGCGCCATCGAAAACGCCATCGCCGATCTGAAAGAGGCGCTCAAAGGCGACGACGCTTCGGCGATTCAGGCCAAAACCAATACGTTGGCGCAGGCCTCCATGAAGCTGGGCGAAGCTATGTACAAGCAGCAGCAGGAAGCGCAAAACGCTCCTCCGGGTGCTGGTGGCGATGGCGGAGCTCCGGGCGAGAAAAAGGAAGACGTGGTCGACGCGGAGTTCACCGAGGTCGACGACGACAAGAAGAAGTCCGCCTGATCGCAGGCGTGAGCCATGCGCAGGTCACCCACGAAATATGTCACCCCCGGGCATGCGTCCGGGGGTGCATCTTTCCAGGGACGATGTGCGGCCGAATCAAGTACGGCTGTCCGGTGAATTAGGGCGGAACGGATGTCCAAGCGCGACTACTACGAGGTCCTGGGCGTTACCCGCAGCTGCAGCGAAATCGAACTCAAGGCGGCGTTCCGCAAGCTCGCCATGCAACATCACCCCGATCGCAATCCGGGTGACAAGGATTGCGAGCACCGCTTCAAGGAAATCAACGAGGCCTATGACGTACTCAAGGACGGCGACAAGCGCGCCGCCTATGACCGCTTCGGTCACGCTGCCTTCGAACACGGTGCAATGGGTGCGCATGGCTTCGGCGCTGATTTTGGATCTACTTTCGCCGACATCTTCGAGGGCATCTTCGGGATGGGGTCCGCGCGCGGACGCGGCTCCGGCCGCGAGCGTGGCTCCGACCTGCGCTACAACATGGAAATCAGCCTCGACGAGGCTTTTACCGGCAAGACCGCACAAATTCGCATCCCAACTTCGGTGACATGCGAAGCCTGCTCGGGCAGCGGCGCCAAGGCTGGAACTAAGCCAAAATCATGCGCGACCTGCGGCGGCGCGGGCAAAATTCGGCACGCACAGGGTTTCTTCACACTCGAGCGCACCTGTCCGACCTGCCATGGCCGCGGGCAGGTCATCGACGACCCTTGCAAGGTCTGTAGCGGCGGCGGCCGCGTGACGCGTGAGCGCACGCTTTCAGTCAATATCCCGACTGGCGTAGAAGATGGCACCCGCATTCGGCTTGCAGGCGAGGGGGAGGCCGGGTTGCGCGGTGGTCCGGCTGGGGATCTTTATATTTTTCTGGAAGTGGCGCCACATGAGTTCTTCCAGCGCGATGCCGCCGATCTCCATTGCAGAGTGCCGATTTCGATGACTAGCGCGGCTTTGGGCGGCGAATTCGAAGTACCGGCAATTGATGGCAGCAAGGTGCGGGTCAAGGTCCCGGCCGGCACCCAGACCGGGCGCCGCTTCCGACTGACCGGCAAAGGTATGCCGGTGCTGCGGGCGAAACAAACGGGCGACATGTACGTTCAGGTAGCAGTGGAAACGCCGCAAAACCTGACCAAACGCCAGCGCGAGCTGTTGGCGGAGTTTGAAAAGCTGTCATCTGAGGCGACTCAGCCGGAATCGGCTGGATTCTTCAGTCGAGTCAAAGAGTTTCTTGACGGTCTTGGAAGTCGGGGCAGCCAATCGGGTTGATCTATCTTGACCCTCTGCTTCGGTCCCTATACCCGTTTATATTGCGGCGTGGCCCGCCGCTTGTACGCGTGACCTCGCATCAAATGCCTTCACATTCATTCGCCCGCATCGAAAAAAAGAGCCTGCGTCTCGATGACGAGGTGCAGTTCATCCGCTCTTGGATTGAGAAGCCGTTATCGACCGGCGCGGTGATGCCGTCGAGCCGGGTGCTCGCACGTGCGATGGCCCGCTATGTCGATCCGCAGGCAGCAGGCCCCGTGATCGAGCTCGGCCCCGGCACCGGTCCGGTAACCGAAGCGCTCGTCAAGCAAGGCATTGATCCTGCGCGTCTGATCCTGGTCGAATTCAATCCTGATTTCTGCCGGCTGTTACGCTCGCGCTACCCGCAGGCGACAGTCGTGCAAGGCGACGCCTATCGGCTGCGGCGCTTGCTGGAAACTTATGTGGACGAACCGGCTGCCGCGATCGTGTCGGGTCTTCCGTTGGTCACCAAACCATTGCGCACACGGCTGCGTCTGATTTCCGACGCGATGACGTTGTTGGCGACGGGCGCGCCATTCGTCCAATTCACCTACGCGATGCTGCCGCCAATTCCAAAAGGGTTATCGGGCGTGCGGGCGGAAGCCTCGGACCTGATTTGGATGAACCTGCCGCCGGCACGCGTGTGGGTCTATCGCGGCTGCTGATGGTGTGGTGTCATCGCCCGCGAAAGCGGAGCCGTTGATGCCGATCCCCAAAATTCTGGTTTTGCCAGGTTCGACGCGCGCCGGCTCGCATAACGTCAAGCTGGCAGCACTGGCGGCGAAAGAGCTGACGTTGCTCGACGTCGACGTTACCCGCATTTCGCTCACCGACTATCCGCTGCCGATCTACGAGGCCGATTTCGACGCGCGCGAAGGCCCGCCCGCCAATGCGGTCAAGCTCAAGCAGATGATCATGGCGCACCACGGTGTGTTCATTGCCAGCCCGGAATACAGCGCATCGGTTACCCCGATGCTCAAGAACGCCATCGACTGGGTATCGCGCGTGCGCGAACGCGGTGATCCGACCTATGCTGCCTTCAAGGGACGCGTGTTCGCGATCAGCTCGGCTTCGCCCGGTCGAGCCGGCGGCCTTCGCTCGCTGATGGCGTTGCGTCAAATTCTCGAACTTGGATGCGGTGCGCTGGTGATTCCCGAACAGGTGGCGATTCAGCGCGCGGACTACGCCTTCGATGAGATGGACAATATTGCCGATACCGGTACCGCAAACTTGTTTCGCGCGCAGCTCGAACGGTTGGTGGAGATGGCGAGGCTGATGGTGCGAGGAGGGTGACGTGTCATTGGACGCGCGCGAACGGTTGATCGTGGCTCTCGATGTGCCCTCGGTAAATGCGGCCGAGGCTATTGTGGCGCGGCTCGGCGAGTCGGTGTGGTTCTACAAGGTCGGGTATCAACTCGCGTTTGCCCACGGGTTGCCGTTTGCGGCCGGACTAATTGCGGCCGGCAAGCAGGTGTTCCTTGATCTCAAACTGCACGACATCGGCAATACCGTCGCAAGGGGTGTCGAGAGTGTCGCGCAACTCGGCGCAACCTTCCTTACCGTGCATGCTTATCCGCAGACCATGAAGGCGGCGGTCGAGGGCAAGCGCGGATCCAAGCTGCGTATTCTCGCGGTGACGGTGCTCACGTCGTATGACGATGCCGATCTTGCAGCTGCGGGTTACGAGTTGAACGTGAAGGAGCTTGCCGCCGCACGCGCAGCGCAGGCGCGTGACATCGGGGTCGACGGCCTCGTGTGTTCGGCAGAAGAGGCGGCGACCTTACGTGGCATCGCCGGTCCCGGGATGGTGCTGGTGACTCCGGGGATTCGACCGGCCGGCAGCGCCAGTGGTGATCAGAAGCGGATAGTGACGCCAGCCCGGGCGATAGACGCCGGTGCCGACTATCTGGTGGTCGGGCGGCCGGTGGTTGAGGCTGGCGATCCTAAAGCGGCAGCCGAGGCGATCATTGCCGAAATCGAACAAGCAAAAGGTCAAGGGAGGACGTGAGGATGGCCAAGGGCTACTGGATCGGCCGGGTCGATGTGAAGAACGAGGAGGGCTACAAACCCTATGCCGCCGCCAATGCGGCGATCTTCAAGAAGTTTGGCGGACGCTTCGTGGTCCGCGCCGGGAAGTTTGAGTGCCCGGAGGGCGCTGCCCGCTCGCGCAATGTCGTCATCGAGTTTCCCGACTACGCCAGCGCACTTGCCTGCTATCGCTCGCCGGAATATCAGGCGAACATCAAGGTCCGCCTGCCGCACTCGACAGCCGATATCGTTATTATTGAGGGCTATGACGGCCCGCAGCCGTAGTGCTTTTCACAACTTAGCGCGCTATACCGACGCCAGTTCTGGAGAATGACCCATGGCCGAGATGCGGCTTATGGTCGCCGGGGCCGGCGGGCGAATGGGCCGCACGCTGGTAAAGGCGATCGCCGACAGCAAGGATTTTACGCTCGCGGGCGCTTTGGAAGATGCGCGCTCACCGCTGATCGGCTGGGACTCCGGCACGCTGTCTGGACTTCCGGAAAACGGCGTCAAACTGGTTGGCGATGCCGCGCCGCTATTATCGAAGGCCGACGGGATCATTGATTTCACAGCCCCGGTGGCGAGCGTTGTCTTCGCTGCGCTCGCGGCCAAAGCCAACAAGGTGCACATTCTGGGGACGACCGGCTTAAGCGTGGCCGATGACGCGAAAATCAAGGAGGCCGCAAAGAGTGCGGTCATCGTCAAATCGGGCAATATGAGCCTCGGAGTCAACCTGCTGGCGGCGCTCACGAAGCGGGTGGCCAAGACACTCAATAACTCCTTCGACATCGAAATCCTCGAAATGCATCACAATCAAAAGGTCGATGCACCTTCGGGTACGGCCTTGCTGCTCGGTAGAGCAGCAGCGGAAGGCCGCGGAATTGAGCTTGAGAAGCATACGGTCAGGAGCCGCGACGGACACACCGGCGCGCGCAAGGCGGGCGACATAGGTTTTGCGGCTTTGCGCGGAGGCACTGTTGTCGGAGAACACAGCGTCATCTTTGCGGGTCCGGCGGAGCGCTTGGAGCTGACGCATAAAGCCGAGGACCGCATGATCTTCGCTCGCGGCGCGCTGCACGCAGCGCTGTGGGCGCGCAACCAGAAGCCGGGACTTTATTCGATGATGGACGTTCTTGGACTGAAGGATTTCTGAGGGAAGCAATGACCGACCGTCTTCTTGTGCTTGTGCGCCATGGCCAAAGCGATTGGAATCTCAAGAATCTGTTCACCGGCTGGCGTGACATTGATCTGACTGAAAAAGGCGTCGCGGAAGCGCGCGAGGCTGGCCGCAAACTAAAGGCGCAAGGGATCAAATTCGACGTTGCTTTCACGTCTGCGCTCAAGCGCGCTCAGCGCACGCTCGATTTGATGCTGGCGGAACTGGATCAGACGAAAATTCCAGTGTTCAAGGATCAGGCGCTCAACGAGCGCGACTATGGAGATCTCGTCGGGCTCAACAAGGATGACGCCCGCAAAAAATGGGGTGAGGAGCAAGTCCACATCTGGCGCCGCTCTTACGATGTTGCTCCACCCGGTGGTGAATCCTTGCGCGACACTGCCGCACGCGTGCTGCCTTACTACATTCGGGAAATCCTGCCGCGCGTGCTGCGCGGCGAGCGCGTTCTGGTGTCGGCGCACGGCAATTCATTGCGCGCGTTGGTCATGGTGCTTGACAAGCACACTCCCGACAGCATCACGAAGCTTAATTTGGATACCGGCGTCCCGATGATCTACCGCCTCAACGCCGATTCGACGGTCGCATCGAAACTCGACCTCGCCGCGTAACTAGGCGGCGACGGCCATCCCCGCTTCCCAGCCGAGCATCGCGCGCTTGCGCGTGAGGCCCCAGTGATAGCCGGTGATGTCGCCGTCCTTGCCGATGACGCGGTGGCAAGGCACCACGAAACATATGGGGTTCTTGCCGACCGCGGCGCCAACCGCACGTGCCGCTTTGGGCGAACCGGCCTTGGCGGCGAGGTCCGAGTAGGTCGTGAGTTTGCCCATCGGAATGTCGAGCAACTTTTCCCATACACGGACTTCGAAATCCGTGCCGATAAGTACAACGCGCAGCGGCTGATTCATACGCCAAAGCGCCGGATCAAAAATGCGCCGTGCCGTCGCAGCCGTCGCCGCGAAATCTTCCACGTAACGTGCTTTCGGCCAGCGCGATTTCATGTCCCTGAGCGCTGCACGTTCCTTGCCGGCATCGGCCAGCGCGAGACCCGCCAGACCGCGCGGCGTCGTCATCACCAACGCCATACCGAACGGGCAGGGGTGGAAACCGTAGGTGATGGTCAGACCTTCGCCGCCCGCTTTCCATTCACCGGGCGACATCGCCTCATGCGTGACGAACAGATCGTGCAAACGGCCAGGGCCGGATAGGCCGACTTCATAGGCAGTATCCAGTACGCTCGCAGATGAGCGTAGCAGCTCGCGCGCGTGATTGAGGGTGAGCGCCTGAAGGAATGCCTTCGGGGTGAGCCCGCACCAGCGACGGAACAAATGGTGCAGATCAGTCGCAGATACGCCGGCGGCGTTTGCAATCACGTCGATTTCTGGTTGGGCGCGCCAATTTCCGCGGATATGAGCAATCGCGCGCCGCACGATGTCGTAATCGGCTGCCGCGGTGGAGAGCGGGGCGAAATCGGGAAACCGGTCGGCAAAAGCCGTTTTTGCTGGGGTCATGTTCATGGCCGCAATTTAGGGAGTTTGCGTAGTGAAACCACCCGATTTCTGGTCAATCAAACACGGTCCTCGTCGGCCCGCGCCGCGCTTCGCTGAGTGCGTTCGTGAGCTCCCTGGCGAAATTCGCCTTTTCGTCGGGCCCCAAAAAGCTAG
>DAHUXA010000319.1 GCA_027307405.1 Hyphomicrobiales bacterium | reverse complement strand
ATTACGGCATATGACAGGCCACCGCGCACTGGTCCGAACAGTTGACCGAACGAATCGAGCAAATCTTCAGCGAGGCCGCAGCGTTCAAGAATAGCGCCCATAAAAGTGAAGAAGGGGATCGCCAGCAGCAGGTCATTCGAGATGATGCCGAACAGCTGGTACGTCAGGTTGCCAAGAAAATCAGGACGGATCAGGCCGAATTCGATACCCAGAAACCCGAAGAACAGACCGGTCGCGGCAAGCGAGAATGCCGCCGGATATCCGATGAGCATGAAAATAATCATGCCCGCGAACATCAAGGGCGCGAGATTGTCGGCGATCCAAGTCATTGCAGCGGCTTTTCGTACTTGAATTCAACGTCGATGACGTGCTCGAGCGCGGCGATACGCTTGATGATCTCCGAAACGCCTTGAAGCGCCATCAAAACGAACCCGACCGGCAGGAGGAGTTTCACTGGCCAACGGATCAAGCCGCCGGCATTCGATGATGCTTCGTTGATGGTCCAGGACTCGACGAACCACGGCCACGTGAAATAAGTGAGGATCACGCAGATCGGCAGCAGGAAGAGAATGCCTCCGATGATATCGATCCAGATTTGCGTGCGTTCCGACGCCAGCATGCCGTAGAAGAGGTCGACGCGTACATGTTCGTTCATTTTGAGCGCGTAGGGCGCACCAAGCATCACCATTCCGGCGAACATGTACCACTGGATTTCAAGCCAGCCGTTCGAGCTTTCACTGAAGACATAGCGGCTCGCGGCGTTGCCGGCACTGATAACTGCTGCCAGCAAGACCAGCCAGTTCGCGACGACGGCCAATTGCGTACTTATCCAGTCGATCCCTCGACTGAGCGACAGCAGAACCTTCACACCCTCTCCCCACGGAGCCTTGGGACAGTGTCCCAGCCCCAACACGCTTCCCCTCTCTGACCTCAGCCCACGTGCGGGGCGGAGGCAAGCCTGCCACCTTAATCCGATGCCTCTATCCGCCGTCAATGGAGAATTTGGTCGAATGAACACGTGCGGGCGGCCCAGCCGGCCGTTCGCGGCCGGGTCGTGCGGCTCAGCCAGCTGCCGATACGCAGGTTTAGCGAACCCTGACTCCTGCTTAATTGGGTGGGCCAGAAAAAGCCGTCAGTCGCGACAGGCCGGTCCAAGCCGTATCGCATTGGACGAGCGGGCAGGAGACGCGAATTCTAGCCGCCGGTCATGCTCATGTGTCGTGGCAATGCAGGACGCTGATGGTGGCGATCGATCACGAAATCATGCCCTTTCGGCTTTCGTGTAATCGCTTCATCGATCGCAGCGTACAAGAGATCGTCGCTTTCCGATGCGCGGAGTGGACTACGGAGGTCGGCGTCGTCGTTCTGGCCAAGGCACATATACAGCGTACCGGTGCAAGTGATCCGGATTCGATTGCAGGATTCGCAGAAATTATGTGTGAGCGGGGTAATGAAACCCAACCGTCCGCCGGTTTCCTTCACACGCACATAACGCGCCGGTCCACCTGTAAGATAATCGGTCTCTTCAAGAGTGTATCGCTCGGCGAGGCGCGCCCGTACCACGGACACCGGCAGATACTGATCGATGCGAGACTCATCGACGTCACCAAGCGGCATGACCTCGATGACGGTGAGATCCATACCGCGCGCATGGGCCCATTCGAGCAAGCTTGCAATCTCTTCTTCGTTCACGCCCTTAAGCGCGACAGTATTGATTTTGATTTGCAATCCTGCAGCCTGCGCTGCATCTATGCCGGCGATCACCTTGTTGAGGTCGCCCCACCGTGTAATGGCGCTGAACTTGTCGGCGTCGAGAGTGTCGAGCGAGACGTTGATGCGGTTGATTCCGTTCGCCTTAAGTTCTGAAGCATATTTCTGTAATTGCGAGCCGTTGGTGGTTAGCGTGAGTTCCTTAAGCGCGCCGCTTGTGAGGTGACGGGATAAGGACGAAACAAGAGTCATGATGTTCCGCCTGACCAATGGCTCGCCGCCGGTCAGGCGCAACTTGGTGACGCCTTTCGCGACAAATGCGCTGCACAGACGATCAAGCTCCTCGAGAGACAAAATCTCCCTCTTCGGCAGGAACGTCATGTGCTCTGCCATGCAGTAGACACAGCGGAAATCGCACCGATCGGTGACTGACACGCGCAAATAGGTAATGGCGCGATGGAATGGGTCAATTAACGTGCGCAGCTTTTGCTCGCCGCGATCAATTGCAATTGTGGAAGTGCCGTTGGCCAATGCCATCGTCTTTACCTGCGCGCTTATCGTCCGTGTTTAGTCCATATAGGAATACTGGCTGATATTGACCATAGCGTCC
>DAHUXA010000318.1 GCA_027307405.1 Hyphomicrobiales bacterium | reverse complement strand
CGTGCGGAGCAGCTGCATGGCGCAATTTGACCAAAATTTGGCGTTTTAGGCCGTAGTGGATAAAGGGTAGACTTGAAACCTGTTTTCCCGAAGTTCGCTTTCGACAGCCGGTTGAACAAATAGTCTGACATACAGAGAAACCATGAGCAAGTCCATTGCACCAATTGTGATCAACGTCCGGAAGGGCGGAAACGCAGCTCTCATCAAAACTCGAATGAACGATCAATTAGTGCAGTGGGAATGCTGAAGAGTCCGATTCTCGATAAATTGGAAAACGTGATCCATGGTTTCGGCACACGTGTCGATGACATGAGGGCAGTATTTCCGGATTATTGGCCCAATCGCCCTGTCCAGCATGAGCGGCACGGTACACGAATCGCCGTCATCGAGCACGCGCGCGAAGACTGCGGCGAGGCCGATGGCATGTACACCGAGAACCCGAACCTGCTCCTCAGCATCGCCACGGCGGACTGCGTGCCGATCCTTCTCGCCCGCGCGGACGGGCGCGCAGTCGCGGCCCTGCATGCAGGCTGGCGTGGCGCCCTGGCCGGGATCGTGGCGCACTTTGCCGACCTGCTACGCGAACGCGGCGACGAACCAGCAAATTGGAACGCAGCGGTCGGACCGTCAGCCGGCGCTTGCTGCTATGAAGTCGGCGAAGACGTGATCAAGCGGTTCTGCGAGCGTTATGCCCTGCCGCGAGAAATGGTTGCGCCACGCGCTCGCTATTTTGATTTGGCACGGATCGTCCACCAGCAGCTGAGCCTCGCAGGGTTCGCCGAGGTCAGCACCTTCGGTGAATGCACAATGTGCCATCGTGCTCATAACGACGCGTCTTTTACCTTTCACAGCTACCGGCGCGACCGAGAAACGCGCACGCCGGTGGTCGATGTGCAGTGGTCCGCCATCGCGATCAAATCGCCTTGACGAAGTGGAACACATGCGCAAACTGGCGAGGTCGCAAAATGAAGTGCATGCAAATTGAACAGTCAACTCGGGACTTATCGACGATAGCGGATTACATCATGCCAGACGTTCCTGAGAAAAGTGCGGATCTCGCATTTGTCTTCGGAACGCGCCAAGGGGTAGAAGAATTTTGCCGGGCGACACACTCGTTATGGCAGCGCGGAATGTTCCGAAAGCTGTTGATATCAGGCGGCGCCACCCACGGCAACCCGGTAACAGAGGCGGATGTGATCGGCGAAAGGCTCGTTCAGCTGGGTGTTCCTGAGGACTGCATGATTTTAGAGAAGTCAGCAACAAACACTGGAGAAAACGTCATTTTCTCACGACAAAAAATCTCCGAAACGACAAAACTCGAAACCATCAAAAGCGTAATCGTAATCGGCAAGATCTGCTCCTTGCGGCGTTACCTGATGACGATTGAACGACATTGGCCTGGCCTCATCACCTTTGCCTGCCCGGTGAACTATTTCGGCGTCGAAAAGGAGAATTGGCATACCCACCCTGAATTTCGTGCCAGGGTGCTCGCTGAATTCGAAAAGATACCGCTGTATCTACAAAGAGACTTCCTCCGCGAGCTTCCCGAATGTTAGAACATCATTCCACAGTTGCAGTCGCTGCGCCGGCCGGGGCGAAGATTTGCCTATCTCGTTTCGTAATGGCCGTGCTCGCCATGGCTTTGCTCACGGCATGCGCCAGTGGCCCGCTTGTCGACCGTTCGCTGTCGACGCCAGACCAGCGCAGCCGGGTGAAATACCTCGTCCTGCACTACACGGTCACCGATACGCCCCAATCCATCAAGATTTTCACCGGCAAGGCCGGCGTGGAGGCCAGTATCCATTATCTTGTGAGCAACGAGCCGCACCCGGTCATCTACGGCATCGTGGACGAAAGCCGGACGGCCTACCAGGCAGGATCAGATGCAGGCTGGAAGAGTGACCGTAACCTGAACAACATCTCCATCGGTATCGAGATCGTTAACGCCGGCTGGGTTGACGGACCCGCGGGACGGGTCTGGGCGCCATTCCCGGAAAAGCAGATCGACACGCTGATCCCGCTGGTCAAAGACATCATGGCGCGCCACCACATCGCCCCGAAGAACGTACTGGGCCACGCCGACGTAGCGCCACAGCGCAAGCAGGACCCTGGTGCGCTATTCCCCTGGAAGCGATTGGCCGCAGAGGGAATTGTGCCGTGGCCGGACGAGTCGGTGCTGGCCAGCCGCCGGGTGCAATACGAGACCGCCCTGCCCGACGCAGCCTGGTTCCAGCGCAAGCTCGCTGAGATCGGCTATGTGGTCCCGCAAAACGGCCAGCTCGACCAGGCTACGCGCAACGTGCTGATCGCCTTTCAGACGCGGTATCGCCCATCCAGAATCGACGGCGAGCCCGACGCTGAAACCGCTGCTCTTCT
>DAHUXA010000317.1 GCA_027307405.1 Hyphomicrobiales bacterium | reverse complement strand
GCCATCGCTCCTCGCCCGCGCCAATGAGGTGATCGAGTAACCAGTGCAATGTCCGCTATTGGCACTTAACGGACGTCCGACGGCGACCAATCAATGTCCGCTTTCGGGGGTAAAGTGGACATCTTGCGGGATGACCGCCATGTCTGCTTTTGACCGAAAGCGGACATCTATAACCCCCGTTCCACTATGCTAAGTTGATTTCCGTCCTGAGTTTCGGGGGCAACGATGAGACGGCGCGATTTCGTCACACTACTCGGCGGCACGGTGGCGGCGTGGCCATTGACGGCCAGAGCGCAGAAGCCCGAGCAGCTGCGACGGATCATCGTTCTGGTTGGGCTCGACGAAAAAGACGCCGAAGCGCAAAGGCGCGCCAAGGCATTCCGACTGGGAATGCGCGATCTGGGTTGGATTGAAGGACGCAACATTCAGATCGAAATTCGGTTTACCGAGAGCAATCTAGAGTCGATCAATAAGCATGTCGCCGAGGTTACTAGGCTGGCACCAGACATCATTGTTGCAAATAGCACTCCGGTTATTGCCGCGCTGCGCTCCACGAAGAGCACTATCCCGATCGTATTCGCGATGGTGAATGATCCGGTCGGTCAAGGATTCATTTCAAGCCTTGCACACCCGGGAGCTAACATTACCGGGTTCTATTTCATTGATTTCGAAATGGTGGGCAAATGGGTCAACCTGCTCAGTGACGTCAAGCCAAGTCTGTCGCAAGTCGCATTGATGTTTAATCCGGATACGTCGGCCTATTTTGACGACTTCCTGCGCTCATTTAAAATGTCACAGCAATCAACCCCCGTCGAGGTACAACCAATTCACGTTCGGAGTGTCGCCGAGGTTGAGTCGGCGATCGCAGAACTAGGGCGTAATCCTGGCTGTGGTTTGATCGCCGGATCTGACATCTTCATCGTCGGTGTGCGCAAGACGGTCGTGAAGTCGGCACAGGAACATCGCGTGCCGGTCATTTCCCCCTATCGGCAATTCGTCGTTGATGGCAGCCTAATGTCTTATGGGCCCGATACCGCCGATATCTTCCGGCGTTCAACCAGTTATGTTGACCGCATTCTCAAGGGCGAGTCGCCGGGCAATTTGCCAGTGCAAGCACCGAGCAAGTTTGAACTCGTCTTCAATTTAAACACGGCCAAGGCGCTCGGTCTCTCGGTTCGAAGCTCCTTCCTGCAGCTCGCCGACGAAGTGATCGAATAAGCTGTCGATGTCCGCTTACGACCCAAAGCGGGCATTGCGCGCTGGCCGCAGCAATATACGGTAGGGGACCGCTGCTTCTAAGTACTACTACGTGAGACATTGGTATGCACATCAAGGCGAACGGAATTACTTTCAACTATCAGATCGACGGTGCTCAACACGCGCCGTGGCTGATTTTCAGCAATTCGCTCGCGACCAACTTGTCGATGTGGGACGATCAGACGCGAGCGCTGAGCGGGTCATTTCATATCTTGCGTTACGACCAGCGAGGTCACGGCAAGACCGATGCGCCGGAGGGTCGCTATCCATTCGCCATATTATTGGCCGACGCCATCGCCCTGATGGATGCCTTCGAAATTCGCAGTGCCGCATTCTGTGGATTGTCGCTCGGCGGTGCGACCGCGCTTGGGTTGGCCGAACGATATCCCGATCGCATCGACCGAGTGATCGTTTGCGATTCGCCCTGTGCATCTACCCCGACCAGCGCAAAACAATGGGAAGAGCGGATCGTCATGGTCAAGGGTGGCGGTATGGCGGCAATCGCTGAGCCCACGCTGCAACGCTGGTTCCCGCCGGATGTCTATGCTGCCAATCCGCCGGGCGTTGTCAAAGTGCGCGGGATGGTGCTCTCGACGCCACTCAATGGCTTCATCGGCTGCTGCGCTGCGCTTGCCGACCATGACTTTCGTTCGGCGGTTTCAAGCGTCTCACGGCCGGTCCTATTCTTGGTCGGCGAAAAAGATCCGCCGAATGCAGCGATGCGGGAAATGCACAAGGAGCTGAACGGTTCGCAATTCGTCGAAATCGCCGGCGCCGGTCACATATGCAATATCGAGCGGCCCGAAGCGTTCACGAACGCAGTGGAAAAATTCTTGATGCAACCTGCCGGGCGTGGTCGCAGCGGAATATCCTAAACCCCTTTTTTCGATTGCGTGATGTTGCCGAGAACGGCTAGCCCGAATGTCCGCTTTTGGCCCTTAGCGGACATGCGACGTATTTCAATACCGTCGAGCCGGTCTGTCATTGCCCCAAGGTACAACTCGTTTTAGGTGCATTAAATGTCGCATAATTTGCGTGCACTGCCATGGCTGTAACGAAGGGAGCGACCTATGGACAGTCACCCAGACAATCTCAAAGGTGAGAACCACTACCTTAGTTA
>DAHUXA010000316.1 GCA_027307405.1 Hyphomicrobiales bacterium | reverse complement strand
CAATGGAGTGGTGGTTGTTGTCTCGTCGGCTTTTTCAAACATGGCGAAAGTGGTGCGCGGCTTACGAAGCGGTTTGGCCACACGGACGGCAACCCGGTCGCCGACGCGTCCCATGCGACCTTCGGTCAGCGGGATATCGCCGCAGCGCACAGTCACCATCGCGTCAGGTTTGAGCTCGAGCATGAGCGTGTCGCCAACATTGAGGCCCATCATCCGCCGTAACGGAAGCCGAGCCTCGTAAAGTACCGCATCGACGCCGATTTGCGCCTGGCCGATTTCTGTCGCGAGATGACCTTCCCAGATCGGATCGCGGCCGAACTTCTCGCCCATGAACATCTGCAGCAAGACAGCGCGGATCGGCTCGATTGTGGCGTAGGGCAGCAACAGCTCGATGGTGCCGCCGCGATCCTCCATATCGATGCGCAAACGTACCAAAATTGCAGCATTGGCCGGCCGCGAGATGGCGGCAAAACGCGGGTTGGTTTCGAGACGATCGATGTTGAATCTGACCGGCGATAGCGGCTTGAAAGCGAGTTCGGCGTCCGCCAGCACGACTTCGATCATCCGCTTGACCAGATTGGTCTCAATCGTGGTGTAGGGTCGGCCCTCGACCCGGATCGTGCTCTGTCCGCGCCGGCCACCAAGCAACACATCGATGATCGAATAGATCAGGCTGGAGTTGACGGTTGTTAGTCCGAAGTTGTCCCACTCCTCCGCCTTGAAGACGGCCAGAATCGCCGGCAACGGAATGGAATTGAGATAGTCGCCAAAACGCACCGATGTAATACGATCAAGCGAGACTTCCACGTTATCGGAAGTAAAATTGCGCAGGCTGGTCGTCATCAACCGCACAAGGCGATCGAAGACAATTTCCAGCATCGGCAACCGCTCGTATGACACCATCGCCGAGTCGATGATGGCGCGAATGCCGGAATTGTCGTTGAGCGAGACATCGGCGAGACTAAAACCGAGAAGACTATCGATTTCTTCCTGATTGAGGATGCGCTCCGCACCGCCTTTGGCGGATTGCAAGCCACCGCCATCATCGACCATTGAGGCCCATTGTGCGGCAGCTTCGTCAGTGCCTGGGGCGGCGGCAGTTTCAGCGCTCGCAGGAGCCGCACTCGAGTCCGCTTCCAGCGCCAGGCCCCATTCTGCGGCCAGTGCGTCTTGATCGATTTGGTCTTTTGTCGCCATTGGTTCGAGCCGCCAATCTTGTCTTATTATGGAGTCGTCATTGAACGACGATCTCCTTAAACAAAACGGCCGTGATTCTATTGGGCGCAACCGCGGCATTGACCCTGCGGGTCAGTTCTTCTTTGAGGCGGTAGAGGCCAGCAGAACCATCGAGATCAGTTGGGCGTAATTCGCGCAGATACGTCTGAAAGGCATCCATAACCCTGGGCATCAGCGGCTGGATTTGCGGAACCAGAGTCGCATCCGGTAGTTCGAGAACGATCTTGACCTTGAGATATTGAGTGCGGTCCGCACCCGTATTCGACAAGTTGACCAACACATCGGGCAGATCGACAAATGTTGCCGGCTTGACGGCAGCATGTGTTTCCTTGTGGCCAGAGCCCTTAAAGAAAAAATAGGTGCCCCCGCCTCCGCCGACGAGCACCAAAAGACCGGCCCCACCGATGATCATCCACTTCATCGATGGCAGTTTGAATTTCAAAAAAGCAAATTTCGACTTCCCTGCCGGCTGCGCGTTTTCGCCTTCCGGCTTGTCGTCTTCTTCTGCTTCGACGTCCGCCGGCTTCGCCTTAGCTGCCATTGAATGACCCCACTTCGCGACGTTCGGGCGGGACGGCATGCGACGTCGTATTGGCGAGACACCGCGGCTGCGCGGTCCCACGCGCCCCTTAAATTCGAAGGTAGGTCGGTATGGTTAACAGATACTTTCTCGGCCCCCACCGACCGGAATCTTTTGCCGGGTAAGCGACCGAAACGGTCGTTTTTGCCCGCGGACGCGGCAGCCACTTTTCATCTATCTATTTGATGCAAGTACGAATTTTGACTTGGCATGGCGGCTGCAATCCTTCTACCAGCCACCGGCTTGGGAGAGCTTGTGGCATCGCATGCGGACAAGACCGGCCTCGGGAGGGCCGCCTTGCCCGATCGCAAGGGGAGTTACCGATGCAGAATGCGCTTCTGGTCGGACTATCAGCCCAGGTCGCGCTCGGGCGCGAGCTGGACGTGATTGCCAACAACATCGCCAACCTGAACACCACAGGTTTCAAAAGCGATGGCGCGGTGTTTGAGGAATTCATCAGTCCAACCGCGCGCGCCGATAATTTTTTGGCTGCTGACCGGCGCGTGAGTTTCGTTCAAGACCGAGCTACCTGGATCGACCACAGTCAGGGACCCCTCGAACGCACTGGAAATCCGCTGG
>DAHUXA010000315.1 GCA_027307405.1 Hyphomicrobiales bacterium | reverse complement strand
GTTGTGGCTGACTACGCCGAATTTGCCCGGCGAGTTGCCATTCTTGCCTCCGCGCTGCAGGCACGCCTGGGCATCGGCGCTGCCGATCGCGTCGCGATCGTCATGTCGAACTGCGTTGAGTATCTCGAACTGCTCTATGCCACCTGGTTTGCCGGCGCTGCTGTCGTGCCGATCAATTTCAAGCTGCATGCGAAAGAAGCCGCCTGGATCATCGAGAACTCCGAGGCCAAGGTAGTATTCGCTTCCGAATCGGCTGCGGCCGAACTAGTTCCCTTGATCGAGAGATTACCGGGACTTGCTGCCGTCCTGCCCGTTGAGCGCAAAGAATTCTCCGCATTGCGTGCTTCGGAGCCAATGTCGGCACCAGTTTCACGCAAACGCGATGATCTGGCGTGGCTCTTCTACACCTCGGGAACCACCGGCAAGCCGAAGGGGGTCATGATCTCCAACGGCAATTTACATGCCATGGCCTTCAGCTATTTCGTGGATGTGGATGAGGTGCGCACCACTGATGCGACTCTCTATGCTGCACCGATGTCTCATGGTGCCGGGCTTTATAACTTCATGCATGTCATGCGCGGCGCCCGCCACGTCGTGCCCGAGTCCGGCGGATTTGAGGCCGATGAAGTGCTCGCACTGGCGCGCTCGCTGCGCGATATTTCGATGTTCGCGGCGCCGACGATGGTGCGGCGTCTGATCGACCGAGCAAAGACGGAAGGATCAAATGGCGATGGCATCCGCACCATCGTCTATGGCGGGGGGCCGATGTATGTGGCCGATATTGAAGAGGCGGTCGCAGTGATGGGGCCACGCTTTGTGCAGATATACGGTCAGGGCGAGAGCCCGATGACAATTACGGCACTGTCGCGGGCACTGGTTGCCGACCGTCTGCACCCGCGCTGGCGCGAGCGGCTTGGGTCGGTCGGTATTGCCCAATCCTGCGTGGAGGTTCGCATCGGCGATGAATACGGGCACGAGCTGCCTGCGGGAGAAGCCGGCGAAATTCTGGTCCGGGGCGCGCCCGTCATGCTTGGCTATTGGCGCAACCCGGAGGCCACAAGTAAAACGATCCACGACGGCTGGCTTTGGACGGGCGATGTTGGCTCAATGGACGATGACGGCTTCCTCACGCTGAAAGACCGATCGAAGGATGTGATCATTTCCGGTGGCACGAACATCTATCCCCGTGAGGTGGAGGAAGCGCTCCTTCTGCATCCAGCGGTTTCTGAGGTCTCAGTTGTGGGCCGGCCAAGCGCCGAATGGGGTGAGGATGTTGTCGCCTTCGTCGTGGCCAAGCACGGAGCCAAGCTCGAAACTACCGACCTTGATCGTCACTGCCTTGAGCACATCGCTCGCTTCAAGCGGCCGAAATCCTATATCGTCGAAAAGGAACTGCCGAAGAACAATTACGGCAAGGTGCTCAAGACCGAACTCAGAGCGAGACTTATGACGACGGCGAACGCCAGACGGGGATGATCATGCAGGAACGCTTTCTCGAGGGCCGGACAGCGCTCGTGACTGGCTCCGTCCAGGGTATTGGCCTCGCAATCGGCAAGGCGCTTGCATCGGCCGGTGCCCGTCTCGCGGTTCACGGCCTAGCGACGCGCGAGCAGGCGGACGCCGCCGTCCACACCATGCGCGAGGCAGGGGCTCCCGACGCCCGTTTTTTCGATGCCGATATGCGCGCGCCCGCCGCCATCAACACCATGATGGATTCGGTTACGGCCTGGGGCGGACCAGACATTCTCGTGAACAACGCCGGTATCCAGCAGACCGCCAGTCTTGCCGAAGTCACGCAACAGGTTTGGGACGATATATTGGCGGTGAACTTGTCGGGGGCGTTCCACACAATGCGGCGTGCGCTGCCGGAAATGGCGATACGAGGATACGGACGGGTGATCAACATCGCTTCAGTGCACGGCCTGGTAGCCTCGGTGAACAAGGCGCCTTACGTCTCAGCTAAGTTCGGCCTGGTCGGTCTGTCGCGGGTCGCTGCGCTCGAATATGCGGCCGTGGGCTCCCGCGACAGCGGCGGGATTACCGTCAACTGCATCTGTCCAGGCTGGACAGAAACGGCGATTATCGAGCCGCAGATTTTGGCGCGCGCGACCGACTTCAGCGGCGACCGCAATGCCGCAATCGCCAGCCTGCTCACCGAGAAACAGCCAAGCCAGCGGACATCGCGGCCGGAGGAAATCGGAGCGCTAGCGCTGTGGCTCGCCAACCCTATGGCACATAACATCACTGGCGCAGCAATTCCGATCGATGGCGGCTGGACGGCGCAGTAGGGATACGTACTACCAACCTCTGGATTGGCGAGTGCCTGAAGCAAAAACCTTAGGCTGGGATCATCTTGCGAGGACGTGGGCGGGGAAAAAGGTAAAGGCTGTGACATTGGTTATGCT
>DAHUXA010000314.1 GCA_027307405.1 Hyphomicrobiales bacterium | reverse complement strand
AGACAGCTTCGTTTTTCAACCGGTCAGATCACGCGCCGCAGTCGTAGCGGCCGGGCCAGTTGCGAATTTCTTGCTCGCGATCGCCATTTTCGCGGTCATTTTCATGACCGTCGGCAAGCAGACCACGAGCGCGCGGGTCGATACCGTGCAGCCAGGAAGTGCTGCCCAGACGGCCGGCTTCCAGCCCGGCGATCTGGTGCTGACGATCAATGGCGACAAGATCGATAGTTTCTCCGATATGCAGAGGATCGTCAGCATTAGTGCGGGCGAGCCACTTGTGATCGAGGTCGAGCGCGGCAACACGCAGATTAAACTTAAGGCCGTTCCACAGCTTAAGGAGCTGAAGGACAACTTCGGCAATGTTCACCGGATTGGCGTGCTCGGTATCAGCCGTTCGATGGCACCAGGCGACATCAAGACGGAAAAGGCCGGACCGCTGCGCGCCATCGTTATGGGCGCGCAGGAAACCTGGTTCGTGGTCGATCGGACATTGTCCTATATCACAGGCGTCTTTGCCGGTCGGGAAGCTGCGGATCAGCTCGGCGGGCCGATCCGGATCGCGCAAGTATCAGGCCAGGTGGCGACGGCCGGTTTTGCTGCGCTCTTTCACCTCACCGCCGTGCTCTCTGTCTCCATTGGGCTCTTGAACCTATTTCCGATTCCCCTGCTCGATGGCGGTCACCTTTTGTTCTACGTTATCGAGACGATTCGCGGGCGGCCCCTATCAGAGCGCGCGCAGGAACTTGGCTTCCGGATTGGGTTGGCGATCGTCCTGATGTTGATGATTTTTGCAACCTTTAATGACATCCTCCACTTGGCAAGTTCCTGACCGTTGCTGACGGGCAACTTTTTGAGGGAAAAGGGAAAGTTCGGACGCCACTTCCGTTTGCAGCGCATAAAAAACGCTGTAAAAAGCTCGCCTATGCCAGCCCGGACCGTCTGTCGAATCCGCAGTGTGGGCGGCCGCATGGATCAAAAGGGCGCGTAGCGCATGGGAATTTGTGTGAGGGTGGTTCGGGGATTGGCTATTGGCTGCCTTATCCTCGGCGGTATCCTTATCGGCGCTAGCTGCGTGACAATTGCGTCCTCAAGCGTCGCGGTTGCGCAGACGGTAAGCTCTATCGTCGTTGAGGGTAGCCGCCGGGTCGAGGCCGACACCATCCGTTCCTATTTTAAGCCAGGCCCAGGTGGCCGCTTGGGTCCAGAGCAGGAAGATGAGGCCCTCAAAGCCCTTCTTGCGACGGGCCTCTTTTCGGACGTCCGTATCAGCCACTCCGGCAATCGTCTGGTGGTGACGGTCGTCGAAAATCCTGTGATCAACCGGGTGGCTTTCGAGGGCAACAAGAAGGCCAAAGACGAGCAGCTTTCGGCGGAAGTGCAGTCAAAGCCGCGCGGGACACTATCGAGACCGACGGTCCAAGCCGACGTACAACGCATCATTGAGATCTATCACCGCAGCGGCCGCTTCGACGTGTCGGTTGATCCGAAGATTATCGAGCTGCCGAACAATCGCGTCGATCTCGTGTTCGAGATCAAAGAAGGCGAAAAGACGGGCGTCAAAGATATCCGCTTCGTTGGAACGAAGGCGTATTCGTCCAGCCGGCTGAAAGAGGTCATCAAAACCTCTGAAAGCAATTGGCTCAGTTTCTTGCAGACGACCGACATCTACGATCCCGACCGCGTGGAAGCGGACCGCGATCTGTTGCGCCGTTTCTATCTGAAGCACGGCTACGCCGATGTGCGCATCGTTTCCGCGGTGGGCGAATATGATCCTGCGAAAAAGGGCTTCGTTGTTACTTTTACCATCGATGAAGGCGGCCAATATCGTGTCGGCACCATCGAGGTTCTTTCGAACGTACGCGCAATTGATCCGTCGGTACTTCGCGGTCAACTCAAATTAAGTCAGGGCAGTGTGTACAATGCTGACCTCGTTGAGAGAAGTGTCGAAGCGATGACGATTCAAGCGGCCCGGCATGGCTATGCCTTTGCCAATGTGCGGCCGCGCGGGGATCGCAATTTCGAAACCAAAACGATCAACCTTGCATTCGTCGTCGAGGAAGGCGCACGTGCCTATATCGAACGCATCAACATTCGCGGCAACACCCGTACCCGTGACTATGTGATTCGGCGCGAGTTCGATCTCGGCGAAGGTGACGCGTATAACCGCGCGCTGGTCGACCGCGCCGAGCGTCGTCTAAAGAACCTCAACTATTTCAAGACTGTAAAAATAACCAACGAGCCCGGTTCGGCTCCGGATCGCGTCGTTGTCAACGTCGATGTCGAGGAAATGCCAACCGGCGAATTCTCGGTTTCCGGCGGGTATTCGACCGCTGATGGCTTTATCGGCGAAGTCAGCGTCGCCGACCGCAACCTCATGGGCCGGGGCAATTATGCAAAGGCATCACT
>DAHUXA010000313.1 GCA_027307405.1 Hyphomicrobiales bacterium | reverse complement strand
GCGGCGATGATTTTCTCGATCGCGCCGCGGTCCCTGACCGCTGGGATGTGATCCTCGGCAGTATTTTCACTGTTCTCGTGCTGGAAGCTGCGCGCCGCACCACCGGGCCGATCATGCCGGTAGTGGCGATTCTTTTCATCGCCTATGCAATGTTCGGTCCGCACCTGCCGCCGCCCTGGACCCATCGCGGCTTCGACATCGCGCGCCTGGTCGGGCATCTGTTCATCACGCTCGAAGGGATATTCGGCGTTGCAGTTGATGTGTCAGCCACGCTGATCATCATGTTTACGATCTACGGCGCCATCCTGCAGCATTCCGGTGCCGGTAAATTCTTCATCGATTTCTCGCTCGCGGTGATGGGTGGCAAGCCGTCGAGCGCTGGCCGCGCGGTGGTCGCTTCCTCATTCCTGCTGGGCGGCCCATCCGGCTCAGGCGTCGCCACCACCGTGATGATCGGCACGGTGGCTTGGCCGATGCTGAAGAAAGCCGGCTTTCAGCAAGACGCCGCCGGTGGATTGCTTGCCGCCGGCGGACTTGGCGCAATCATTTCGCCACCGGTACTGGGCGCCGCCGCCTTCCTGATCGCCGAGTTTCTCAAGATCAGTTACCTCGACGTCATCTGGATGGCGACGATTCCGACTTGCCTCTACTACCTGTCGCTTTTGTTCATGGTCGAACTCGATGCGATGCGTTTCGGCGCCCAGGAAGTCCTGTTCAAACAGGAAATGTCGATCTGGCAGATGACCCGGCGCTACGGATTCCATTTCGTCTCGCTGGTCGCGGTTGTCGTATTCATGGTGATCGGATACTCGCCGATGCTGTCGGTGTTTTATTCCACCATGCTGGCCTTCACGATGAGTGCGCTCGCGCCCGAGACCGCATTGGGCCCGCGTCAATTATTGATTCCATTGCTGGCCCTCCTTGCCGTGACCGCGGTGATTGGTGTCATTCCCGGCGCCGGCACATCGGCGCCGGCGGTGCTCATACAAACCTACTTCCCTATGGTGATCTTGCTTGTCATCGGCGTGCTGGCCGTTCTCGGCCTGACGTCGGCCGGGCAGCGCGCCGTACCTTCGAGTAAAAAGCTCACCGCTGCCATGGCCGACGGTTCTATTGGTGTTCTCAGCGCCGCAACCACTTGCGCAGCCGCTGGCATCATCGTGGGCGTGGTCACGCTGACCGGCCTAGGATTGAAATTTTCTGCCATCGTCATCGACTTTGCCGGCGGAAGCCTGTTGATGACTGCGATCTACACTTCGCTGGTCGTCTGGATCATCGGCCTCGCGGTCCCCGTGACGGCCTCTTACATCATATGCGCAGTCATCGCGGCGCCGGCGCTGATCAAGCTCGGTGTGCCCGACTACGCGGCCCACATGTTCATCTTTTATTATGCAGTGCTGTCGGAAGTTTCGCCGCCGACCGCGCTGTCGCCGTTCGCGGCCGCGGCCATTACCGGTGGCGATCCCTACAAGACCACGATGCAAGCCTGGAAATACACGCTGCCCGCGTTCCTGGTGCCGTTCGTATTCGTCCTTGACCCACTCGGCATTGGCCTCTTGATGAAGATTCCAAAGGACGGTTCCGTTTACGATATCGTCTGGATTACGGCGGTGACGGGCGCCGGGCTCGGCGCGCTGTCGGTGGCGGCACAAAACTGGGCGATTCGCCAGACCACGCCGGTTGAGCGTGGCCTGTTCCTGCTGACCGGACTGCTGCTGGTGTTTCCGAGCCTGCTCGAGGCTATGATGGAAGGTATAACCGGCCTCGATATTCCGCATCCGGCGCCTTTCGGTCTCGCCCTCGGCGCCGGCTTGTTGCTATGGCAATGGTTTAGCCGGGAGCCCGCGCCGGCACGGGTCCCATAAATGCGTCAAGAACACTTAGGGAGGAAGATGATGAAGCGAGGATTCACATTAGCCTTTGCCGCGGTGGCGGCTGCGACACTCGCGTTGGGTGGCGCCATCGCTCAGCAACGGGCGATCGCAATTGGCACCGGCGGCACGGGCGGCGTCTATTATCCGATCGGCGGTGCGCTCGCGAACCTGATCTCGAAGACATTTCCGAACATGCAGGCGACCGCACAGGTCACCGGCGGTTCGGTCGATAATCTCAAGCTGATCAATTCCGGACAGAGTGAGCTCGCCTTCTCAATGGCCGATGCTGCGCTCGACGCATTCAACGGCGTCGACAAATTTAAGGGCACCAAGGTGCCGTTGCGCACGCTGATGGTGCTTTATCCGAACATCATGCATGTGGTGTCCATCGAAGGCACCGGCGTCAACACGCTCGCGGATCTCAAGGGCAAGCGCGTGTCGACCGGGGCGCCCGGCAGTGCGACCGAGGTCATGGCCTTTCGCGTCATCGAGGCAGCCGGGCTCGACAAGGACAAGGACATGAAACGCGAAC
>DAHUXA010000312.1 GCA_027307405.1 Hyphomicrobiales bacterium | reverse complement strand
CACAGCGATCCCTTCTATGATGGGGACACCAAGGTTTGACGCGTCATTGGTCCCCTAATGACCCAAAACGGACGCTGACGGCCTGCGTGCCCTAAGGCCACGACCAGCACACTAACGCGCGTCATATCTTGTTTTGACCCAAAGCGGCCAGACTCAACCTCGCTCGTGAACGCATGCTGAATGTATCACCTTGGGTGGGTGTGTAATTACTACCGGGCCCTCAGCGCGAGATTGAGCTGGCCCTGTGACCTGTGCGCTACAGCCATCGCCGCCAACAGTCGCTACAGTGCGAAGTATTAGCAGCGAGTACAAGCAATGATGTCGTACGTAGTCAGCGAAGGCAGGCTGTTCGAGCTGAAACCCTCGGAATGGGCAATGATGCTTGTCGGCGTCGCACTCTGCGGGCTTATAACCCTGCTTTTCTGATTACCCAATTTATGTGAGTTGGGCACGGAGGTTTGTATGATACCACCGGGTCAGAAATGCCGCGATGATCGCTAGCGCAAGTGTTCGGGCTCTAATGTAGCGGCAACTTTACGAACGGCACGTCGGGAGCGACCTTCGCGGGTCGCATCAGTTAGGCAAGACCCCAATTCAGTCGTTCCCGACGCGGAACTCTGTCCATCAAGTTCAGACGCTTCGCCTCTTGGCGCGGATTGTCGCGCTTTATGTTTAGTGTTGGTCTCTCGCCGCTGCCGCATAAGGAGTTTCACACCACCGGCTGCCGAACAGAATCGGATGTTCTGGTTTATGGCGACCAGGGGCTGCGGGGCAAAACGAGCCATGCAATTGCGGCAAATTGGTTTGTCGATGGCGATCGCCGAAAACGAACCGAAAGCACAGGTAGGTCCGGCCTCATAATGTACGCGTCACTTTGCTCAGGTAAGGCGGATTGTCTGGATCGAAGCCTTTGCGACGAGCCGCCGCCTCGATGGCGCGATAGGCCGGGATGAGCATGAGCACTGGGTCGCAAACCGGGTGACCGTCGCCGATCCAGGGCAGCGTCCCCGCCGCGCCTCCTGCGGTAAACACCGTCTCACCCGCGTCATCCAACTCACGGACGAGGTCGTCAACGGTGGCGCCGGCTTCGTCGTTCTGTCGTAACACCAGCACGGGGGTGGCCGGCGTGATCGACGCGCGCGGTCCGTGCCGCAGCTCGGCCGCGCTGTAACCGAGAGCCGGGACCCGCAAGATTTCAGCCACCTTGAGCGCGATCTCGCGGACACAACCGAGGGCGTATCCTCGTCCCACGATAAAGGCCGCCGTCGCGCCCGCCGCAGCTCCGGCCCAATCCGACCAGTCGCAGGCGAGGGCGCTGGACAATCGAAGCGGCAGACGTTTGAGCTCGGCGTTCAGATATTGGTCACGCGCCAGCGCTGCTACCAGCTGTGCGCCGGCGATCATCGACAGCGCGACGGTCTTGGTCGCCGCGACGGCGTGCTCGCTTCCCGCGCCGATAGGCAGGACCAGCTCGGACGCGGCGGCCGCGGGAGAGTTTTCGTTATTGACGATGGCAAGCGTCAGCGCGCCGGACTGGCGCGCCACTTGCGTGGCGGTGACGAGATCTGGGCTATGCCCGGACTGCGACACCACGACGAACAGGGCATCGCGCATTTCCGGAGGCCGCTGATAGGCGGTCACGATGGAAGGCGCGGCGGCCGATGCGAGAAGGCCAAGCCGCGCTTCGAAAAGGTAGCGCAGATAGACGCCGACGTGACCGGAACTGCCGCGTCCACAGAAAACGATGATGCGCGGTTTGGCGCGCTCGATCCGTTCGGCAATCGCCGCGAACACATCAGTACGTGCCAGAAGACGCTCGGCCGCCGCCGGGATTTCGGCGGTTTCGCGTGCCATCGCGCTTCCCGTAAGCGGGTCAGCCATCGGTGCTCTTGGATGCGTTGATGGCGGAGCGCAGATTGCCACCGTGCCGCTGAAGGAGTTGGGCGGCTTCGCTGCGGCTTAGTCCGAAGCCGAGCAGCACAGCCGTTTTCAGGTCGCCGTCTGCCTGTTCGAGGTAACGAGCCGCATCGCCCTCCGGGCAGGGGACGATTTCGCTAACAATTGCTTGTGCGCGCCGGCGCAATTTTGCATTTCGCGCCCGCATGTCCACCATTAACCCCCGATAGACCCGGCCCATCTTCACCATCACAGTGGTCGAGAAGAGGTTGAGCACGATCTTCTGGGCGGTGCCTGCCTTCATCCGGGTTGAGCCGGCGATCACCTCGCTTCCCGTGTCGACCAGGATGCGATGGCGTGCGACCTCGAACAGGCGAGTTCCCGGATTGTTGGCGACAGCGATCGTCACCGCGCCCGAGGCGCTGGCGGCCCGTAAGGCGGCGATTGTGAAGGGAGTCGTGCCGCTCGCTGCGACGCCGATGACGACATCATTGACGCCGACCTTCGCGTC
>DAHUXA010000311.1 GCA_027307405.1 Hyphomicrobiales bacterium | reverse complement strand
TCGCGTCCCATGTGATGCACCAGCGACCCGCAGCAGCCTTCATCCGCGGCGATCACCACCTCAATGCCGTGGCGATTGAGCAGACGAATAGCGGCCTCATTGGTGGAGGGCGCAAGCACCGGATTGATGCAGCCAGACAACAGCGCCACGCGGCCGCGCCGCTTTCCTTGCGCGGGATAAACCTTGCCGGTGCGATCAAGTGGAGGCGCGGGTTTGCGATGGGGCGTAAGCCGGAGCATCGCCGCCATCCGGCGTAACCCCAATAAATCAAGCACCGGCGCCAGCGGCCGTGCGATCAGCCCCATCACCACGGCGAGACGAAAAAGTCCGGGGTCGATCAACACGCGCGCGAGCAGCCCTCGCAAGATGCGGTCGGTCATCGGACGCTTGTAAGTCTTCTCGATACGCTCGCGCGCATGGTCGACCAGATGCATGTAGTGCACGCCGGACGGACAGGTGGTCATGCAAGCGAGGCATGACAGGCAACGATCGATATGCTTGACCACCTCGCTTGTGGCCGGCTTGTCCTGCTCGAGCATCTCCTTGATCAGGTAGATGCGTCCGCGCGGTGAATCGAGTTCGTCACCCAGCAAGACATAAGTCGGGCAGGTCGCGGTGCAGAACCCGCAATGGACGCAGGCGCGCAGAATTTTCTCCGAGGATGCGACCTGCGGATCCAGGAGCTGCGTGATGGTGAATGAGGTTTGCATTAGTTACGCACCAGCATATCTGTCGTCATTGGCCGGACTCGTCCCGGCCATCTCTGTCTCACGGCCAGGCTCGTCCCGGCCATCCACGTTTTGCGCAGCCACTCTGAAAGACGTGGATGCCCGCGACAAGCGCGGGCATGAACGGGAAAAACACTGCCTCATATCACACGCCCGCCCACATGCGCCCCGGATTGAGCATGCCTTTCGGATCGAAGCTTTCCTTCACGCGCTTGGCCAGAGCGCGCGAGGCGGGCTCCTCCGGCGCGAAAACGTCCACGGCAGCGCGGACAGCCGCCGGGGCGCGGATGAGCGTTGCATGTCCACCAACGGCGGAAACCGCGCCGCGAATTGCGGTAGCGTCAGGCTCATTGGTGAGAGGCATGGTCACCCAAATAAGCCCGCCGCCCCAGTCGTAGAACATCTGGGCTGCCGGCGTAATGGCCGCAGCAATTTCGTGACCACGGCTGGGCGCAACCGAAATACGCCAAAGTGGCCGCGCTCGCGCAGTGTCGGTGGCGAATGGTTTGACATTCCGGACGCTGCGCCAGAGGACGCGTGAATTTTTTTCATCAAGAAGCGCCACCGGCCCAAAACTTTTCATCAGCCCCGCAAGAGTCTCCCTGCGGTGCGCAACTGAAGGTGCAAAGCCCTCCAAACGCAGAACTGTGGACGCCTCTGATCGGGGCAGACCGTCGAACCAGGAGGCGACGTGGTCCGGCAAGTGCGCGGCACCCGAGACATCGCACGACGAGCCCATTGCGGCCGCCATGGCGGTGCAAGCGCGTGCATCGTCGAGTCCTGCGACGAGCACGGTGGCCTCGGTCTCGGCCTTGGGCAGCACTTTTACAGTGATATCCGTCATTGCGCCGAGCGTGCCCCATGATCCGGCGAGCAGCTTGCAAAGGTCGTAGCCGGTGACATTTTTCACGACGCGGCCGCCGGACTTGATTGTTTCTGCGCGACCGGTGACGGCAGTGACACCCAGGAAGTGATCGCGCGCGGCACCCGATTTGATACGGCGCGGGCCGGACAGATTAGCGGCGATAGCGCCGCCCAGTGTGCCGCGGTTCACCTCACCGCCGAGCATCGGGCCATAGTCCATGGGCTCGAAAGCAAGCTCTTGGTTGTTCTTATCAAGGAGTACCTCGATCTCGGAAAGTGGTGTACCCGCGCGGGCCGAAAGCACCAGTTCGGCCGGCTCATATAGCGTGACGCCGGTAAGGCCGGAGAGATCGAGCGTCAGATCGGTCTGACTCGGTCGGCCGATGGCGCGTTTGGTCCCCTGCCCTGCAAGCTCGAGCGGCTTGTCGTTGCCAAGCGCCCAGCGCACGGCCTCCTCGACCTCTTTGCCGTCACGCGGTTTGATTACATCGGTCATGCGTAGGCGAACTCTGCTTCTTCACCTCTCCCATAGGGAGAGGTCGGATCGCAGCCGAAGCCGGATGTTTCCGACTTCGGCCACCAATACCCATTCCCGAAGTTGGGTAAACCCGACTTCGGGTGCGATCCGGGTGAAGGGTTATAGCTTATCTAGAGTCCCCCTCGCCCCGACCCTCTCCCCAATGGGGAGAAGGAGTCCCGCACTTCAATCGTCATTCTGCCGCACGCGCGGTCGCCTCGTGCGTAAAGGCGGGCATGACCTCGCGCGCAAAGCGGCGGAGTTGATCGGCGCCTCCGGCAATGGTGAGCAAAACATAT
>DAHUXA010000310.1 GCA_027307405.1 Hyphomicrobiales bacterium | reverse complement strand
TGCGACAGGCGGATGCAACCGTGCGAGGCCGGATGGCCGAGGTTCTGACCCTGATGCAGGGCGACCCCGGACCAGGTGATGCGCTGCATGTAGGGCATGGGCGCAGCACTATAAATATTTGAACGGTGCCATCGTTGCTTACTGATCACGCTGAATACGCCGAGAGGCGTCGGATGACGCTCAACTCCTGTCGAGACCGAAGAGCGTGCGATCAGCGCTCCATCGTCGTAGAGTGAGATCTGCTGGTCCGCAATTGAGATAATGATCTGGAGCGAGCCCTTCGGAAGGCCTTCGGAGTGAGCCTTCTGCGTCAAATCAGACTTTGTATGCCTGTGTTGGTGTTTATGCCCGAATGGAGAGTGATAGCCCCGCCAAGGCCCGAACTGAAACCCAAACAAGGACCGGGCATGAGCAGTCCCTGCTGGTAGTACGAAAACGGCAAGTGCCAACAGTATTATAAGGACCAATCTCACGTTAATGCATCCATCGCGCCCATCCGCTTCTGCACGTCGAAGACGCACAAAATGCCACCGAATTATATTTGACAGAGGTATTCCGCAACCGCGTCGATTCCGTTGCGTCGTGCTTCAGCGGTCGTGAGATCGATGGCATGCTTACGTGATGTCCGCTTTTTGCTCCGAAAGCGGACATCGGCGGTAGCGGCGGTGATTTCAGTGTTGCAAGATTTTCGACAGGAACAGCTGCGCCCGCTCGCTACGCGGCTTGCCGAAGAAGTCCGCAGTCGGCGCGTCCTCAACGATTTCGCCCTTATCCATGAAAATAACACGGTTGGCGACCTTGCGGGCAAAGCCCATTTCGTGGGTAACCACGATCATGGTCATGCCGTCCTTGGCGAGCGCCACCATTACGTCGAGGACCTCCTGGATCATCTCCGGATCGAGCGCCGAGGTCGGCTCATCGAATAGCATGGCGATCGGATCCATCGCCAAAGCGCGGGCAATGGCGACGCGCTGCTGCTGGCCGCCCGACAGCTGGCCGGGGAATTTGGCGGCATGCGCGCTCAACCCAACACGCTCGAGAAGCTTCATGCCTTTCTCGGTGGCAGTTTTCGGATTGCGGCCGAGCACCTTGATCTGCGCCAGCGACAGATTGCGCATGACGGAGAGGTGAGGAAACAGCTCGAAATGCTGGAACACCATGCCGATGCGGGCCCGTAGCTTCGGCAGCTTGGTCTTCGGGTCGCCGACCGAAATCCCGTCGACCGTGATGGCGCCTTCCTCGAACGGTTCGAGTCCGTTGACGCACTTGATCAAGGTCGATTTTCCGGACCCCGATGGGCCGCACACCACCACGACCTCGCCTTTGGCGATCTCAGCGCTGCATTTTTTTAGCACCTGCACCTTGCCGTACCATTTGCTGACATTGCTGATCGTAATCATTGGTGCTCAGCGAATGATGGCGATGCGGTGTTGCAGGCGGCGCACGCCGTAGGACGCGGCGAACGAAACGACAAAATAGACGATTGCGGCGAACAGATACATCTCGACCAGGCGACCGTCGCGCTGGGCAACCTTGGACGCCGCGCCAAGGAAGTCGGTGACCGAGATCACGTAGACCAGCGATGTATCCTGAAACAATATGATGGTTTGCGTCAGCAGCACCGGCACCATGTTGCGGAAGGCCTGCGGCAAGATGATTTCCCCCATCGCAGTCCAGTAGGACATGCCAAGCGCCTGCGCAGCTTGCATTTGGCCGCGCGGGATCGACTGGATGCCGGCGCGCATGATCTCGCAGAAGTACGCGGCTTCGAACAATGTGAAGGTCACCAGTGCCGAGAGGAATGCGCCGACCTGGATCGGCCGCGACGCGCCGGTGAGCCATTGCCCGATATAAGGCACCAGAAAGAAGAACCAGAAGATCACCAAAACGAGCGGCATCGAACGGATCAGATTAACGTAGGCGCCCGCGACATGAGAGAGGCCCGGTACGTCCGAAAGCCGCGCGAGAGCCAGCAAAGTGCCGATCACGATGCCGCCGGTGGTCGCCATCAAGGTCAACATGATGGTGAAGCGCATGCCCTCGAAAAACAGATACGGCAGCGAGCGGATGATGACGTCCCAGTCGATATTGGAGAACATCGTCCGTCCTCAGTGCGCTGCCGCCGATTGGCCCATGCTGATGAAGCCGGGCACCGCGACGCGCCGTTCGAGCCAGCGCATGCCGCTCACGACAATGATGTTGATAATGATGTAAATCAAAGTGGCGCCGGTGAATGCTTCGAACACTTGAAAGGAAAATTCCGACATTGAGCGCGCTGCGGCGGTGAGCTCGATGAGCCCGATGGTCAGCGCCGGACAGGGCGGGCGGACCGCGGTCGGCCATGGCTGGGACCGCCGGCCGAACTGCTCCGGCCCGAGGCCCGAGAACAGCGGCTCGCTACCGACGGCGGG
>DAHUXA010000030.1 GCA_027307405.1 Hyphomicrobiales bacterium | reverse complement strand
CAGTCCCGCGAGGAGCACGCCAGGGCGTCCGCGGAGGCCGAGCGGCTCGCCGAGGAGTCGCGCCAGGCGTACGCGGACGCGGCGGAGGAGCTGGAGCGCCGCAAGGTCCGGGCGGAGGAGGACGAGACCGCGGCGGCCGAGGCGCTGGCCAAGACTTTCAAGGAAAATTTGCGGCCGTTTGCACTGATCACGAACACGCTCGCCAAGGACAAGGAAATTTCTGATCGCTGGCGCGGATTTAAGGACATTGCCGATGCGCGGCATCTCTCGAACCGGGTTGAACCCGAAGTGGTTGAAGCTCTGGTTGCGGCCGTGCGCGCGGCTTATCCCAAATTGTCTCACCGGTACTATGTGCTGAAGGCCAAATGGTTCGGCAAGAAAAGCCTGCCGCA
Organism: Hyphomicrobiales bacterium; assembly: GCA_027307405.1. Taxonomy (GTDB): domain Bacteria; phylum Pseudomonadota; class Alphaproteobacteria; order Rhizobiales; family Xanthobacteraceae; genus Pseudolabrys. Next base: position 28,447 of record DAHUXA010000030.1, on the reverse strand, counting down.
TTGGGACCGTAACGCGCCGCTGCCCAAGGTTGCCCAGCGCATGATTCCGTGGACCGATGCACGCGCCACGGTCCTGACGGCCTATGGCGCCTTCTCACCCAAAATGGCCGAGGTCGCCGATCGGTTTTTTGCGAGGAACTGGATCGATGCCCCGGTCCGTCCCGGTAAGCAGCCGGGTGCCTTTTCGCATCCCACGGTGCCGTCGGCGCATCCTTACGTATTGCTCAATTATATGGGCAAGCCGCGCGACGTGATGACGCTTGCACACGAACTCGGCCATGGCGTGCATCAGGTATTGGCGGCTCCCAACGGGCCGTTGATGGCGCCGACGCCACTGACGCTCGCCGAGACGGCCTCGGTCTTTGGCGAGATGCTCACTTTCAAGAAATTGCTCGCGCAGACAACCGACAAGAAGCAGCGTAAGGCCATGCTCGCCGCCAAGGTTGAGGACATGATCAACACGGTGGTGAGGCAGATCGCGTTCTATAGCTTCGAGCGCAAGGTTCACAGCGAGCGCCGCAATGGCGAACTGACCGCCGACAAGATTTGCGAGCTATGGATGTCGGTGCAGAGTGAAAGCCTGGGGCCGGCAATCGAGCTTAAGCCAGGCTACGAGACTTTCTGGGCTTATATCCCGCACTTCGTGCATTCGCCGTTTTACGTTTATGCCTACGCATTCGGTGACTGCCTGGTGAATTCCCTTTATGCGGTCTATGAAAAGTCTGCGAGCGGCTTTGCCGAGCGTTATCTCGAGATGCTCTCGGCCGGCGGCACCAAGCATCACTCGGAATTGCTGGCGCCGTTCGGCCTTGATGCGCGTGACCCCAAGTTCTGGGACGGCGGGTTAAGCGTCATCGCCAATCTGATCGGCGAACTGGAAGCGTTGGGTTAGCCTCAACGGACCTTATCTTTGCAGCTAAAGCTGATTAGATGGTGGGAGTGAGCCCGTCTATGCCTCCCACCGACCGCGAAAAGAACCGCTTCTCGGCCCGAGCCAAGCGCTATGCCAGGGTCGGCACGCAGCTAAGCGGCACCGCTGCGCGCTTTGCGGGCGCGCGGTTTTTCGGCGTACCACTCGACCGCGCCGCCAATGCGCTTGAGCTTGCCGCCGCGCTCGGCGGGCTCAAAGGCCCGATCATGAAGGTGGCGCAGCTGCTCGCCACGATCCCGGATGCGCTGCCCCCGGAATACGCCAACGAACTGATCAAACTGCAAAGTCAGGCGCCGCCGATGGGCTGGGCCTTTGTCAAACGCCGCATGAGCGCGGAGCTTGGCGCCGATTGGCAAAAGAAATTTTCCGAATTCGAGCACCACCCGGCTGCCGCAGCTTCGCTGGGTCAGGTGCATCGCGGCCGCGCGCTCGACGGCAAGGAGCTGGCCTGCAAGCTGCAATACCCGGACATGCAGTCCGCGGTCGAGGCTGACCTGAGCCAATTGCAGTTATTGTTTGCCATTCGCAAACGTTTCGATCCGGCGATCGACACCAGTGAAATCGCCGTCGAAATCGCGGCTCGTCTGCGCGAGGAGCTCGACTACACCCGCGAGGCAAAGCATGTTGCACTGTACGAAAACATGCTGAAGGACCAAAATGCGATCCGCGTGCCGAAAGTCTGGCCCGAATTGTCAACCGGCCGTCTGCTCACGCTCGATTGGCTCACCGGCCGCAAGCTCCTCGAACACAAAGGCGACGCCCTCGAAACGCGCAACCATCTCGCCACCGCCATGTTCACCGCCTGGTGGTTTCCCTTCAGCCGCTTCGGCATCATTCATGGCGACCCGCATCTTGGCAATTACACAGTTTTCGACGACGCTAGGGGGAAGCCCGCCGGCATCAACCTGCTCGACTATGGATGTATCCGGATTTTCCCGCCGAGCTTTGTGGGCGGCGTGGTCGACCTTTATCGCGGACTATTGGATGGCGATGACGACCTCGTGGTGCATGCCTATCAGACCTGGGGGTTCAAGCGGCTCAACCGCGAGCTGATCGACGCGCTCAACATCTGGGCGCGGTTCATTTACGGGCCGCTGCTGGACGACCGCGTGCGTAGCATCGCTGATGGCGTGAAGCCCTCCGATTATGGCCGCAAGGAAGCCTTCCGGGTGCATCAGGCGCTCAAGGCCAGAGGCCCTGTTACGGTGCCACGTGAGTTCGTGTTTATGGACCGCGCAGCCATTGGGCTTGGCGCGGTTTTCCTGCACCTGGCGGCGGAACTCAATTTCTATCGGCTGTTCAACGAGGCGATCGAGCGCTTCGCGATCGATGAGGTCGCTGCGCGGCAAAGTGCTGCACTCACGAAGGTCGGCTTGCAACCGTCCACCAAAGGCTGAGCCGGCGGCGTTGCCCTTGGGCCGCAATTGCGCTAACCCCTCTGCGCCTGTCTTTTTTGAGCGACTCGGAGAGTTTTCCCCATGGCCGACCACGGCACCGTCGAATACGCCACCGCCGCCGGCAACGACTATGCCGCGCACGAGCAAGGCTACGAGAGTTTCGTCCATTTCACGCTTGTCGGCATCCTCTACGTCGTGACGGTCGTGTTTGGCCTGGCGACGGGGGGCGTGATGGGTCACTGGCTATTGGCGGCGGCGATCTTCGTTATCGGACTGCTGGGCGCCATTCCGGGGCTGCTCAGCAGAGCAACGACTCCAAGCTATGTCGCCTTCGTGATCTGCTTTTTGATCTTTGCCTTCACCGGGCTGTCGCCGCACTGACGGAATTCACGGCCGGGCGGGGGGGCGCGAATGCGAATTGCCGTACCGCGAGAAACAGACGGCGGTGAACCGCGTGTCGCGGCCACTCCGGAAACGATCAAGAAACTCAAATCCCTCGGCGCCGAGGTCGCGGTTGCACGCGGTGCCGGCATCGCGTCCGGCATTCCCGATTCCGACTTCGAGGCGGCGGGTGCGCAAGTTGCTGACGTCGTCACCAAAGACGCCGACATCGTCCTGAAAGTGCGGCGCCCGGCGCCGAACGAGTTGTCCGCCTACAAAAAAGGTGCGCTGGTCATCGCCGTTATGGATCCCTACGGCAACGAAGCCGCGCTGAAGCAGATGGCCGATGCCGGTGTCTCTGCCATCGCAATGGAACTGATGCCGCGCATCACCCGTGCGCAGTCTATGGACGTGCTGTCTAGCCAGGCCAACCTCGCAGGCTATCGCGCGGTGATCGATGCTGCCGAGCAATATGGTCGCGCGCTGCCGATGATGATGACCGCAGCCGGCACTGTGCCTGCAGCCAAGGTGTTTATTATGGGCGTGGGCGTCGCCGGCTTGCAGGCGATCGCGACTGCGCGGCGCCTCGGCGCCATTGTCACGGCTACCGATGTACGCCCTGCCACCAAGGAACAAGTGGAAAGTCTCGGTGCCAAATTTCTCGCTGTCGAGGACGAGGAATTCAAAAATGCGCAGACTGCCGGCGGCTACGCCAAGGAAATGTCGAAGGAATATCAGGCCAAACAGGCGGCGTTGGTTGCTGAACACATAAAGAAGCAAGACATCGTCATCACGACGGCGCTCATCCCGGGCCGTCCGGCCCCGCGCCTGGTCTCCAAGGACATGGTCGCATCGATGCGGCCAGGTTCAGTGATCGTCGATCTTGCGGTCGAACGTGGCGGCAATGTCGAAGGCGCGCGGGCCGGCGAGGTCGCGCAGGTTGGCGGTGTCAAGATCGTTGGCTATCTCAACGTGCCGGGACGTCTGGCGGCTTCCGCTTCGTCGCTTTATGCGAAGAATCTTCTGACGTTCGTCGAGACCTTGATTAACAAGCAAGAAAAAAAGCTCGCGGTGAACTGGGACGACGAGCTGGTCAAGGCGACACTGCTGACACGGGATGGCGCGATCGTACATCCGAATTTCCTGCCGAAGACGGCGACCTGAGGAGATCCGATATGGAACATGTCGCAAGCGCGGTCGATCCCTTCGTGTTCCGGCTCTCGATTTTCGTGCTGGCGGTGTTTGTGGGCTACTACGTGGTGTGGTCGGTAACGCCCGCGCTCCACACCCCGCTGATGTCGGTAACCAATGCGATTTCCTCGGTGATCGTTGTCGGCGCGCTGCTCGCGGTCGGTGTCGCGCTGGTCGAGAACGACGACGGCCCCATGTGGGCCCGCGCGCTTGGCTTTGTCGCGCTGGTCTTTGCCTCCGTGAACATCTTTGGCGGCTTCCTGGTAACCCAGCGCATGCTGGCAATGTATCAGAAGAAAAAGAAATGATAACGGCAATGAATTCCATGCCTCGCAAAATGCCGTTGTCATGGCCGGGCTTGCCCCGGCCATCCACGACTCTCCCTTGTCGTAAAGGCGTGGATGCACGGCACACGGCCGGGCATGACGGGGTGTGCGCATGAGCCCGAACCTCGTCGCGCTGCTCTATCTGGTCGCCGGAATTCTTTTCATCCTGGCGTTGCGCGGGCTGTCGAGTCCGGATTCCAGCAGTCGCGGCAATCTGTTCGGCATGATCGGCATGACGATAGCGGTGCTGACCACGCTCGGCGCGCACCCACCGGCAAGTCCGGTTGCCTGGGGACTGGTACTCGGCGGAATTGGTGTCGGCGGGGGTATCGGTGCGGTGATCGCACGCCGCGTACCGATGACCTCGATGCCGGAACTGGTGGCCGCCTTCCATTCGCTGGTCGGTATGGCCGCCGTTCTGGTCGCAGCGGGCGCCTTCTATGCCCCCGCGGCATTCGATATCGGCACTCATGGCCATATCCACGGCGCCAGCCTCATCGAAATGTCGCTCGGCGTTGCGATCGGCGCTGTCACTTTTACTGGCTCGGTGATTGCGTTCCTCAAACTTTCCGGCCGTATGAGCGGTAAACCGATCACGCTGCCGGGGCGGCATATCATCAACCTCGCGCTCGTCGCGGCTTTGATCTTTTTCGTCTATGGCTTCTTCGTTTCGCAAAGCACGATGGATTTCTGGCTGATCACCGGCATTTCACTGTTGCTCGGCATCTTGATCATCATCCCGATTGGCGGCGCCGATATGCCGGTCGTGATCTCGATGCTCAATTCCTATTCCGGATGGGCAGCGGCCGGCATTGGCTTCACGCTCGGCAATTCTGCCTTGATCATTACCGGTGCGCTGGTCGGTTCTTCGGGCGCGATCCTGTCTTACATCATGTGCAAGGGCATGAACCGCTCTTTCATCTCTGTCATTCTCGGCGGCTTTGGCGGCGAGACATCAGGACCAGGTGCAGGTGCCGAGCAGCGGCCGGTCAAGCTCGGATCGGCCGAGGACGCCGCATATATTCTCAAGAATTCGTCCAAGGTAATCATCGTGCCGGGTTACGGCATGGCGGTTGCGCAGGCGCAACACGCGCTGCGCGAGATGGCCGACAAACTGAAAAAGGAAGGCGTTGAAGTGAAATATGCCATTCATCCGGTGGCGGGCCGGATGCCGGGCCATATGAATGTGCTCCTCGCTGAAGCCAATGTGCCTTACGACGAAGTGTTCGAACTCGAGGACATCAATTCTGAATTTGCGCAGGCCGATGTCGCTTTCGTTATTGGCGCGAACGACGTTACCAACCCGGCGGCAGAAGAAGACAAGACCTCGCCGATCTACGGTATGCCCGTGTTGCAGGTTTGGAAGGCAGGTACCGTGATGTTCATTAAACGCTCGCTTGCATCCGGCTATGCTGGAATCGACAATCCATTGTTCTATCGCGACAACACCATGATGCTCCTTGGCGACGCCAAGAAAATGACGGAAAGCATCGTAAAAGCGATGTGAGCGAGCGCTTGCTGCCGCGCTCAAGTTTCCAAACTGATTCAAATTTAAAAATCATGCAACCGTCCCGTTAACCGCGGAACGAGCTCTCAGAGAATTTTACGTTGCGAAGTGTAGCGATCGCTTTGCAAAAATGTTTTATCCGGCCCGGATAATTGCCGTAAGGCAGATTTCGGGGAGGGACGGATCCATGAGCGACAATCATGACGACGAGCACCGGGGCGAGATTGTTCCATTCGGACGCAGGCCGATTCCGCCACGCGCTTGTGTGGTGGAAAACAAAACTCATGTGCGGATGTTTCTGGCCGACATGCTCGACGAGCTCGGGTTCATTGCGCGCGAAGTTGACGCCGCCGAGATCAGGGCCGTGCTGGGTGACTTCCGGCCAGATCTCATTGTGCTTGGGCCACTCGCGGATGGGCTCGAAGCGCAATCGGTTCTGCGAACACTGCAGGCGCAAGGCTATGGCGGTACGGTCATGTTGTTCGGCGGCCGCAGCTCGGCGGCCCTCATCCGCAATCATGAACTCGGCGAGCAGGCAGGGCTGACGATGTTGCCCCCACTGGGGACGCCGTTTCGCAAGCGCGACCTCGATGCCAACCTTGAGAGTTTCTTGCCGGTCCGCCCGGCGCCGCCGCTACCGATCGATATCGATGAGGCGCTGTGCAATGGCTGGCTGGAGCTGTGGTACCAATCCAAGATCAATACAAAATCGTTGGTACCACGTGGCGCTGAGGCGGTCGTTCGTGTTCGTCACCCCATCTGGGGTGTCGTGCAGCCGGCCTATTTCATACCGGCTGCGAACGACCCATACCTTCATGGGCTGTCACAGTTTGTTATTGCGCGTGCGGTTGCGGATTCCGTGCAATTCGCCGCCGCCAATCATCACGTTCAAATTGCCTTACCGCTGCCCTTGCTGGCCCTGGAGGATATGCAATTCGTCGACCGCATGATGGAACATGTTCCGGAAAAAGTGCGGCAGAACGGATTTTTGATCACGGTTGACTGCGTCGACCTGGTGAACGACCTCGCGCTCGTGCGGCGTATTGCCAGCGAGCTCGCGCTGCGGAATATTGGGATTACCATCAACGACGTTGACGCCAAAGGCGCCTCGCTCGCGGGCCGTCGTGAACTGCCGGTCGTCGAGATGAAAGTCGGTCGCAAATTCATCCGCGGTTGCGCCGACGACCGGATCAAGCAGGCGCATTGTGCTGAAATTGTAGCGATCGCGCGCGATACCGGCGCCAAATCGGTTGCCGAAGGCGTGGAAACGCAGTCGGACTTCCTTGTCGTTCGCGATCTCGGCTTCGACCTGCTGCAAGGTCACATGTTTGCAAGGCCGATGGCGCCTCGCAAATTCGAAAGGGCTATGCTTGCTCGCCGCTACGCCGCAGTGGCGTGAGCCGGTCGTCGCTCTTATTTTCTCGTCCAGGGAAACAGCACGACCGGGAAGTCGGCCGCAGACCGGCGCTCTTTCTCGGGGGGTGGGAGCGTTGGTGGCGGGCTTCCCTGCGGTTCGACGACCTTGCGGTAAAGATGCCAGGTGGCGTGGCCAAGCACGGGCATCACAATCGTCAGCCCGATAAAGAATGGGATCGAGCCGACGACCAACAGGGCGCCGACGATCAGGCCCCATACCCCCATGGTGAAAGGATTACGAGCGACCGCGCGAATCGACGTCAGGAGAGCGACGGCGGCGCCTACGTCGCGATCGAGCAACAACGGGAATGACACCGCACTGATCGTGAGTACCAGAGTGGCGAAGATCAGACCCACCCCGTTCCCGACGATGATAAGCATCCAGCCGGCGCGCGTCGTGAGCACGTCGTGAAGGAATGCTTCAATCGAGGTCGGCGATGCATAGCCGAAATTTGCGACATAGATTGCATTCGCAACCGCCACCCAAATGCCGAAAATAACAAGCAGCAGAAATCCGAGCGCGGCGATGGCGCCAATCGATGACGATTCAAATACGTCGAAGGCGTGCGCTGCGGAGGTGTCGAGACCGGCTTCCCTGCGGCGGCTCAGCTCGTAGAGGCCAAGCGCTGCGACGGGTCCAACCAGGGCAAATCCGCTGGCGAGTGGATAGAGCAGCGGAAGGACTGAATAGCCGAATGTAAACCGAGCCAGTACGAAGCCGACGATAGGGTAGATAATGCAAAGGAACATGGCATGCGTTGGCATCGCATAAAAATCTTCGACGCCCTTGGCCAGGGCATCGCGCAAGTCAGCCACGCTGATTTTTCGGATCACAGGTTGCGAGGGGCGAGTCCCGGCACCAACCAGGATGTTCGAATATGCCATGACTTTACCTCCCGAGACGTGGCTCGGTTGGCGTGGCGCCTAAGAGACGGAATCGGAGCGTGCTTTGCCGGCTCTTGATCGCGTCACGTCATGAGCCATCGGGGGCACTATAGCCCGTCGGGCCTGGGCCGTTCATCACAAATCCGCGCGCGGCCTTGCTTCGGTTTTCGCGGCTTCAAAATTGGGCTGTTCACAATTGCGTCACGACACCCAGCGACCAGGTATGCAGCAGCAGAAGGATTTCCGACCTGGGTGAAAAATACTCAGTACCTACCGTGAAGTAATAGTTCGACACCATTGCCGCGGTGGCGGTGGCCGAATTTGCAAGCTCTCGCGCCTCAAGCCGCGAGCTGTAACGAGCAGCAAAGGTGGTAAAATTCGCAAAATGCGGCGCGCACAGAAATCCTTCGCCGAGAACGGTTGGCTGACGATCTGGTGCGTGATCAGGAATCCGGAGAAAACGAAAAAGACGGCCTGCCCGCGGGGAAACCCAGGCAAAATCATTAATCACCGGCGCGGCGCGGCGCGTCGCAACGGTCGGTCCTGAAGACATGCCCCAACAGGCGTTACGGCGCGAAACACTATCAGCGAAATGCGGGGCCGCGCAGGGGCGGTAAGTCTGGGTGCCGAATTTGCGCCAGCGGCCGCGTCAGACCAGCGGGTTCGCCGGTAGCGGTAGCGCGCAATGCATGCGGATCCCGTCCGGCGCATAGTCGATCCGGCTCTTGGCCTGAATCTGGCCGGGGAGCACGAAGGCCAGGAGCCGCGATCCGAATCCCTGCTTGAGGGGTTGCGCGACGAGTGGCCCACCGCTTTCCACCCAGTCGAAGGAAAGCGTGCGGCGAGTGGCGTCGATTGTCACGCTCCAGGTCACCTCGACCTTCCCGCCGAAGACCGATAGCGCGCCAAATTTCGCTGCATTGGTCGTGAGCTCGTGGACCGCCATGCCGAGCGACACCGCGAGCTGCGAGGTCAAGGGGACTTCAGGTCCGCTCAGCACGACGCGTTTATTGCTGCCATCATCGAAGGCATCAAGTTCACTCCGCACAATGTCGCCAAACTTGACTGCGCGCTGCTCGTCGGCAAGCAGAAGATGCGTCTTGGAAAGTGACTGTATGCGGCCGAACAAGGCCGTCTTGAAATCCTCGATGTTATCGACCGCTCGTGCGGTCGAGCCCATGATTGCCTGCACTGTGGCGAGTGTATTCTTGACGCGATGATGCAGTTCTCGAACCAGGAGTGCCTGCTGGTCCTCGGCGCGCTTGCGGTCGGTGACATCCACCAGCATGTTCACCGCCCCGATCAGCGTGCCCGTTTCGTCATGGATCGGAGTCGGGTAGGGGATAAACGGCACGCGCGTGCCATCTGGCCGTTCGGCGGCGGCCTCCATGCCGCGGACCGCGCGGTCGTCCTTGAGCGCGACTGCCATCGGACATTGGTCGTGCGGCAGCGGGGTGCCGTCCGGCCAGAACAGCTTCCAGGACCCGCACCACTCGCTCGTCCCGAGTGGAGGTCGGTGCCCCCACAGGGCTGCGGCCGCGTCGTTGTAATAGGTGATCCGCCCGGCGGCATCGGTGGTGTAGACAGCGGCGGGGAGCGCGTCGAGCAGTTGGCGGAACCGGCGTTCGCGCTCCCGCAGAGTCGCCTGTGACCGCGCGGCGTCGATTGGTACGACGTTGTCGCCGGAGACCGCCTGCCCGAAGGTGGCAACCGCGCGATCAAGCTCGCTTTCCAGAAATCCGACTGCCTCGTTCATTTCCGCAGAATCCCCCGCAACGCGATACAAGGTCTGATCGCTTCATATCGGGCAATCTATCGACCCATAGCGGCAACTCATTTTTGGCCAAAAGGTTGCGGGGTTCGCGGCAAATCTTTAGCCGATTGATGGCCTAGCGTTAACAAAAGCTCGCCGCCATAGCGGCGGCCGGCATTTTGAGCCGGATCAAAGGCTTCGCAGCATCACATACGCATCGACTACGCCCAGGCGCGGGTGCCGGAAGGCGCCCGGCAGGCGCCCTGCGACAGCGAAACCGAGGCTTTGCCACAATCGCACTGCGCGCTCATTCGAGGCGACGACGAAATTGAACTGCACGGCGGTGAATTTCCGCTCCCGCGCCTGCTCGAGCGAATGTGCGCACATCGCTCGCGCGACGCCGCGGCCGTATGCCTCCGGCGCGACGACGTAGCCGCAATTGGCCACATGGTCGCCGCCCCCGCGGTTGTTGGCGCGCAAATAGTAGGTCCCGACGATCGTGCCAGCGTCCTCTGCGACGAACACGGTGTGGCCGGGCGAGCGCCAATAGGCGAGGGCGTCGGCCCGCGAGATGTCACGTGGAATCGGATAGGTCTCACCGGCGCGAAAAGTCGGCTTGAGGATATGCCAGATGGCGTCTTCGTCTGCGGGCGTGGCCGCACGAATATTCACTACTCTGCCGCTTCCTGTGTCGAGCCTCGCGTGAGGCTGGGATTGAGCTCGCAGGCTTCTTCCCAACTCAGCACGTTTAGTGACTTCACGAACTTGCCCACACCGTCGGTCTGTGCGCACAGCAAACCAAGCTCGATGATTTCCTCGTCGTTGAAATGTTTAGACAGGTCCTGGTAGACCTCATCCTTGTCGATTGCGTGTTCGCCTTGCTTGAACAGGTCGGCATAGCGCAGTGCTGCTTTTTCGCGCGGCGTGAAGTGGCTGCTGGATTCGTAGGTGAACAGGTCGTTGATCATTTGCTCGGTCAAGCCTTCGGCCTTGGCGACATTGGAGCGCACCGTCGAGCAATACCCGCACTGGTGTGCAACGGAAATCTTGATGCGGCACATTTCCTTGAGCTTGTGCGGCAGCACGCCCTTGTAAAGTACCTTATTCCAGTATTCGACCCAGCCGGTGCCGACCTCGCTGCGAGTCATGATACTGACGACGCGCGGATCCGGTGCGCCGGTGCGTTTGGCGGATTCGATGAGCTCGCGGGTATGGGGCGTCTTTTCGCTTTCTTCGATATAGGGCACGCGGGGCATGGCGGTTCTCCCTGACGGTTTTCCCAACGCTATGAGGATCGGCTGGCGGCGGCAACCCGAGCGGCACACTCTCGTGTTATGAGAAAGCATGACCACACTGAAATGGTTGCTTCTCATTGCTGCGCTCGGGTACGGTGGATTGCTGGCATTGATGTATGTTTTCCAGCGATCGTTGATGTATTTCCCCGACCAGGCGCGCACACCGCCGGCCACCGCCGGCCTGCCGCAAGCCGAGGAAGTGACACTGACCAGTGCCGACGGTGAAAAGCTGATCGCCTGGCACTCGCCTCCACAGGGGACAAAGCCGGTTGTCATATATTTTCAAGGTAATGCCGGTGCACTCGACCTGCGCGCCGGCCGCTTCAGATGGTTGATCGCCGATGGCACCGGCCTCGTGGCCCTGTCCTATCGTGGCTACGGGGGCTCGACCGGTAAGCCCACCGAAGCCGGTCTGATCGATGACGCCGCGGCCGCTTACGATTTTACGGTCGCGCGCTACCCGGCAAGGCGCATCGTGCTGTGGGGCGAGTCGCTTGGCACGGGGGTTGCCATTGCCCTGGCTGCCGAGCGCGAGGTCGGCGGCATTATTCTCGATGCGCCCTTTACGTCTATTGCCGATGTCGGCGCTGCTGCCTACCCGTTCGTACCGGTTCGCTGGTTTATCAAGGATCCTTTCCAATCGGATGAGCGGATTGCGCATGTCGCTGCACCGCTGTTGGTGCTGCATGGCGAGTTCGATCGCATCGTGCCGATACGGTTCGGCGAAAAGCTTTTTTCCCTGGCAAAAGAACCGAAACGAATGGTGCGCTTCCCGCTAGGCGGACACGCCGATCTCGACGACCATGGCGCGGAGAAAATCGTGAAGGCGTTTTTGATTGAACTGGCAAGCGCGGGTGAGGGGCAATTGCAGTGATTTTGCGATTGGCATGGGCCGCAGCCGTGCTCGTTTGGTCGGGGGCCGCAATCGCGGCCGAGCCGGTGCGCCACATCGGCATCTACGTGCAGCCTTTTTACGAAGCCGCACCTACGCCCGGCGGGAAACCCCAGGTTGCCGTCGGCAAACAGTACAATGACTTGCTCAGTTCGAACCGCCGCGAGGACATTCTTGCCGCGCGCGATCTGGTTCTGGCCAAGCCAGCCCTCGTCACGCCAATGACAATGATGGTGCTCGCCATCCGACTCTATGACGTAGGTTTGCGCGACGATGCGGTGTTTTGGTTCTACGTAGCCAAGGAACGCTACATCGTGATGTCGGAAGTACTGGATGTGAAGACGCAGGCGCTTGCGCAAGCCGACGACGCTGTACGCAGCTTTGCGAACCTGGCCGGACCGATCATCAATGGCTACGCCTTCTGCGATCTCGCCAAACAGACGGAGCATCACGCAAAGGCGGTTCAATGGGTGGAAAACCACCCCTATGAGGTGATGTTCATGGTGCGCGCACCGGCTTTGCCCGGTGATCGCGCCGACAATGCAAAGCGAGCCGTCTCCAATGCAAAGGAACGGGCCGCCAAGGAGCGTGCCTATTTCGACGACGCCAAGACGCGCGAGGCGTATTACGTCACCCGCAAGCAAAACGAAGCAGACGTGAAGTTTTGCTGGAAATATTGCCCGCCAAAACAATAGCGCGGGCGACTTAAGGCCCGCGCTAGCATCAACTTGAAAAATACCGCGGCGAAGTCGCGATTAGCCGAAACGCCGTTGTCCGCCGCGACCTTGTCCGCCGTTGCCGCCACCAGGACCGGTGCCCGGAGCTGGACGAGGTTTCATCGGCAGGAGACCCTCGCGCTGCATCTTCTTGCGCGCGAGTTTGCGGGCCCGGCGGATCGCTTCCGCCTTTTCCCGTGCCTTCTTTTCCGAGGGTTTTTCGTAGTGGCCGCGGAGCTTCATCTCGCGGAAAATGCCCTCGCGCTGCATCTTCTTTTTCAGCGCCTTCAGGGCCTGGTCGACATTGTTGTCGCGAACGAGAACTTGCACGCTTGCTCCTTCGTTGTTGGTCCGACGGGTTAAGGTAAAAGCCGCGAAAACGGGGGCTTTGAGTCGGGCGGCTCTAGCAGAAAAGGCGTTAAGAGTCCATTGGAGCTGCGCCAACGATACTTGGCCTGCGGCCATTTCTTATGTGGGAGGAGGGGTTAGCGGTTGCCAACTCAGCGCGGCCACACCCGCGTGACATGTCCCATCTTGCGTCGAGGACGTGCCTCGCCCTTGCCGTACACGTGCACGGAGGTTCCCGGCACGGTCAGCCAGCGCGCCGCCTCGTCCACTTCCGCACCAATCAGGTTCACCATCTCAACGCGCCTGCCGAGCCGCACAGATTTGGCCAGCGGCCATCCCGCAATCGCCCGGACGTGTTGTTCGAACTGCGAGACGGTTGCGCCGTCGATCGTCCAGTGGCCGGAATTGTGCACGCGCGGGGCGATTTCGTTGACCAGCACCATCCGCCGCCGTCCCGTGCCGACCACGAACATTTCTACGCCGAGCACGCCGACATAGTCGAATGCCTTGGCGATGCGGGTTGCGATCTGGCGCGCTTCGCGCGCGAGCGCCGGCGTCACTTTCGCCGGCACGCGCGAGATTTTGAGGATGTGGTCGCGATGCTCGTTCTCGGTAATCTCAAAGCATTCCACCTTTCCGTCGCGCGCGCGAGCCGCAACGACCGAAACCTCGCGCTCGAAATCAATGAAGCCTTCAAGGATACATGGCGCATTGTGCACCGACCGCCATGCTGAGACCGCGTCGCCGCTTTTCGACACTTTCGCCTGACCCTTGCCGTCATAGCCAAGCTGACGCGTCTTGAGCACGGCCGGCAAACCGACGGCCTCCACAGCCTCGGCCAATTGCGTTGCGCTGTGAACCGGCGCGAAAGGTGCAGTCGGAATCTTCAGCCCGCTGATGAAAGTCTTCTCGACGAGCCGGTCCTGCGTTGTCTCCAGCACCTTTGGGTCGGGCAGCACTGGCTTCCGCTGGGCGAGGACGGCGGCGGTCTTGGCCGGCACATTCTCGAATTCATAGGTGATGACGTCGACGGCACCGGCAAAGCGCCCGAGTGCGGTCTCGTCCTCATAAGGGGCACAGGTGCCCGCATGCACCACATCGAACGCGCAGGAGTCCTTTTCGGGCGAATATACGTGGCAGCGCAAACCGAGAGGCGCGGCGGCCAGTGCGAGCATGCGCGCGAGCTGGCCGCCGCCGAGGATACCGATGGTGGCGCCGGGCTTCAGCAAGGCTCAATCTTTGGGCCGTTTGGCCACGGCCTTGGTCTGCCGCGCGCGCCAGGCATCCAGCCGCTTTGCGATCTTTGCATCGGACAACGCCAATACGGCGGCCGCAAGGAGCGCAGCGTTGGTTGCGCCAGCCTTGCCTATGGCGAGGGTGCCGACAGGGATCCCGCCGGGCATCTGCATGATCGACAGCAGTGAATCCTTGCCCTCGAGCGTGTGCGTGTTCATCGGCACGCCGAACACCGGCAACGGCGTCATCGACGCGGTCATGCCGGGCAGATGGGCGGAGCCCCCGGCGCCGGCAATGATCACCTTGAAGCCATTTTTGCGGGCGCTGCTGGCGAAATCGTAGAGCCGCTTGGGGGTGCGGTGAGCGGAGACGATGCGCGTTTCGTAACCGATCCTGAGGGCATCGAGTGCCTTGGCGGCGTGCTTCATCGTGGCCCAGTCAGACTGGCTGCCCATGATGATCGCGACCGGTTTTGACGCCATTGTGCTCCCCGAATCCGCCATACCCCTGCGGAAGGAAGCGGTTGATTATAGGTTGAGGCTCCCCTCTGGCAAGGCGAAAGGGGTATTCTCGGTCGCACGGTTAAGATTCGCGAGGACTGAAATATGGGTCTCCAGCACGCCGAGGCACGCCTTCACGACGATTTTCCACAAACGGCTTCGCTATTGGCCGAGATCGAGCGGCTCAAGCGCGAGGTCGCCGTAGCGCGTGCGCGAATCGGAGAACTTGAGGCACGCGCCGACATTGATCCGCTACTCGATATACTCAATCGCCGCGGGTTCGAGCGCGATCTCAAGCGCGCAATCGCGTATGTGAAGCGCTACGGCACGCAGGCCGCGCTCATGTTCATTGATCTCGACGGCTTCAAGGCGGTCAACGACCGCCACGGCCATGGCGCCGGTGACGCCCTTATCAAGGCGGTGGCGCGTGAACTCATTAGCCATGTGCGGTCCTCCGATGTGGTAGGGCGGCTCGGCGGCGACGAATTCGGCGTGGTGGTTTGGCGGATCGACGAGGCGCAGGCCTCGGTGAAAGCGCGCGAGCTGGAAGCGCTGATCGGAAACGTCAGTGTCATGCACGGACAGGCCCAGGTTCGCGTTAGCGCCAGCGTGGGCGCGGCGCCAATTCTTCCGGACGCCACAACTGCCGAGGTGATTGAGGCCGCCGACCGAGCGATGTATGCGCGCAAGGACGAGCGAAGGGCGCAGTTCCTTCCCCCGCTGTCCTCACCCGCCTAGGCGGACGGGCCTACGCAATGATATCGGGCGTGAGCTGGTCCTCAATGCGGCGGATTTTGTCGCGCAATACCAGCTTACGCTTCTTCAGCCGCTGTACCTGAATAAGGTCGGAACCGGGAGAGGTGACCAGGGCCGCGATGGCGGCGTCGAGGTCGCGGTGTTCCTGCAGCAGACGCGCCAGCTGCTCCCGCAACGCGCGTTCTTCCTCGTCAGTCATTGCCACCGTTGCTTGTGCTCGGCCGGTCCGTCTCGGCAAAAGCGCGTTAATTATTGCGTTTTCCACAACGGCATTCAAGCTTTTGGAAAAGCGACGCCAATCAAAGGTTTGGGCCGGTTTGCCGGCAAACTAAGGTGGGTGTACCGTCGCCCTTGTGGTGAGTCTGCGCTACACTTAAATCTTAGAGAGCCACTGATTGAGGAGACATACCGCATGTCGATGCAATCGCACCTTGCGGAATTGGAAAGAAAACATCAGGCGCTTGAAGACGAAATCACCGAATGCCTGACCCATCCTGCGGTCGATGACCTGAGAATAGTGGAACTCAAACGTCGCAAATTGCAAGTAAAGGACGAGATCGAACGGCTGCGCTACAACGGCCGCGCCAGCGTACACTGACCGGCTCGATCTCAGGTTAGAGTTTTCTTGCTCACGCCGAACTCGGGGATACCCCGAGTTCGGCTTATTTTTTTAGTGCGGCCGGCTGCATATCCGGCATCCGCCCGGGTGCGGTTTTTGCGTTATAGTGTCGGCAAATAACACCGTCCGTCGTGCTGGGAGAAGGCGCCATGTCCCGATTTGCTGCTGCCGCCGTGTTGGCGCTCGCCATGATGCTTGCGGTGATTGGTGCTGCTGCCGCCGCCGACTATCCGGCGCGCACTGTCACGCTGGTGGTGCCTTATCCGCCAGGCGGCGGAGTCGATGCGATGGCGCGCGTGGTCGCCGCCAAATTGTCCGAGGCCTTGCATGCGCAATTCATCGTCGACAACCGGCCCGGCGCCGGCGGTACCATTGGCACGCGCGTTGTCGCGCAGGCGGCACCCGACGGCTATACACTTTTGCTCGGCCATACCGGCACGATCTCGATCGATCCCAGTCTCTACGTTCATGCCGGCTACGACCCGCGCAAGGATTTCGCGCCGATCGGGCTGGTGGCGTCGATGCCCGTCGCGTTGCTGGCGAATCCCTCGTTTCCCGCCAAATCGATTTCCGACGTCATCGCCATGGCCAAGGCGCAACCAGGCAAGCTCAATCTCGGCACCTCGGCGCTCGGCACCGGCGGCTACATGTGCGCCGAATTGTTCAAGGCCGAGGCCGGGGTCGACATGGCGATCATTCCATACAAAGGTTCGGCGCCTGTGATGAACGACCTGCTCGGCGGCCATGTGTCGGTTGCTTTCAGCGTACTGCCGCCGGCGCTGGGCAATATCCAGGCCGGCAAGCTTCGGGCCATTGCGGTTACCAGCAAGAAGCGCTTCTCGCTTCTGCCCAATGTGCCGACTTTCGACGAAGCGGGAATGCCCGGTTTCGAGGCCGTGCTGCATTACGGCTTGCTTGCACCGGCCGGCACGCCGAAGGAGATCGTCGAAAAGCTCAACCGGGAACTGCGCAAGCTGGTCGACAATCCGGACGTCCAGAAGCAAATTCACAATGAGGGCGGCGATCCGATGACGTCGACGGCGGCCGAATATGCGGCTGATATTGATAAGGAAGAGACAAAGTGGGGCGGGCTGGTCAAGAGGCTCGGGCTCAAGGTGGAGTAGGCGTCATGTTGCGATCATCGGGAAAATGGATGGCTCTCGCACTGATCTCACTTGCGCTGCTTGGTACGCTAACTAAGGCGCGCGCCGACGACTATCCGAACCGTCCGATCACCTTGATCGTGCCGTTCCCGCCGGGTGGCAGCACGACGGTGATGGCGCGCAACGTCGCTGACAAACTGGCGGCCGCGCTCGGCCAGCAGATCGTGGTCGAGAATCGTGGTGGCGCCGGCGGCACACTCGGCACTCGCTTCGTGGCCAAGGCCGCACCTGATGGCTACACCATTTTACTGAGTTATACCGCGACGATGGCGATCGCGCCCGCCATGAACGCCAACGCTGGTTATGATCCGCACAGAGACTTTACGCCGATCGGCATGATCGGCTTTGCCCCGAATGTGCTTGTTGTGCATCCATCAATGCCGGTGCATTCGATTGCCGAGTTGATCGCCTATGCCAAGGCAGCCCCTGCGCCGCTGCAATACGGCTCGCCCGGTGTCGGTACCGTCAATCATCTCGCCGTCGAATACCTTGCGAGCGAGACGGGGCTGAAGCTTCAACACGTGCCATACAAGGGTAACGGTCCGGCCATAAGCGATCTGCTCGGCGGGCATATTCCAATGATGTTCCTTCCGATTCCCGTCGCGCTCGGCAATATCAAAGCGGGTACCTTGCGTGGGATCGCGATCACAAGCGCGAAGCGATCGAACCTGCTACCCGACTTGCCGACGCTTGCCGAAAGCGGCGTGCCAGGCTTCGATGCGGCGCTACGTTATGGCCTGATGGCGCCCACCGGTACGCCGCCCGCTGTCATTGTGCGACTCAATAAGGAACTCAACGCCGCGCTTGCGACGAAGGATGTGCAGGAGCGTCTCGCAACCGAAGGCGCCGAATCCCTACCAGGAACACCAGAGGCCTATGCCGCGGATGTCGCCGGGGACGAAAAGAAGTGGGGCGGGCTGGTGAAAAAGCTCGGATTAAAGGTAGAATAGCCGACTGCCGCCGTGCAGCCATTATTGTGCTGTTTGATTCACCTACTGCAAAGGCAACTGTCGAGGCCGCTATGAAATTCCGCGCAACACCCCGTGCGTTCGCCGCCGCCGCCGCTTTGCTCGTGGCAATTGCCGTTGCGCCGGGCGCGAAGGCCTTCACGATCGAGAATCAGGGTGGCGCCAGCGGTGGTCAGGGCTACCTGGACACGGACAAACCGGCAGCTACGCCAGACCGCCTTACGCCGGTTTCGCCGTTCAATGCCAACAACGGCCAGACCAGCGTCAAGCAGGGCAACACGACGTTTCAGTTCGGCCAGCAGCGTTCATTCAATGAGCGCTACAATAGCAACAATCTGTTTGATCCATACGCCCGCGAAGGGCGCTAACCACCAGCGCTTACCGTTTTCGAGTCAGGAAGGCCGCCAAGGCCTTTTGCGCTTCGGGCGAAGCCAGCCGCGTCTTGAAGGCATCAACCTCCTCGTCGATGCGCGCCACAATCTCCTCGACGGAGCCGCGCATTAGGCGGCGCGCGGACGCCACACTTTCGGGCGGCAACGCCGCAATTTCGCGCGCTACCGCCAGCGATTGCGCGTCGAGTTCGGCGGCGGGCACCACCGCGGTAACGATCCCCGCTGCCTTTGCCTCTTCGGCGGAGAGCGACTTGCCCATCACCAGGAGCGAAAATGCGCGCGCATGGCCCATCAGGCGCGGCGCAAGCAGGCTTGAGCCTGCCTCGGGCAGCAGGCCGAGCGAGACGAAAGGCGTGAGCAGGGTCGCCGTATCGCTTGCAATGACCTGATCGCAATGCAGCAGCATGGTGGTGCCGACGCCGACCGCGGCGCCACTGACGGCCGCAACCAGCGGTTTCTCACAACAGGCCAACGCATGCAGGAACCGGACGATCGGCGCGCCGAGCGCACCACCTCTTGCCATCGCGACGAAATCGTTGAGGTCGTTTCCGGCGCAGAAGACATCGTGCGTGCCCGAGATCAGCAGGCATCGCACGTTCGCCTCTGTTGCAGAATCCTCAATTGCGGCGGCCATCGACTCATACATCGCGAGTGTGAGCGCGTTTTTCTTTTCGGGCCGGTTGATCCGGATCTTGCGAACGGGGCCCTCGCTGATGATGAGAATGTCAGGCATGGGTTCACTGGGTTACGCATAAGAATGGCAGGCATATGTCTTGACGGGCCAAGACTCAAACCGCCTTCGCCATCTCGCGCAGCTTGAATTTCTGAATCTTGCCGGTGCTCGTTTTCGGGATGTCGGCGAACACGACGTAGCGTGGGCATTTGTAGGAAGCCAAATGCTTGCGGCACCACTGCAACAGCTCATCGGGATCGGCCTGTGCGCCTGGTTTTAGTTCGATGAAAGCGCAGGGCGTCTCGCCCCATTTGTCGTCCGGTTTCGCGACCACGGCGGCAGCGGCAACCGCAGGATGCTTATAGAGCGCGTCTTCCACCTCGATTGAGGAGATATTCTCACCGCCGGAAATGATGATGTCCTTGGAACGGTCCTTGAGCTGGATATAACCGTCGGCATGCATGACGCCGATGTCTCCGGTGTGAAACCAGCCGCCGGCAAAGGCCTTTTCGGTCGATGATTTGTTCTTGAGATAGCCTTTCATCACCACATTGCCGCGCATCATGACTTCGCCCAGCGTTTCGCCGTCGCGCGCAACGGGTGTCATGGCCTCGGGGTCGAGCACATCGAGCGCTTCCAGCGCGCCGTAGCGCACACCCTGCCGCGCCTTCTTCACCGCCTGCTCGGCGGGTGCAAGTGCGTTCCAGTCGGTATGCCAGTCGTTGACCACGGCCGGCCCGTAGGATTCGGTCAAGCCATAAAGATGTGTGACATTGAAGCCCGCTTCCTTCATCGCCGCGAGCACGGCTTCTGGCGGTGGCGCTGCGGCCGTGAAAAATTCGACCACGTGCGGCAGCGGTTTTTTCTCGTTCGCCGGCGCATTCAGCAGCGTGGCCATCACGATCGGTGCACCGCAGAGGTGCGTCACTTTATGTGTAGCAATGGCGTCATACATCGCCAGCGCACGCACGGCGCGCAGGCATACATGCGTGCCGGCGGCGACCGAAATCGACCATGGGAAACACCAGCCGTTGCAGTGGAACATCGGCAGCGTCCACAAATATACCGGATGCTTGGCCATCGAGCAGGTGACGACATTACCGACCGCGAGCAAATGCGCACCGCGGTGATGGTAGACCACGCCTTTCGGATCGCCTGTTGTGCCCGATGTATAATTGAGGGTGATCGCGTCCCATTCGTCATCAGGCATTTTCCAGGCATAGCGGGGATCGCCCTGCGCGACGAATTCCTCGTATTCGATTGTCCCGATCCGCTCGCCGCTGCCTGTGTACTCGGGGTCGTCGTAGTCGATCACCAGCGGTTTTGCTTTGCAGAGGCCGAGGGCCTCCTTCATGACCTTGGAATATTCGCGGTCGGTGATCACGACCTTCGCCTCGGCGTGATCGAGTGAAAAGGCAATGATCGGCGGGTCGAGCCGCGTATTGAGCGTGTTCAGCACGCCCTGGCACATCGGCACACCGTAATGGCACTCAAGCATTGCCGGCGTATTGGCGAGAAATGCAGAAACCGTGTCGCCGCGTTTGATGCCATGCTTCGCCAGAGCCGAGGCCAGCCGCCGCGCACGGGCATAGAACTCGGCATAGCGGCGCCGCATCGTCCCATGGATGATGGCGGTATGGTCGGGGAATACGGCCGCTGCGCGCTCGAGAAAGCCGAGCGGAGTCAATGGCTGGTAGTTGGCCGGATTGCGGTCGAGATCGGCGTCGTAGGGTGATTTCGCCATGCCCGGTATCCCTTCGGGCAAAGCTAGCGGTCAATCCCGGTTTTGTCATCGCCCGGGCTAGCGCTCAGGCGACGGTTCGCCCCAGGAGATGCTTGGCAAATTCCGGCATCGTCCGGAATGCGACGTGTAGGTTGTCGTTGAACGAGCCGGTCTGGCAGCCGTGGACGCGCCACGCCTTGTTCAGTGCGTCCCGGCTGAACATCGAAATATGGCCGTTGCGCGGGCCGACATACCACCAGTTCATGCCGAGCTGGTCGAAATTCTGCGGTTGCAGAAGCGTCGAAAACAGAACTAGCCCTGGATCCGCCAGGTTCGCCACGACTGCACCGATGCCTGCAACCGGATCGGGCATGTGCTCAAGCGTCTCGAAGCAGGTGACGAGATTGAATTTGCCCTCGGGCGGCTTCGCATATTCGGGTACGAAGGGATCGTAGGTTATGGCGACCGGAAATCCGGCCGCCCGCAAATCGGCGCACAGCACATCGTTGCCGCCGCCAAAGTCGAGAACACGCAGTGTCGCTTTGTGCGCGCCGAACACCTGCTGCACCAGGCCCGCATTGCTGCGCGGCCGTGCCTCCTGATATCCGGGATCGACCGCGAGATAGCCGCCGTTATAGATGTGCGTTTTGAAGTCGTCCGGGCTCCAGTCGTCGAAAGCGTCGGTAAACAGGAAGCCGCAGGCGCTACAGCGGCGGTGATAGACAGGCGTGCCCGTAAGCGGCAGTTTCACGCAATCGGGGATCTGACAGT
Source organism: Hyphomicrobiales bacterium (assembly GCA_027307405.1). Taxonomy (GTDB): domain Bacteria; phylum Pseudomonadota; class Alphaproteobacteria; order Rhizobiales; family Xanthobacteraceae; genus Pseudolabrys. The sequence continues at coordinate 6,608 of DAHUXA010000030.1, read as the reverse complement.
TCCTGTTGAAGTCGACGAGGCCGAAAAGCGGGGCGGGCTGCCGGCATATCTTGCAGGGCGTCGCCTCGGTAGAAGCCGGCTTTAGACTCAGCATGGCTCATCTTCCGGGCCGGGGCGGTGTAGTCAATGGCGCAAGGCACTGCCTTGTTTGCTGCGTCGGGCCGTTCCACAATCATGGCCAAAGAGCAAAAAGGGAGGGGGCGATGGACGCCCGTACCAGCCGCTATCACGACGTCTATGCGCATTGGCAGCGCAGCCCGGAGGTCTTCTGGGCGGAAGCTGCGGCGGATATCGACTGGTACGAGAAACCAAAGAAGATCTTCGACCGTGACGCCGGCATCTACGGCCGCTGGTTCGCGGGCGCCACCTGCAACACCTGCTACAACGCGCTCGACCGTCACGTGCTCGCCGGCCGTAACGACCAACCGGCGCTGATCTACGATTCTCCTGTCACTAACACCGTGAAGACCTTCACCTACGGCCGCATGCTGTCCGAGGTGCAATTGCTCGGCGCCATGCTGCATGATTTTGGCGTGGATAAAGGCGATCGTGTCATCATCTACATGCCGATGGTGCCGGAAGCAGTGTTCGCCATGGTCGCCTGCGCGCGCATTGGCGCCATTCACTCGGTGGTGTTCGGCTGGTACGCGGCGAAGGAGCTCGCCACCCGCATCGACGACTGCAAGCCCAAAGTGATCCTCTCCGCGAGTTGCGGCATCGAGGGCACGCGCATTGTGCCGTACAAGCCGCTGCTGGATGAAGCGATCAAACTCGCAAAACATAAGCCGCCGAGCTGCATGATCCTCCAGCGCCCGCAATGCGAGGCGCCGCTGACCGCGGGCCGCGTTCATGACTGGCGCAAGGTCTGGGAGAACGCCGTCAACTACGCCAAGACCAGCGAGTGCGTAGCGGTTGCCGCGACCGACCCGCTCTACATTCTCTACACGTCAGGCACTACGGGAATCCCAAAGGGTGTCGTGCGCGACAATGGTGGGCATATGGTTGCGCTCAAATGGTCGATGCAGAACCTCTACGGCGTGTCTCCCGGCGAAGTGTGGTGGTCCGGCTCCGATGTCGGCTGGGTGGTCGGTCACTCATACATTGTCTATGCGCCGCTGTTCCACGGCTGCACCTCGATCCTCTACGAGGGCAAGCCGGTCGGAACGCCCGACGCCGGCGCGTTCTGGCGCGTGATTGCACAGCACGGCGTGGTGGCGCTGTTCACCGCGCCGACCGCCTTCCGCGCCATCCGGAAGGAAGATCCGAAGGGCGAATTCATCAGGAAATACGACCTGTCGAAATTCCGCACGCTGTTCCTCGCGGGCGAGCGCGCCGATCCGCCAACCATCCAATGGGCGGAGGAAGTGCTCAACGTGCCGGTGATCGACCACTGGTGGCAGACCGAGACCGGCTGGTGCATCGCCGGCAATCCAGTCGGCCTCGGCGCGCTGCCGGTGCGCTACGGTTCGGCCTGCGTGCCGATGCCGGGCTACGCCATCGATATCGTCGACGAAGCCTGCAAGGTGCAGCCCATCAACAAGATCGGATCCATCGTGGTCAAACTGCCGTTGCCGCCGGCCTGTTTCCCGACGCTGTGGCAGCAGGACGAGCGCTTCAAGGAAAGCTACCTCGCGGAATTTCCCGGCTACTACAAGACGGCGGACGCCGGCTACAAGGATGAGGACGGCTACGTTTATGTCATGAGCCGCACCGACGACATCATCAATGTCGCCGGTCATCGGTTGTCCACTGGCGGCATGGAAGAAGTGCTGGCCGGGCACCCGGACGTCGCCGAATGCGCGGTGCTCGGCATCAAGGATGATCTCAAAGGCGAGGTGCCTTGCGGGTTCATTGTCTTGAAAGCCGGCGTCAACCGTCCGCCGACGGAAATTGAAAAGGAAATCGTCGCGCTGGTGCGCGACAAGATCGGACCGGTGGCTGCTTTTAAATTGGCGATCACCGTCGCGCGGCTGCCGAAGACGCGTTCAGGAAAGATCCTGCGCGGGACGATCAAGAAAATCGCCGACGGCGACCCGTGGACAATGCCGGCGACGATCGATGATCCGGCGATCCTGGATGAGATCGGCAGCGCGCTGGAAGGGCACGGGGTGAGTAAAAATCCGCACTAATGAAGCGTGTCTCGCAATACCGCATGCCGGTTGCTAATTACCGCAACAATCCAGCTCAGTGTTCCCGCGCGTGACAAATCGATCACACCCAGAATGAAAATCAGGCTGCGTCCTCGTTGGCTGTGATCTGGTCACGCTACCGCCCCGATTGGCTGTCGGATTTTGGCGCATGGGGACACGTCTTTTGAATTCACCCGCTTGTTTCCGGAACTTTGTTCGAATGGTTCCCGTCGCCGTGACGGCGGCGGCGCTTGGGGCGTGCATGCAGACCCCGGCGGTCACCGACAAATCCGAATTGCGCGTCAGTCGACAGGCGTCGCCTGTAGAGAACCAAGAGGCGCCGGTGACGCGCAGGCGCGTCGCAATCAAAGCGATCAAGCACACGCCGTATAAACATACAGCCGCAACGCCGGCTACATCGTATGGGGTCGCAAGCTTCTACACGGAGGGACAACAGACGGCGAACGGCGAAAAGTTCAATCCGGCTGAATTGACCGCGGCTCACCCGACGCTGCCATTCGGCACACAGTTGCGCGTGACCAATGTAGCGACCGGGCGATCTGTCACGGTTCGCATTAATGACCGCGGCCCATACGTTCCCGGACGTGTTGTGGACGTCTCGTATTCGGCGGCCGAAACTTTGGGAATTGTCGATCGAGGTGTTGCGAAGGTCAAACTTGACGTCATTCATTAAATCAAATCGCGCCGTCCATCAGATGTCCTTGATCGCTACGTCAAGAGCTCTGGCAAGCGCCTTGGCCTTTGAGAGAGCTGCTCGGTGCTTCTCTTCGTCGGAGGTCGCGCGGCCTGCCTCGACGGTCACCATGCACCGTATGGTGTCGTTGCCCCTGGAGAGAACGACCGAGAATTGATCGGTGTGAGCGTTGCGGGTGATTTCTAGCTTTTCCATACATTGCTCCTGCTTTTCACCAAGCACCGCGCTAGGACCCACGCCTAAATATACTTGTATCTATCGCCGTTCAAAAAGCGCATAATGGTGGAATGCACGGTGACGCAATCGACAGGATGGTGACCTATTCGTTCTGGGGGTTGGGATTGCTGATCTCGGCTGGAATAGTTCTCGCGTTTCTTATTTGGTGACTACGCCGCCGGCGTGACTCATGGTCGTGCTGTCACTCTGCTATCGAGGACATTGCAATGCTAACACGCACAAAACGCGTGACGCTGACGTTTCAGCACCCGTTTTCGCTCAAAGGCGTCGACCGGCGCCTGGCGGCCGGCGAATATGAAGTGGCGACAGATGAGGAACTGATCGAGGGGTTGTCGTTCCCGGTTTATCGCCGGGTCGCGACGATGATTTTCCTACCCGGCGACGCGCATCGGTCGCCGTCGATCGAAATGGTCAACGTCGATCCCGCCGATCTTGCGGCGGCTCAGCAACAGGATCAGGCGGCGTGAGCGACGGGGACCTTCACCGTGAACCGCCGCGCGTCATGAAGGGCGGCCTTGAGCGGAGCGACTACTCGGTCGTGGTGAAGAATCGCGCCCGCATGCCGAAACCCTGGCGATGGGAAATCTACCGCGCTGGACGGGTAAGCCCGGTGGCTCATTCGGAGGAATATTTCGAGTCGCGAAGCACGGCGAATCTGGAGGGCAAGCTGGCCCTCGAGCAGCTGCTAAAAAAGCTGGTATTTTAAAGCACCGTTAGTGCAACAAAGCCGTGGCGATCACGGCGATGATCAGCATCGCCGGCGCAACGACAGGCGGTACGAACCAGGCAAGCATCATTTTCTCCGCATATGTACACGCTCAACTAAATCGAGCCATCCTCGCCGCCGTGTTTAAGCTTTATCGCCGCAAAGAATTCCTGCCGGGTTTTAAAGTTCGTCCGGAACACGCCAAGCATGCGGCTTGTCACCATGGTCACATCAGATCTGTGGACCCCGCGGGTCGTCATGCATTCATGGGCGCCTTCGACGACGACAGCGACCCCGGACGGTTTGAGAACAGCATTGAGGCAGGCCGCAATCTCGGCGGTCATCTTCTCCTGAACCTGCATTCTCTTGGCATAGACGTCGACCAGCCGCACCAGCTTTGAAATGCCGACAATGCGCCTGCGCGGGAGATAGCCGATATGAACACGGCCGATGATCGGCGCCATGTGATGTTCGCAGTGGGACTCGAAACGGATGTCGCGCAACAGCACCATTTCGTCATAGCCCGCGACTTCCTCGAAGGTCCGCTGGAGATAGTCGCGCGGATCGTCGAAGTAGCCGGCAAACCATTCCTCATAGGCGCGAACGACGCGGGCCGGCGTGCCCCGAAGCCCCTCCCGGTCCGGATCATCGCCCGCCCATTGAATCAAGGTTCGCACGGCACTCTCGGCCGTAGCCCGCGAAGGGCGTTCAATCGTGCGCGGGCGTCTTGGCGGACGGCGATTGGGTTTCATGGTGCACTCCCAGCCTCACACATCAGCGTGTGCCGATATTTCGTGAGAAGAACACCTTACTTTACTCGAAATGTCCCAAGGTGAAGGCCCCGCGACCAATAGCCCAGAAAGAAGCTGTCCCACCGCATTGCGATGGAACAGCCAGCCGCCCAAACCGCCTTGCTGCGGCCGCTCTTTCTTATGACCGCGCAGCCGTTCGTCCGTGTTGGTCGATGACATCAAGCGTCACAGGCGCCAGACCCGAGAAACCCAATGCGCGAGCTGCCGCCGGCATCACGTCGATGACGCGACCGTGCACGAACGGCCCGCGATCGTTGATTCGGACCACAATCGACCGACCAGTGTGCTGATGGGTGACGCGCACCAGCGTTCCAAATGGCAGAGTTTTGTGGGCAGCGGTCATGTCGCTCGATTTGGCGATCTCGCCATTTGCCGTCTTGCCGCCTGAGTAAATTGACGCAATTCCAGATTGCGCTTTGGCGACGGACACGGCGCCGATGAACACGACTGAAAAGCAAAGTACGGCAGCAAAGGTGACATGTGTGCGCTTCACGATAGCGGCTTCCTTCCGGTTGTTGGAGAAGGCCGCTATAGGCGTGGCAAGCCGGGTTTTTTTCGATCGGCAAATGGGCTTTTCTTGGATGCGCGTTGTCTTCGCGCACCATTTATTTGATATTTTTTGCCGTCCTTCGGAAGCAGGACGCTACTTAAGTCGAAGGCCGATTAACTGAATTGTTCCGGGCAAGCCTCTGCTTCGGAAAAACTGACCGGCAGCAAGTCTGCTGCCGTTAGATTCAAGGCTTGATTGCGATGCGACCGGTGTAGTCGATGCGATTGAGCAGGAGCGGGAGGCCATTGGCCGCGATGTATTCATCGACGGCCTTGCGGGCGCCCTCCCAGTGTCCGTAGTCATCGATGATCAGAACTCCGCGCCGCACGAGGTGCGGATAGAGATGCTGCAATTCATGGCGCGTTGATTCGTACCAGTCGGTGTCCAACCGTAACAACGCAATCTGGTCGATCGTCGGAGTGGGGAGCGTGTCCTCGACCCGCCCTTTGATGAATTCGATTTGGTGGATCGGATACGGTACGCTCGCGAGGTTGTGACGGACCTCTTCTAGAGGCGAACGGGCCCAAACATCCGACTTCGAAGGGTCGGAACGCGCCAAAAGATCGGCTGCCGAAATCGCACCCTGACCGCCGGTGTAGTAGGTTTGGTCCTTCTCGGTGGGCGCCGGCATTCCTTCAAAGGTATCGAATAAGCGCAATTTGCGCTGCGTTTCCCCGCCTCTTAACAGCGTGAGAGCCGCCGCCATCATGCTTCCGCCCTTCCAAACGCCGCATTCGACGATGTCGCCAGGGATGTTGCAGCGGACGACGTAATCAATGGCGTTGCACAGCGAGGCAATGCGCTCGGGACTCGTCATCGTGTACGGCCGCACGCACGCAATAATTTCATTTACCCACAACGGTTGATCGGCGAGCGTTGGGTTTGTCATCGAGGTTTAGCCGCTGACCTGGTAGCCTTTGAGGTGGTCCGGCAATGGCGGCCAATCGACCGCGGGATCTGGTGAGTGCGGCACGGGGCGGCACTGGCCGCGCCAGGCCGCTCCCATGATTTGCATGGTTTGGTAGATCAACGTTTGCCAGCCCTGGTCCCGCAAATAGTTCAGCCCCTCAGTCACATCCGGCGAGGCGAGGTCGTGGAACAGCACGAGGGCATCAGGTGCTGCAACAAGATGCGCGGCCTTCGCGTCCTGCAACGGGCCGGGGCGCTCATGATTGCCATCGATGAAGATCAGCGCCCAACTGCGGCGCTCATGGTTATGCAGGCGTAACACTTCGCTCGGGCTGCCACCGGGGATGAGATGCACATGGTCGTTGACGCCTGCTGCGGAGAGCGAGGTCGTCACGCTTCCATAGAAGTCAGGGTCGGCAAGGATCGGGTCCACAACATCGAGCTCCACGCCGCCGAGCGCGAGGTGGCATGCCGACCATCCCAGCCAGCAACCGATTTCCAGTGCACGCTGACCGTGGAACAACAGCGCCGTGTTGTACAGGAGGTGGGC
>DAHUXA010000309.1 GCA_027307405.1 Hyphomicrobiales bacterium | reverse complement strand
TTGCTTTACGCCATTCGACGGTCCAGGACGAGACCAATCGCCGCGCAATGGCGATAAAATAAAACGCCGCCAAGTCTTTGACTGGGCGGCGTGTTTGGTTGCGGGGGTAGGATTTGAACCTACGACCTTCAGGTTATGAGCCTGACGAGCTACCGGGCTGCTCCACCCCGCGTCAAAATGCGAAGCGCGGGGCAAGACCCGCGCCATTCGGGGGTATGTAGCAACGGCGGATGCCAATGGGAAGGGCGAAAAGCGTTCGTTTTCATCAACATGTCACGTAGTTGCGGCAAGAGGGGGGCATGAGGGGGGTTGCTGGCGGAGGCGACAGCAGCTTCGGCGACGGTCTTGCGACCGCCGCGCGTTCGATTATTGCCGACGGTCGTCGCGCATTAACCGACCCTGAGCTTTCCGAGCCTGAGGCGGTCCATGAGGTGCGCAAGGCCCTCAAGCGTTGGCGCGCACTCTTAAGGCTGTTGTCCCGTCCGCTTGGCGAGCAGGCCAACCAATTGCGGGCAGAAGCACGCGAGTTGATGCGCGCAGTGGCCGGCGCCCGCGATGCCCAGTCGGCACTCGATGCCCTGGCCGACCTCCGCAAAGCTGATTTGCCATTCTCAACGACGTCGACGGAAACGATCCGCACTCGGCTGACCGAAATGCGGGACGAGGCAGGAGCGACGAGCTTTACCAAGAGCACGCGAGAACGGATTTCGCGTTATCTCGACTATGCCACGCTTTCGCTTGAACGTTGGCCGCTCAAGGCGATCGATTTCGATGCCGTTACCGACGGCCTAACGTCGACCTACCGCCGCGCTCGGCAACTGGTGCCTGATGGCTGGGAGGATTCAGAAGCCGAGCACCTCCACGACTTGCGCCGGCGCGTCGTGGAGCACCGCCACCAGATGGATCTGGTAGAGCCGCTTTGGCCGCGCCTTGGAAAAGTTTGGGCCGAAGAGGCGCAGCGCCTGCGCAACCAGCTCGGCTCCTGCCAGGATCTCGCAGTGCTCACGAGCTTCACGGCACCGCATCAGCCTCTGGCACCCTGGCGATCGCGATTGTTGCCGTTGATTCAAGCGCGCCGCAACGCGCATTTGAAATCGGCCGCGCGGCTGGCTGGCCGCCTGTTTGCGGAGAAGCCAAAAGCGTTCCGCCAGCGCATGGCGGCATTGTGGTCGGCGCGTAGTCCCAGAAAGCAGTGAAAATTGCGAGAGCCCGGTCATGACCGGGCTCTTGTTTTCGTGTTGCGAGGGTTACGCCACCAGCGGCTTCAGGGTCGGATGTTGCTTGACGAATTTGAGATTCTCCGCCCACGCGTCGAGCCCAAAGACGTGCCCCGCACGTTTGACGATCAGGTACACCAGTACGCCCGCATAGACGAGATGGTAGTCGACGATCAGATTGTTGGTGTTTTCGATGAATGGCCAGTCCATATGGGCAAACCAGTAGATAATCATCAGCATCACTCCGAAGGTCGCGCTGACGCGCACCATCAGCCCCGTGAGCAGGGACAGGCCAATCAGCAAGTGACCGTACTCAACCAGGAAAGTCGTGATAGGCGCCATCGTGGGTGTCGTGAACACGACGAACACATCATGGAAAGTCTTGGTATGGCTTAGGAAACCAACCACGGTGAAGCTCGGTACAAATACCTGGTGAGAAGCGGCATAGAGGAATGTCCACGCCATCACGAAGCGAAAGTAGAGGATCAAAGCCTTTTCCATCCGCGAGTTTGTCATGGACGTGCATCCCTTCCCTCGTTTGGCAATTTCGTCCTTGCGAGAAAAATGACGCGATCGCACGGCGCACGCTTTGATTTAGCTCAAATGGCGCGCGCATGAACCTTGCCTTGCGTCAGCGATTAAAAAAGGCCGCCATTGCTGGCGGCCTTTTGAAATCGATCATCGTGTTGAGGAGAAGCAACGTCCTTGGCAGGCCTGGCAGCGACCTACTCTTCCAAGCCTTGAGGCTTAGTACCATCGGCGCAGGAAAGTTTAACGGCCGAGTTCGGGATGGGATCGGGTTCAGTCTCTCCGCAAAAACCACCAGGCCGGCCAAGAACGTTTGAAGCAAGCTGCAAGTGCAGCGAACAGCGCAGCCCGCGGATTTGATCCACGGGCGTCGTGCTCAGAAACATGTGTCTTTCTTTTCAGTGTGCGCCATACGCATCCCATTCGGAATGCGATGGGCATTGGAAATGAGAGCAATCAAGACAATCGAGCTATTAGTACCGGTAAGCTCAACGCGTTACCGCGCTTACACACCCGGCCTATCAACGTGGTGGTCTACCACGGCTCTCAAGGGAGAACTCGTTTCGAGGTGGGTTTCTCGCTTAGATGCCTTCAGCGATTATCCCGTCCGCACATAGCTACGCTGCACTGCCGCTGGCGCCACAACAGCTCCACCAGAGGTGCGTTCATCCCGGTCCTCTCGTACTAGGGACAAATCCTCTCAATT
>DAHUXA010000308.1 GCA_027307405.1 Hyphomicrobiales bacterium | reverse complement strand
CCGCGAGCGCAGCTGCGATGTCGCGCGGCATCTGTCCGGGCTCCACTGTTTTTGCAAGCTGCTCTAGTTCGACAATACGAGAGGCATTGATCCCGGGTGGTCCCACCTCGCGCATGGTCGTGACCCCCTCGCCGGCGCGCCCAACACTCGCGGTGATGCTGTCGAGCGAAAAGCTCACCGACACTGCATCAAGACCCATTTTGCGCGCCACCACCTCCATCCACTCGCGCGTCCGCGCCGCGGTATTTCCAGAACGCAGCATCAACGCGCCAAACCGCAGCAGCGCATCTACTGCGCCACTGAGCGGGAAAGTCCTGTCCTCTCGGTCGGGGGGCGAAGTCATGCGTGTTCCAGAAGTCGACGACATGAGTTCCCCGATGGCAGTACTGTTTCGCGGATTAAAACTTGCCGTTGACGTAAGTCAATGCAGCAACAATTGCGAGCCGCCACGCTGTGTCCATAAGGATTAAGGAGCTGACCGAGTCATTTACAAAAATGCTGAAGGGAAAAACCGCCATTGTGACTGGGTCGACAAGCGGCATCGGCCTCGGCATTGCCCGCGCTCTTGCCGAAGCCGGCTGCAATGTCATGTTGAATGGCTTTGGCGAACCCGAGGCGATTGAAAGCGAACGCGCGCAGATAGAAAACCAGTTCGGAGTCCAGGCCATCTTTGATCCGGCCGACCTCGCGAAGCCGGCCGCGATTGTGCAAATGATCGAAACGGCAACGAGCGAATTCGGCAAGGTCGATATTGTCGTCAACAATGCAGGCGTTCAATACACCGCGCCGATCGAGAATTTCCCCGCCGAGCGGTGGGACGCGATTATCGCGATCAATTTATCCGCGAATTTCCACGCCATTCGTGCCGTCCTCCCCCAAATGCGGTCTCGCAATTGGGGTCGCATCATCAATATCGCCTCCACCCACGGCCTGGTGGCATCGGTAGAAAAAGCAGCCTATGTCGCAGCAAAACACGGAGTCCTAGGCCTGACCAAAGTCGTGGCGCTCGAAACGGCGACCACAGATATAACATGCAACGCGATTTGCCCGGGCTGGGTGTTGACTCCATTGGTGGAAAGACAAGTCAAGGAACGGGCTTCCCGCGAAAAAATCTCGATCGATCAGGCAAAGCAGGAACTGCTGTCTGAAAAGCAGCCATCCCACGAATTTGCCACTCCCCAGCAGATTGGATCGCTCGCGGTATTCCTGTGTTCAGAGGCTGCCTCGCAGATTAGAGGCGCGGCTTTGCCCGTCGATGGTGCTTGGACTGCACAATAGTGGTGATCGTGCTTGTGTTGATTTTCATCAATGTAGGGCGTTTCCGCTACCTCAGTATGCATCGGAGTTTTCGTCTGAAGAGTCCGTAAAGGCGGTCTTTCACCTATGAAAACGGTTTCTGTCGAAAATGCCGTCGCCATGATTCCGGATGGGGCAATCCTCATGATTGGCGGCTTCATGGCTGTTGGCACGCCAGAGCGCCTGATCGATGAGTTGGTGCGGCAGGGCAAACGAAACCTCACGGTTATTGCAAACGACACGGCGATCCCCGGCCGCGGCATTGGAAAACTCGTTGACAAAGGCTTGGTGAGCCGGGCTGTGACAAGTCACATCGGACTCAATCCCGAGACGCAGCGGCAGATGCTCGATCGAAAGATGACGGTTGACCTCGTACCGCAAGGCACGCTCATCGAGCGCATTCGTGCCGGCGGTTTCGGGCTCGGCGGCATCCTGACTCCGACTGGAGTCGGAACGATCGTCGAGCAGGGAAAGCAAAAGATTGACGTCAATGGAAAGAGCTACCTGGTCGAGACAGCGCTGCGGGCCGACTTTGCGCTGGTGAATGCTTTCCTCGCCGATTATCTCGGCAATCTTTCCTACGCTTTGACAGCGCGAAACTTCAATCCGGTCATAGCCATGGCAGCCGACACTACAATTGTCACAGCGGAACACATTGTGCCCGTTGGCCTCATCGCGCCGGATCACGTCGTAACGCCGGCGCCACTCGTGGATTATCTTGTCGCAAACGGCTGATGAAAATGGACGCTCAATCAATCATCGCCAAACGTGTTGCTCGCGAACTGCACAGCGGGATGCTTGTCAACCTTGGCATCGGGATACCGACCATGGTGGCGAACTACATTCCGAACGACGTCAAAGTGTTCTTTCAATCAGAGAATGGGCTGATCGGGACTGGCCCTATCCCCGAGGAAGGAATGGCACACCCGCTGCTTACCGATGCAGGTGGGAAGCCGGTTACAGCACTACCCGGGGCATCCACCTTTGACAGCGCTATATCGTTTGGCCTGATCCGCGGGGGCCATGTCGACGTCACCGTTCTTGGTGCGCTTCAGGTCGACGCAAAAGGGCACCTCGCGAACTGGATGATCCCCGGCAAGATGGTGCCCGGTATGGGCGGAGCCATGGATCTCGTAACGGGTGCAAAGCGGGTGATTATCGCGATGCAGCATACGGC
>DAHUXA010000307.1 GCA_027307405.1 Hyphomicrobiales bacterium | reverse complement strand
ACAGCAAAAGAGGTCGCGGCAACCCAAAGGAAGGCACTTGCCCCGGCGAACTTTGCCAATTGCCGAAGGCATTCAAATCGGTCGCGTGTGCCTAGGAAATGCCCCCCGTACGTACTCGACGCCGTACGCTTATTGATTGAACGAAACATCCCCATTCCCCCGCCGCCATACTTTCGTTCAAGAATCTCCCCGGTCAAAGCCTAAAGGAACTCGCGCACGGAAAATGTTGTGGGGTGTTGCTTTAATGCAGCGATGGTAGTTACTTACGAAGTCTGCGGTATTTATGTACTCTAGCTGGCACCCCTGCAATTCTTGCACTTGTGCGGCAGCTCAACGACGTTAGACTTTAAAGGGGCAAAGAAGGGGGTTTTTCATGAATCGCTCAGAAATGCGAGACACTTACAGGTCATTTCGATCGACTGGCCTTTGCTTGGCGGCCGGTGTCGCTACTGCGCTATTGGTAAGTGCGACGGCCGCCGTCGTCGGCACAACGCCGGCGAACGCAAAACCGGAATTTGCCGCGCAGACCGGATTGCCGTGCGGACAGTGCCACGCAAATCCAGCGGGCGGTGGCAAGCTCAAATCCTTCGGCGAAAAATTCAAGGCAAACGGCAACAAGGTCCCGAAGTAGTAAGCCCGAGTCGTTGCTTTGGAAAATGCATCCGCGCCAATTGGCAGCATGCCAGAACACTATGAACATTGGCGCGGCAGCGGATGACCGTATCGGTAGTTCGGTAGAATAGTAAAATGACCTTTTGGCTGATCTTGGCGCTGATGACGGGCGCAGCGATCTTCGCCGTCATCTGGCCGCTCGCACAAAACAGCAGGGCTGCCCGCTCGGGCAGCGACGTTGCGGTCTATCGCGATCAGCTCAACGAACTCGAACGGGATTTAGCGGCCGGGTCGATCGGAAAAACCGAGGCGGAGGCGGCGCGCGTTGAAATTTCCAGGCGGTTGCTTGCCGCAGCAGAGGCCGCCAAAGCAGCGGCCGTTACGGTAACACCGAGCGCCGCCGCGTTGTACCGCCGCGCCGTCGCGTTGGTTGCGCTTCTATTGCTGCCTGTTGGGGCCGGCAGCCTTTATCTTCGATTAGGTTCTCCAGGACTTGCGTCTGAACCTCTTACCGCACAGCGCGGTGTGCAGCCCGATCAGCAGACGCCGATTGAAAACATAGTCGCCAAGGTCGAGGTTCATCTCCAAAACAACCCCAAAGACGGCCGCGGCTGGGAGGTTCTGGCACCGGTCTATATGCAACTCGGTCGCTACACGGATTCGGTAAACGCCTGGCGAAATACTTTGGCGCTCCTTGGAGAGAGCGCGGATCGCGAAGCCAATCTCGGCGAGGCCTTGGTGGCGGAGGCAAACGGAGTTGTCACTGCCGATGCGAAGACCGCCTTCGTGCGCGCCGTAACGCTCGACAATACGACGGTGAGCGCCCGCTACTATCTGGGCACGGCCGCCGAGCAAGATGGGAAGCGCGAAGAGGCCGCCAAAATCTGGCGCGATCTTATTGCGGAAGCCCCCGCCGGCGCGCATTGGGTGAGCGATGTACGTGCCGCACTCTCCCGGGTCGAGGCCAGCCCTGCTGCACCCTCGCCTGGTCCGAGCGCGGCACAGATAGCCGCGGCCACCAAACAATCACCAGACCAGCAAACCGCAATGATCCGCGGAATGGTCGACGGGTTAGCAGCTCGTTTACAGCAGGACGGCTCCGATCTCGACGGGTGGGTGAGACTGGTACGTTCCTACAAGGTGCTCGGAGAACTGGATAAAGAACAATCTGCCATCAGCGATGCACAACGCGCGCTGGCGAACGACCCCGACAAACGAAAACGACTCGACGTCGCACTCAAAGAGCTGGAAAGCGGTGCCGCGGTTGCCGCGGTAAACCCGCCTATTCAACAAGCCAATCCGCCCGCCGCGCCGCCGCAACACGAGGGGCCCGCGATCCAGAGCATGGTGGATCGACTCGCAGAACGCGTGAAAAAAGCAGGGTCCGATGCGGAGGGGTGGATCATGCTGACGCGTTCGTATCTCACTCTCGGCGAAAAGGAGAAAGCGGCGGCAGCCATCAAGGACGCTCGTGCCGCACTCGCCGACGATGCGGCCAGGCTGCAACAGTTCAACGAAGCGCTGCAACGGTTCAAGATCGATGAAATTGCAGCCGTCGCGTCGGCTGTGCCCTCCCCTCCCGCCACCGAATCGCGCGCACCCGCTCAACCCAGCGATCAGACCAACGAGATGATTCGCGGGATGGTGTCGCGCCTTGCTGACCGCCTGAAAAGGGACGGGTCGGATTTTGACGGATGGCTACAGCTGATGCGTTCGTATGTGGTGTTGGGCGAACGAGACAAAGCCATGAGGGCCGCAGCCGACGCACGTCAGGCCATCGGTAGCGATGCCGAGAAGCGCCGCCGCTTCGATGACTTCGTTAAATCGCTGGGGCTGGACGGGTGAAACCGGCCGGGATGGTCGCGGATACAAAT
>DAHUXA010000306.1 GCA_027307405.1 Hyphomicrobiales bacterium | reverse complement strand
TCAAACTTTGACAATAGAAAGCTGTCAGAACGACAGGATACCCATTTAGCTCAAACGAAACAAAAGAGTTGCGAACCCACATTGAACGAAAGCCTACGCCGAGCACCGCGGCGTAGCGGCTACAGATCAGGCGGCCGCTCGCAGATTCGGTTGCTTCCAATTCCACGGCAGTAATTCGGCAAGCCGGCCCTGCGGGATGTCAGCGATTTGGCCGAGTACATCGGCCAGCCAGGCCTGCGGATCGACGTCGTTGAGCTTGGCCGTCATGATCAGCGTGGTCATGGCCGCTGCTCGGTCAGCGCCGCGCTCGGAACCGGCGAAGAGCCACGACTTTCTCCCCAGCGCAAATCCTCGAAGAGCACGCTCGGCCGCATTGTTCGTGAGGCAGACCCTGCCATCTTCGATGAAGCGGGCAAACCGGTCCCAACGCTTGAGCATGTAGTCGATCGGCTGGGCGACAGAGGCCGAACGCGACAAGCGAGAGTGCTCCTCACGCAGCCACGCTTCCAGAGCAGCCAGAAGAGGCGCGCTTTGTTCCTGGCGCACGCGCAGACGCTCTTCGGCGCTCAGGCCGTTGATGTCGCGCTCGATGTCGAACAGCGCGTCAATGCGTTTGACCGCCGCTAACGCAACCGGCGAGATCGCCGCTGCGTTCTTTCCGCGCCGTGCATTGGCAGCGATATCGGCCAGCTCGAAGAACTGTCGCCTTGCGTGTGCCCAGCACAGTGCGGCCGTAATCGTTCCTTGAGAGCGTGAGGGATCGTAGAGCTGATTGTAACCGTCATAGGCGTCGGCCTGCAGGATGCCGGTGAAGGCTTGGAGATGCTGCACGGGATGCTCGTGCTTTCGATCGCGTGAGGCGTAATAGAGCGCCGCCGGCGGTGCGTGACCGCCAAAGGGCCGGTCATCACGGACATAAGTCCAGATGCGCCCCGTCACCGTCTTGCCCTTGGCCAGGATCGGCACGGTGGTGTCATCGCCATGCAGCCGCTCGGCAGCCAGGACGTGGCGCTCAATCAACGCATGGAGCGGTCGCAGGGCGGTTGTGCAGGCGCCAACCTGGTCGGCCAGCGTCGACACGCTCAGATCGATGCCTTCGCGCCTGTATCGTTCGCTTTGGCGGTTCAGCGGCTGATGCTGGCCGAACTTCTCAAACAGGATCATGGCCAGCAGGTTTGGTCCGGCGAAGCCGCGCGGCGTCACGTGGAACGGTGCCGGCGGCTGTGTGATCTTCTCGCATTCCCGGCACGAGAACTTTTCCCGCACCGTCTGAATCACCTTCCACTGCCGCGGGATCACCTCCAGCGTCTCTGTAATGTCCTCGCCCAGCTTCGACAGCTTCGCCGACCCGCAGCAGGGACAGCTGTCCGGCGCGGCAATGACGACGCGCTCGCGCGGCAGATGATCGGGGAACGGCTTGCGGGACGGCCGCTTGCGCTGGAACGACTGCACCGTCTGCGTCCGGGCCGCCGCATTCTCGGCCGCCAGCTCGTCCTCGGTCGCTGCTGCCTCCAGGTCTTCCAGCTGAAGTTCCATCTGCTCCAGCAGCCGCGCCTTGCGCTCCGAGCGCGTCCCATAGATTTCGCGCTGCAGCTTCTCGATCTCCAGCTTGAGATGGGCGATCAGCGCTTCACTGCTGGACAGGTCCGCCTGAGCATTGGCCGCTTCGGCTTTGGCAACCGCTGCATTGGCCTCGGCCATGACGCGCGCGTTACGCTCCGCCAGGATCAGCGCATGGGCGGCGGCAAGATTAGATGGCAGAGGTTCAAATTCCGATGTCACTCGGCAACAGAATCATATTCGTCAAAAACGTCAAAGCAAAAACCGTCATCCCACCGAGGTCGGACGCCATGTCGCCTGCGGATTACGCCAATCGATTCCAGAAAGCAGGTAACCGAGTTGCGCCGAGGAGATCGTCACCGCGCCGTCGGCCGCGCTCGGCCACAAGTAGCGGCCCCGTTCCAACCGCTTCGTGAACAGGCAAGCTCCTTGACCGTCATGCCAGATCACCTTCAACAGGTCGCCTCTGCGACCACGAAAGCAAAACAGCTGTCCGCTCAGCGGATCGCGCCGCAGTACCTCCTGCACCTGCTGTCGCCGGCCATACCCGCACGGCGCTCGGAACCGGAATCATGGCAGCAGCCGAACATCGACGGCGGCGACCTGTGTCAACAATTTCAAGCCGACTAATATGGCGGGTGTCAGTAAGGTCATATCAGGTTCATGCCGGACAATTCGGCAAGGCGGCCTACACCGAGTGGATACGTTGATCCTAACGATCGTCTATCACATGCTGCGCGACGACACGTGCTATCGTGATCTCGGACCCGAATATTTTGACCGCCGAAATCCCGCTAATCTCGCAGCCAAGCTCGCCCACCGAATCCGAAACCTCGGCTATCATGTCGAAATCAGTGCGGCCACATAGCCGTGCTGTCAGTTTCTAGGAGTTTTGACCCTAAATTGTTCACTACAGGTAAGCAGTAATAGGAG
>DAHUXA010000305.1 GCA_027307405.1 Hyphomicrobiales bacterium | reverse complement strand
CACGCTGCCTTGAGGCACCACGTTGTCGACCACTGCGAAGAACCCATTTGGTTTGAGCACGCGGTGCACTTCCGCAAGAAACTCCGGAATCGAATCAAAATGATGCGGCGCGATGCGGCAGGTGACGAGATCGAAACTCTCGTCTTCGAAGGGCAGGGCTTCAGCCTTGGCGTAGGCGGTGCGAATATTGGAGAGACCGCGTTTGTGCGCCTCCGTCTTCACGAGGTCGAGCATTTCCTGGGTAATGTCAGTCGCCCATATGCGAGCGACATGTGGCGCGAAAGCGTAGGCAACGTGTCCCCCGCCGGTAGCAACATCAAGTGCATGCCAATTTTTTTGCGGGGAGGTGAGGGCAACCAGACGCTCGAGACTCTTACCGAGTGCGTGCGGCGTACTGGTCAGGTAACTGGCCGCGGTCTTGCCGAATTGCTCCTGGACGAGGGTTTTGCTCATAGGCGTTCCTAATCGATGCCGGCGAAAAGAATACATAGCGCGTCCCGCGCTCGCGCGCGATAGGACGACCGATTGAAAAAGTAGCGGCAACTATTTGTCGCCACCACTCAGGTCGTCGTAGCCATGACGACTGCTATAAAAAACGAGCGCCATCAAGCCGCCGCCAACCAGAAGCGAGACCAACACGCCACCGGCCATGGCGACATAACCATAAAATGGAATGGGTTCACCGCCGAGACGGACCCAGGCGGCAACCGCGAACCAGATCGACAAAGCCAGAAGCGAGAGCAAAGGCACAATAATCAGAAATTTGCGCATTATCGTCATATAAGGTCGCGCAATATCCTTGTCATGGCCTGGGGATCTTAAAGCAAAAAAGCGGGCGTTCTGCGTTAGTGGACCTACGCCTTGCCGCCGGCTTCTGAGAGTTCGGTGTTCTTGGCTCTCTTCCCCCTGAGGGGTGTTTCGTCGTTGGCCGCTTCGGCGGGCGGAACAGGCATATCATCGAGCGGTGCCCCCCGCCGCAATGTCGACCGCAGAGCGGCTACTTCGCTTTGCAGGCGAGAATTGTCCTTGCGCGCGGCTTCTAACGCGCCTTCGACAACAGCGCGCTCCATCCGCTCGCGCTGGAGTGCGGAGTTGAGGTCCTCAACTCGCTTTTCGATATTGGTGCGGATGATCTGAATATCGGCTTCCAGATGCCCATTACGTTCGGTCAAAGCGCCGATCTTTTCGTCCGCGCGGGCGAGGGCGGTTTCGCGCATCTTCATCGCCTTAGACAGAGCATTGTTACGCTCGGTCAAAGCTAGGCGCGCCTGCTCGTGGTCTTTGATTTGGCGCTCACGCGCTTCATGCTGGACCTCGATTTGGGCGAGCCGTTTCTCCGAATTGTTGCGAGCGATCGTCGCCTCGACCGATTTGCGATCAAAAGCGCGCACCTCCTCGGTGCGAGCGATAAGGTTTTGCCGAGCTTCGGAAAGCAGGCGTTCAGCGGTTGCGGCGCGCGACTGCAGGCCGTCCAACCGCATGTGCAGGCTGTTACGTTCGGCCTGGTGTTGCTCCTTGGCCTCATCCAGCGCGGCGCCGAGTCGTCCACGTTCAGCATAAGCTTCTGCGAAGCTTGACTCGACCTTGCCAAGTTGGGCGCGGGTCGCGGTCAATGTATTTTCGCTCTCGGTGAGGCGCCGGGTCAGCCGGGCGGTTTCATTTAGTGCCTGATCGACCGCAATCTGTAACGAACGCTTTTCATCTTCCAAAAGCACCAGTTTCTCGCGCGCGGCTGCGAGCTCGCCCTCAAGCTCGATGATGTGCTTTTCGGCGGCGTCGTGCTGCTCCTGCAGTGCCCGGCGAGATTCGCTCAGCGTCCGGCGCTGGGTGGTTTCCTGTGCCAGTTGACGGTCGAGTTCGGCAATTTGCGCGCGGCGCGCATTGATCTCATCGGTAAGCTCAAGTCGGGCACTTTCCAGACCGCGATTTGCTTCCCGCGCTAGCTCAAGATCCTCGCGCAGTCTTCCTGCTTCACCTTCGAGTATCGTTGCCTTTTTTTCAACTTGGTAGAATTCCCCGCGCAGAGTCTCGTAGGCTGTGCGCGCCTCTGCCAGCATCCCAGACAAACTCGTGGTCTGAGATTTCTCTTGTTCCAGAGCGCGGAGGGTGCTGTTGAAAGGCGCAACCAGTTTGTCGAACGCTTCCTTGAGGTCGTCGAGTTCGCTGATTTTGCGGCCGGTGTCGGTCAGTAGGTTGCGCAGTACCTCGTTTTCCTCACCCATCCGCGAACCGACATCGGACAGATTTTCGATCGAGATATGGTCACCGCCGTTGCCATTCCCGTTTTGAGGTCGCCCTGCAAATTTGTCGGCCCCGGCCGCGCCGCCCTTTCGGCCGAAAAGATCCGACAGCTTCGCCATGACGACGCCTCCCAACCCCAGAACGCCTACGAACAGCCCCCGAACGCCGCGCTTTGAGGTACGATATTATATAGCCTCGGCGATGGGAACACTTGCGGCTCCGGCCTGTGAGTTTCGCACAGGCAGTTCGGCCAA
>DAHUXA010000304.1 GCA_027307405.1 Hyphomicrobiales bacterium | reverse complement strand
CCTCAGGAGAGGCGGTAGCTCGTCATCTTGGGGTTTCTACACTCACCGCGGAACAAATTGGTGTCGCTTCGACAGGGTGGCGGGCCGAAACTCCATTGTGGTTCTACATTTTGCGCGAGGCCGCCGTTTGCTCTGGCGGTCTCAGCCTAGGCCCTGTCGGCGGCCGTATCGTTGCCGAGGTCCTGGTCGGACTGATCGACGGTGATAAGCGGTCGTTTCGTCAAGTCAGCTCTCAATGGCGACCCCGCAAAACACTCCCCGAGTTACTAGTTTCCGCGGAGGAACTTGAGACAAGCTAACCGCAAACCGTCGGTGTTTCGGTAATTACCATGGAAAGCTTGCGCGCAGGCAACTAGCACCTGGCGGAAAAGTTTGATTGCGGGAAATGTCCGCTTTTGGCCCTTAGTTGCCCTTGCGTAGGAACACGTAGTCTGCTGAATACGGCACACTACGAAATGCGCCCGCGCTTTCGCACGGCCCTCGCGTTGCACCACCCTTAGTGTTGACGCGCTGAACGGTCACGACATTCGACAAGGCTCCATCGCCGCGCTGCTCCGTAACATCAAGCTTGAGCCATGGCACGTCGTCAGAGGTTGCGCCCGGCGCCGAGCTCACCATTTTGGCTCGTACGGCGCTCCCGTCGACGTGCTGCCAATTCGGTCCGGTATAGTGACGTCCAACCGTTTTGCCATCGAGGATCAGCGCGGCGATCGGTTCGCGAAACTGCCAGACGAGCTTGTTGGAGGGATCGAGTTTGCACTCATAAACTTGCGCACCTTCGGCATGGAAAGTGGCGACGGCCGTTTCGCCCGACACCGCGATCGGCGCCGGCACTTGTGCGAATGTGCGCGGCAAAATCAGCGATGAGCCGGCGAGCAGAGTGGCAAACAGGGGCGTTCTCAAACGCGGGGTCATCGGTGGTCCTTTCGGTTCGTGGAGGGATCGAGAGACTTGGGCACCTTCGGTGATATTCATTTTACGCAGCGCAGCGCCGGGTGCTCGGCATCAAGATAAGTCTTGATCTGCGCGCGTGCACGTGACAGACGCGACATCGCGGTGCCAAGAGGCACGCCTTGCACCGCGGCGACCTCGCGATACGTCAAACCCTCGAGCACAACCAACAGCAACGCGCTCCGCTGATCCTCTCCAAGCCTGGCAATCGCCCGCTCGATGTCGCGGCTGCCGAGTTCTGGTCCGGCGAAGTCGGAAACGTCGTTGTCTTGGATCGCTGACAGGGGTGGCCGGCGCGCCAGCGAGCGAAGACGATTGCGGTTCAAATTGGTGAGGATCGTATAAAGCCAAGCACGGACGTCGGCACCTTCAAAAAGATGCTGCGAGCGCAGCGCCCGCACCAGCGTGTCCTGCACGATATCGTCGGCGATGTCGCCATTCCGAGTGAGAGCGCGCGCGTAGCGCCGTAGCGCCGGGATCGCCGCTTCGATCATCTGGGTGAATTTCATCACGTTGCTTTCGTCATAGCCGATGCAGGATGAGCTGAGCGCCGTTGTACACAGCGAACCTCCCACGCAGCGAGGAATATGACGGCGCCACGCTACAGAAGTATTTCAGCTATCGGTAATAGCGTTACGTCTGTAATACGCTGAGGGAACGCAGGCAGCGCGCCAGCGCCGCCGCCAGTTCGGTGCTGGCCAGGGGCCGGCGCAGCACGTCGGAAATTCCGGCGTCCGCCAACGCCTCCACGCCGACATCGATCGTGGACGAAGTAGCGAACAGAATGGGCTGCCGCGGGGCAACCTTGTGCAGCGCGCGAGTCAAATCCAGCCCAACCGAAGTTTGCGAGGCGTGGCTGACCAGGATGATGTCAAATCGGTTGGGTGCCGAACGACACGCCGCGATTGCATCGGCCGGGCGCTCGAACCCTACCGGTTCGTATCCCAGCGCGGCCAGCATCTCCTCATTATACAGCAGCCTTTCCCGTTCGCTCTCGACGACGAGCACCGTCTCGCCGTGCCCGAGCGGCGGCACCGCGGGGCCCACCACTGCGGCGCTGTCTGCCGCCACCGCGGGAAGCCACACTTCGAAGCGACTTCCGTGCTCCGGTTTGCTCTGCACGTTCATCGCTCCGCCGTGGTCCCGAACGATCTCGTGCACGGTTGCGAGTCCTAATCCGGTCCCCGCCGAGCGGGTCGTGAAGAACGGCTCGAACAATCGTCGCGCCACACTTTCGTCGAAGCCGCGCCCGCTGTCGATGACGGCTACGCAGACGTAGCGGCCCGGCACGAGCTCGCCGTGGCTCATCGGGAGGAAAGCGGCTACTTCTTTCTGCTCGGCAGTGATGTGGATCGATCCGCTGCGCGGCATGGCTTGCGCCGCGTTCGTGCATAGATTGAGAATGACCTGCTGCAGCTGCGCCGGCTCGCCGGATACCGCGACGTCAATCGGGACGTCATCGATGATGAGCTCGACGCCGGAGGGGAGCGAGACACGCAGCAGTGAGGCTGCCTCCTCGAACAAAGTGCGCACCTGCACCGGCCGGACACGCG
>DAHUXA010000303.1 GCA_027307405.1 Hyphomicrobiales bacterium | reverse complement strand
CGGATGACGATGCTATTTCAGCTGGGTCGAGATGCTGTTGAACTTGGTATTGAGGCTCGAGCCGATCGCATTGACCGTCGCGATGATCACAACCGAAATGCCGGCGGCGATCAGGCCGTATTCAATCGCGGTCGCTCCCGACTCGTTCTTCAGAAACGCAATAACCTTGGACATCTGACGCACTCCTGTTTGTACTTTTGTACAGTGCGACCATAATCGTGAACTCTTAAAAAACCCTGTGGCCAGGTCTGGAGAGATTACGTGCGAAACCGGTTGCATTGTCCGGATAATATTTAGAACTCATTATCCAATGTCGCGCGCCACCGATCGGAAATGGGCCAGATTCCTGCATCGGGATCGGTGGCATGCGTCTAAAATTACGGTTCCGTTATACCGCCGCCGTTAACCGAAAACGCCCTTGTGAGAAAATTCCGGCCGCGCCGGTGCCAGACTGCGCGCGTGCAAACGCCCCAGGCCCACACGCGGGCAACCGCTTCACATATCGTCCGCTATCCGAACTCCCGGATTTGTTCCGTGCCATTGCATGCAATTTTTGAGGAACAGCCGCGCGCGCGAGGCGTTCACTTGCCGAGTGGCAACAAGGAGGTTCCCATGAGGAAACTTGCTATCGGATTGCTGGCGGTGGCGGGTATCGCCATGTCAGTGCCTGCGAGCGCGCAAGGCGTGTATGTAGGCGCGGGCCCGGTCGGCGTCGGTGTCGGCGTTGGTCCGGGCTATGGCTACCGTGACGGCTATTACCGTGACGGCTACTACGGTCACGGCTATCGCAGCTACGCCTATGACGATGGCTATCGTCGGCACTGCCGCACCGTGCGCCAAGAGTTCAATGGGCGCGTAAGGACAGTTCGCCGTTGCTGGTGAGTTGCTTCCTGATCGCTCGAACGTCAAAGGCCCCGGACGCCGAGTCCGGGGTCTTTGCGTATCCGCTGGTGCGATGCCGGACAATTGCCGTGGCGGCAAGCCCTGCGCGAACTAATCGTCAAAGAAATACGACGGCCAGGTCGATCCTGACGGCCAGGCCGATCCCGATGGGTAGGTCGGTTGCTGATATGGCCGATGCTCAACCGGCTTTTTTGACCGGCTGCTACGGCCGCGAGATTGTTTGCTGGTATGTGTGGCCGTGGCCGAACAGTCGCTCCCGGCAACACATGTCCCCACGCGCGCCTTTGCGTTCGCAAGCCCTGAAATACCGGAAAAAATAAAGAGACAGAGCCAGGCAATGGCTCGAATCCGGTTGCGCCTGAAAGCTGACCGCAAATCGTTTGTCCCCCGTCCGGGGGAGCTCGGCGGCGAATGGCGGAGATTTACTTGTCGTCTCTGATTTTTGAGAAGACTTCGCCGCAATGACCGCACTTGTAAGTCGCTATCTCCGGAAGTGCCGCCACTTTCGGGAGGACACGCGCCAGGGTCATCGGCTTGGTGCAAGTTGGGCAGGCGGGCTGGTCGGCAGCATGGCTCATGATGCCGAACTGGATAGAGCGGCAACGGGATCGTCATCAACTACGGATGTTCCCGGAGGAGGCCTCCAGCCGCGGTCTTTGCTCTTCTTCTTCGATCAGACCGATGATCCGTTGGCGGTCTGCTTCGTCAGTCGTGCGCGCCAGCAGCGCGCGAAGATGTCTCATATTCTGTTCGTGTACGAAGCGGTTCATGGTCATGGGGGCCACCTCCCTGAGACCGTCCTGTCGCCGATTGCAGGCTGTGCCGTCGTGGGCGGCATGTCTAATCATATGTCTGCGATCTGAGCCCCGTCATCCCCGCGCACAACGGCCGATGTCGCCCGTTTTGGGTCAAAAAGCCGCCGCATGTTTCGCG
The DNA here is from genome assembly GCA_027307405.1 of Hyphomicrobiales bacterium. Lineage (GTDB taxonomy): Bacteria > Pseudomonadota > Alphaproteobacteria > Rhizobiales > Xanthobacteraceae > Pseudolabrys. The sequence goes on along the minus strand of DAHUXA010000303.1, from coordinate 689 downwards.
CGTGTCCGCTTTACCTCCGCAAGCGGACATTCGGCGGTGCGAAAGGAATGTCCGCTATGTGCCATCAGCGGACATGACGCTTATTCGATCACCTCATTGGAACGAGCATGAAGGGTAGCGGGGATATCGATTTTCAATGCCGCTGCGGCCTTGAGGTTAATCACCAACTCAAAAGTAGTGGGTTGCATGACTGGAAGTTCAGCTGGGGAAGCACCCTTAAGAATTTTCCCGGCATAAATGCCTGCCTGCCGATAGGAATTTGGAATGTTGGCACCGTAGCTCATCAAACCGCCCGCTACTGCAAATTCCCGAAACGGGTAGATAGTTGGAAACGGAAGGCGTCCGGCTCGCGCAACAATAATCGTAGTACCCTGGCTAACGAAGAAGGGATCGGTGCCTACAATGAGCGCATCCGGCCGACGTTCGGTGATCCCATCAAATGCTGCTTCGATCTCGGCAGGCGTGCTGGCATTAAACATTGCAAGCTTGAGGCCAAGCGCCTGCGCACCAGTTTGAACAGATCGGATTTCGGAAACTGCGTCAGGACTGACCGGGTTGACCAGCATCGCGACCACTGACGCCTTGGGTGAAAGATCGCGCACCATTTCGATACGCTTCTGCCCGAGGATAGTGCTGATCAATGTCATGCCGGTGGCATTGCCGCCGGGCTTGTTCATATCTGAAACCAG
>DAHUXA010000302.1 GCA_027307405.1 Hyphomicrobiales bacterium | reverse complement strand
CGACAGGTAGCCGAAGGTGAACATGACTAGTCCGATGATGGCTGAAATTGTTGCAAATTGTCGTTTCGACCAGGAGAGCCCGGCGCGAGCGATTCGAACCGAGAGGGGCACCCTTTTGCTCTTCTTGTGGCGCTCTTCGAAGTCCTTGAGAGACGATTCGACGACATCGCGGCGGGATTTCTGGGGCCCGCGGGAAACGCGCGTGAGAGGTTCCGTCCTTGCGACACTCTGCATGCGCTGCTCGGCTTTGCGCTCGCCGGACAAGGACGGATAGAGAAATACGTAGACCACTCCGCCGATGGCGACCGTGACCAGGAAGAAGACGGCGATAATCTGCACCACGCGCTCCGCTTAGGCCCGGATGGCTTCGTTTGACGCTTCTGCCGCGTCGAGCGCGGCGGCCAGGCGCTTTTCCTCGCCATAGTAACGAGCGCGGTCCCAGAAACGTGGATGACCAATGCCGGTTGACCGATGGCGGCCGATGATATTGCCTTTAGCGTCCTCGCCTTCCATGTCGTAAAGGAAAATGTCCTGGGTAACGATCACGTCGCCTTCCATCCCCATCACTTCGGTAACGTGAGTGATTTTGCGCGAGCCATCGCGCAACCGCGCGGCCTGAATTACGACGTCAACTGAGGCGCAGATCATTTCACGGATGGTGCGGGACGGCAGTGAAAAGCCGCCCATCGTGATCATGGATTCCAACCGGGAAAGCGCCTCGCGAGGATTGTTGGCGTGTAGGGTGCCCATCGAGCCGTCGTGACCGGTATTCATGGCCTGCAGCAGGTCGAATGCTTCCGGTCCGCGTACTTCGCCGACGATGATGCGTTCCGGCCGCATACGCAGGCAGTTGCGCACGAGGTCGCGCATGGTCACCTGGCCTTCGCCCTCGAGGTTGGGCGGCCGCGTTTCCAATCGTACGACGTGAGGCTGCTGGAGCTGCAGTTCCGCAGCGTCTTCACAAGTGATGATGCGCTCGTCGTGGTCGATGAATTGGGTGAGGCAGTTAAGGAGCGTGGTTTTTCCCGATCCGGTGCCTCCGGATACGAGGGTATTAACGCGGCTGCGGCCAATGATACGAAGGATTTCAGCGCCTTGAGGGGTAATAGTGCCGAACCTGACAAGTTGATCGAGTGTCAGTTTGTCCTTTTTGAATTTGCGGATTGTGAGCGCCGGCCCGTCAATCGCCAGTGGCGGCACGATGGCATTCACGCGTGACCCGTCTGGCAAGCGTGCGTCGCAAATTGGCGAAGATTCGTCGACCCGGCGTCCGATCTGGCTGACAATGCGCTGGCAGATGTTCAAGAGCTGCTGATTGTCGCGAAAGCGAATACCTGTCTTCTGAATCTTGCCTTTCACTTCAATGTAAACGGTGCCCGAGCCATTCACCATAATGTCGGCAATGTCGTCGCGCGCTAGCAGCGGTTCAAGCGGACCAAATCCGAGGACGTCGTTGCAGATATCATCGAGCAGGTCTTCCTGCTCGGAAATCGACATCACGATGCTTTTGATCGCGATGATCTCATTGACAATATCGCGAATTTCTTCACGCGCTGATTCGACATCAAGTCGGGCCAATTGCGCGAGGTCGATCGCCTCGATCAGCGCACCGAAAATGGTACCCTTGGTCTCGTAGTACGACTCCGACCGGCGCGTATCGACCGAAGAGGGCGCGTTATTGGCAGGTGCGGCCCCGCGATTCGCGGCCGGTGCGGACACGAGCGGCGCACCCAGGCCGTCGGATGGAAACGGCGTGCGGCCGGTTTCCATGGGAGTGCTGGCAGGTGGTGCAGGTGGCTCTACCTGCGCGGGCGCCGCAACTGCCGGCGCCGGCGAGAGCGCCGGCGGTGCAGGAGCACGAGTTTCTGAAGTTCCACTACGCTTACCAAACAAGACGAGACACTCCCGACAGGTTTCAGCCTGCTCGCTTCATCAGCTTGGAAAGCAACGGCGAGAGCAAACCGCCGCGGGATCGCTTCATCTCCGCGCGGCCGGTGAGCGCTTGCGCAATTTGACGGAACATTTCTGCGGTCTTATGGCTGGCCGAAACTTCACCGATCATCTGGCCGTTGTTTGCAGCTGATCCGAAAAGTTGCGGTTCGAACGGAATTACTGCGATCGGTTCGTTTTCCAGCGCCTTTGCGAAGTCTGCCGGCGTAATTTCAGGTCGCTTCGGCACTCCAACTTGGCTCAGACAGTAATGTGGACGATGGTCATTTGGGCGTGATGTGCGCAGTAGATCGATCAGGTTTTTCGCGTTGCGCAAATTGGCGAGGTCGGGGCTGGCGACCACAAGAATCTCGTCAGCGCTTACGAGAATCCGTTTGGTCCAGGCCGTCCATTGATGCGGAACATCGAGAACAACACAGGGAATTGAGTTGCGCAAAGAATCGAGCGTTGTGTCGAAGGCATCGGCGCCGAAATCATAGACACGGTCCAATGTGGCTGGCGCGGCCAGCAGGCTGAGGTGATCGGTACATTTCGACAGCAGGCGGTCGACGAATGCGTTATCGACACGGTCAGGCGAAAAAACCGC
>DAHUXA010000301.1 GCA_027307405.1 Hyphomicrobiales bacterium | reverse complement strand
ATCCGGTCGGTGCCAAGCAGTGGGACGTACAGCAAAGCACGGAAGCCCGCGCGGACAATGATATCGAGTGTGATCGATGGATCGTCTTGAACGTCCGCAATCTGAATCGGCACGCGTCGTTCGACAGCCTCGCTGATTCCGGTCTGACCGAGGCGGATATGGCTGTCCCTGAGCGCGGCCACAATCGTCTCGTCGAGCCCATAAGTTGCCCGTAGCCGGAACTCTTGTTTAGCATCATCGAAAACGTAGATCGCACCGGCTTCGGTGTTGGAAAGCTGGGTCGCTTTGGCGACGATCGTGGTCAAGACAGTCTCGAGATCGACCGTGGAATTCACGGCCTGCGTAACCTCGCCTAGCGCACGCAATTCGCCGACCGATTGTGCAAGTTCGCGGGTGCGCGCCTGGACTTCGTCGAACAACCTTACGTTTTCGATTGCAATCACGGCCTGGTCGGCGAAGGTGGTAACCAGCTCGATTTGTTTTTCAGTGAACGGCAGCATTTCTAGTCGTGCCAAAACGATTACGCCGATCGGTATCCCTTGGCGGAGCATCGGCACGCCTAAAAGGGACTGATAGCCCGACATCCGTTGACCTTCGCTAAACTGATAGTCGGGATCAGCGCGGACATCGGGGATATGCACCGCGCGACCGGCAACCAAGACTCGCCCGGCTACAGTGCCCCGCCCTCCCGAGATGGACGTTCTGGTCACGAGGTCAACGAATGCTTGTGGGAACCGATAATTTGCTGCGAATGTGAAGTGATCATCGTATGGGCGAACGATACTTGCCATATCCGCTTCGCATAACTGCGCCGCGGACTGGACCAATGTGTCAAGAACCGTTTGTAGATCAAAAGTCGATCTGCTGATCACCTTAAGCACGTCGGCGGTCGCGGTTTGCTGCTGTAAAGATTCCCGCAAACCTCTTTCGCGCTGCTCGATCGACGTTATGAAGAAGTTGGCCGCCTGGGCCATATCGGCGATTTCATCGTTTCCCGACATGGAGATCGCCGTGGTGCGGCCGTCGACCGATCCCCGCATGCTTTCACTCAGTTTGCGCAACCGCTGGACGATCGAACGATTGATATAAAGAAATACGCCACACGCCCCGGCCACGCACAGCAGAGATAATATTGTGAAAAGACGAGAGTACTGAGAAATAAGGTTGCTGAAAAAGTCGCTCTGAGAACGGACATCTTTCTGGACATCAACAAATATGCGTTCTGCCGATGCCACAAACCGGGCCGCCGCCTCCTTGGTGTCGAGCAATCCCCCTCGCACGGCGGAAGCCGACGCGAGCTGCGCAGTGCGCACATCAAATATGTTGGGGGACCCGCTGCCATATTGCGTCAAAGTCTGGTCCAGCGGATTAACCTCTTCAAAAAGAACCGGCGACAGCTGACCGCTCGCGGTCTGGGCGCGCTTCCGGACGTCCTCGAATTCGGAGCGCAATTGGTTCAATCGTATCGTCGTATCGGCGCTCGACGTCGACAGCATGATCACAATGGCCTGGTCAGCGGCAGCAATCCACGCGCTCAACGCGTCAACTTGCGTTCGTGAGGCTTGCTCCGCGGTAATTTTGGACAACAGATTGCTGCCAATCGCCTGTATTCGGACCGAGAGCGCTCGAAGCCGCAGCATGAGATTTGCCGCCACGCGATCTGCCTCAAGCTTTTCGGTCACCAAAGTGTCCAGCTTTTCGAGTTTCCCTCCCAGGGACGTCTGATCTTGGATCAGGCTGTCCAGGCCCTCGGTGGTCGGCGCCAAGGTTTTGACCTGCTCGCTCGCCTCAGCGATTGCCTGAAGCTGGCCACGGAGCCCTTCACTTACGGCCCGTCGGGCAAAATGGCCGTCGGCGACGGCCAAATTTGGTGCGTTGGCTGCGAGGGCCTGGCTGCGTTGCGCAAGGTTACTCGCCGCAACAAGCGCTGGCACATTGGACGAAGCAATCCGATTGAAACCGTCGCCGTACTTACCGAACGTGTAGAGCGCGATGATGCTTGTCGCGATGGCAAATATTGTGATCGCAGCGAAAGCGCTCAGCAGTCGAACCGCTACTCCGAAACGAATCGACTGTTTGGCGAGGTCTGTCATCGGCCACGCTAGGTTCGAGCAAGAATGCATTGACCTTCGGCCAAAGGCCGAAATGCCTTGTCTCCCGGGATGATCGACAAGACCTTGTAGTAGTCCCATGGCTGGCGGGATTCTTCAGGCGGCTTGACCTGAACGAGGTACATGTCATGGACCAACCGTCCATCGGCTCGTAACGCGCCGCCTTTCGCGAAGAAATCGTCTACGTGAACTTGGCGCATTTTCGCTGCAACCACCTTCGCATTGTCAGTGCCCGAGGCCTGAACCGCGCGGAGATAGTGCCTCACAGCCGAGTAGACTCCGGCATGCGCCATCGTAGGCATGACGCCGCGGCGGGCATAAAATCGTTTTGACCATTCACGGGTCTGGTTGTCGGCGTCCCAGTAAAATCCATCGACAAACGTCATCCCCTTGGCGACATCAAGCCCAAGGCTGTGCACATCCGAAATGAACACCAAT
>DAHUXA010000300.1 GCA_027307405.1 Hyphomicrobiales bacterium | reverse complement strand
TTGCCGCCAATCAGGAAGCGTTGCATCAGGCGATCAATGATATTGCCACGTTCAGCGCATCGCTCGCACGCAATAGTGACAAAGTGGATTCGATTATGAGCAATGCCAATGAAACTATGAGTAACGCCAAGGAAGCAACCGCTTCGGCGCGCACGCTTATCGACAACCTAGACAAGCGCACCGACGATATCACGATCGGTGTCAACAAGATGACTGCTACCGCGACACGGCAAATCGAGATCGCGGGCAAGGCAATCACGGACCTCGCACACAATCCACAACGTATTCTGTTCGGGGGCAGTAGCACTCCGAGCGCGACGCCGGCGCCAACACCGGCGCGCACGACACCTGCGTCAACGCCGGCGCGCAGGCAGCCGCAGCAGTAGCAGTCGGTCAGGCGGCAGCGCGTACTTCGTCGGGATCGAGCGGAAGTTTCACGGGCTGTTTACGCTTGGCGGACAGATCGAGCGCTTTGGTCAGCATCAGGTTTCGGTGCGCTTCTTCCACCGTTGCGGCCGCCGTCGGCAGGCCGAGCGCAACCCGATTGAGCCACGAATCTGTCTCCTCCGCCATCGGCCCGCGAAGCTCGCCGAGCGCCATGTCGCCCGGCGGGTAGCTGCCCATGAAATCGACAAGCCGCGTGGCATCAGGATTGTAGCCCTCAGACTGCGGCTTCGAGACTGCAAGCACGATGTCGCGATGCGTATCGTCGATAGTAAGCACGCCCGTGGTACCGACGATGCCAACTTCGAGCGAATACACAGCGGCCGGCCACGTCACCGGCAGCGCCCAGGAAATGTTGAGATGATAAATAGTGCCATCTGAAAAATGTATCATGCCCGCAGTACCATCGATGCCCTTGTAGGATGGACCCAGCACTTTATCGACTGAACGCGCATAACATTCGACCGCGGTCTTCCCCTCCAGGCACCACATGCAGATGTCGAGTGCGTGCGTGCCGGAAATGACCATGGGTGAGATCGTCGCGGGGTCGTCGGTACGCTTGTAATTGTCGATCGCGACCAGGCGATTCATAAAGGCTCGCGAGGTCACCATCGTGACGTCGCCCAATGCACCGGTACGGCATTTTTCTTTCGCAGCCAGCCAGCGTCGGCGAAAGCGTTGAGTGTAGCCGACGACGGCATCCAACTTCGCCGCCTTGATGGCTTTCAGCACCCGCTCGGATTCTGCAAGGTTGGTGGCGAGCGGTTTCTCGATCAGCATAGGAATGCCGCGTTCGACCGCGGCCATGATCGGATCGACGTGTAAATGCTCATCGGTGCAGATAATGGCGGCTGTCACCTCCGGCCGCTTGAGCAGTTCGACATGGCTTTGCGTTACAAAGTCTGCATCAATCTTGGGACCGACCTCGCCGGCGCGGTTCGGATTTTTTTCGGCGAGTCCGATCCACTGAACGGCCGGATGTCGCGCCGCCACCTCGCCGCGAAACAATCCAACACGCCCGCCTCCGATAATCGCGAGGCCGACTCCCTTGGCCGACTTCCTCATTTGTTCACCCCTGCGCGGATTTTCTGTTTGAACTCGGCAATGGCTGAAATCGTTTCGTTGGTCAACGGCAGATCCACCGGCTCGTTTCGATCGGCGGACAGGTCAGCGGCGCTGTAGGTTTCCATCACGCGTCGTGCGCTTTCCGGCGTCACCATAACCGGAGTGTCGCGGATGCAAGCTTCCAGGAAATGGATGGTTTCCGGGCCCATGCCGCCGGCAAAAACATTGTCGACCCATTCACCCGGCATGGTCGACATTGGGAACACCTGACCGTCTTTTTCAGTGTTGAGCCAGTTGTCACGCTGGGTGTCATCTAGAAACAGCGATCCCTCGGTGCCGGTGATTTCGATCCAGGTCGCGCAATAGTTTGGATAGCTTGGCGGCAGATTCCAGCCGCCGCCGATCATCACTGCCACACCGTTGTCCATGGTCACAGTGGTGAACATCACATCGTGGGAACCGTTGATAGGCTCCATGTAACCGTAAGCGCCCTGCGAGTAGACGCGTATCGGCTTGGCCGGCTCCAGAAGCCAGAGCACAAAATCCAGGTCGTGAGTTGATTCCATCACCACAGGAGAGAGACGGACGCGGCTGGCGATCTTTTTACCCAGACTGCGTGAGAGGTGGCGGCTCACCAGGACTGACACGACCTTGCCAAGGGTGCCGTCAACGATCTTCTTTTTGGCGTAGGCGATTTTCGGATTAAAGCGCTGCGAATAACCGATGGTGAATTTCAGATTGTTGCGCTTGGCAAGCTGTATGAGCTCATCGGCTTCCCATAGTTCGAGCGCAATCGGCTTCTCCAGCATCACGTTCTTGCCGGACTTCAGGCAGTCGCGGCAAATCGGATAGTGGTTCGATTCTGGCGTGGTCGAAATGTAGACGACGGAGATGTTCGGATTTTTGATGATATCGTTGTAGTCGAGCGTTGCGGTGGCAGGTTTGTAGAGCGCCTTCACTTCAGCCAGCCGATCGGGCCGGATTTCGCACAGGTGCAATTTGTCCACCAATGCCGTGCGCGAGAGGGTGTCTGCGCGCGTACCCCCCACCCACCCAACGCC
>DAHUXA010000002.1 GCA_027307405.1 Hyphomicrobiales bacterium | reverse complement strand
ACGACCACCACGCTGTCGCCGACTTTTTTGTTCAGCAAGGCGCGGCCGATCGGGGAGGTGGTCGATATCTTTCCGGCCGTTACATCCGCCTCTTCGCTGGTCACCAGCTTGTACTCGATTTCCTCGTCCTTGGTGCTGTCGTAGGCCAGGCCCGCAATGTCGGGGGGCAATTTCAGCCGCTCCGCCAGCAGCGCCACAGCCTCGGCTCTGTTCTTTGGGTCGAAGCTCCAGCGCCGTCCCTCGATGTAAGCTTCTATGTATTTGACCAACGTGTCGGTGTTTGCCTTGCCCCAGTTGCGCAGCACAAACGCGGATGTGCCTTGGTAAGCGCCGAGCGCCGCGGCGGCCGTGCCCATGTCCTTGAGACCCGCTTTTTCGGCACGGACTGAAAACGGCGGATTGAGCATGGCAGCGACCATCGTCTTGTCCTTTGTCATCGCGTCCAGACGCAGCCCAGTCCCGCCCACCGGCTTGACCTCGTAGTCACCTTTATTGAGACCCTTTTGCCGCAACATTTCGTACAGCTGAAAAGCGTAAGCGGTATTGACCGCATCGACAGCGACCGTTTTGCCTTTGATATCGGCAAGCGACTTGATGTCGGGCTGAACAATGAGATGATTGAAGCTGTTGTCGCCGCCGAGCACGACCGCGATATCGGCGTTGGCCTTGTCCTTGAGAGCGAATGCGTTGTCGATTGCCGAATGCGCGATATGGTAGCGCGCTTCCGCCAGTCCGTTGCGGAGTTCATCGGAATTGGGCGTGAACTTGATATCGACATCCAGGCCGCGCTTGGCGTAGAAGCCCTTCGCCTGTGCTGCAAACATCGGGAGGTTTTGAACTCCCGGGAACACGATGACCGTGAGCTTCGTGTCATCCGCGCGTCCGGGCGGCGCCGACGCTACGAGGGCAAGCGCCGCGGCTGCGGCCAGCAGGTGCTTCATCACATTCCTCCCTGAGTTTGTTTGACCTGTTCTGTTGAGATCATAACACCGGCTCGGCGCCGACATTCCGTCGGCCGAAGGCGGCTTCCATTTCGTGGCGTACCTTCACCGCGGAATCGTTCGGATCATAGGCGACGTCCGACCAGCGAAGCGGCTGCCCTTCGGCGATGTCACCCTTGAGCTTGACGTTATGTGCGAGACCCAGCGGCAGCAATTCACGTTCGAGCGAAACATCTGCCGGCGTCTGTTTGCCCCAGACGCAAAAACCGCCCTCTCCGTCCAGCATTTCGCCGGATTTCAGATCGCGTTTGGCGGTTGCGACCACATCGGAACGAAATCCGGTGGGCGCGCCGGTCGGCTCGCTGCGAAGCGCCGCGCTGGCAACCGAAATGCCGAGCTCCAGTCCGATCATGTGAATCGGCCGGTAAAGCGCTGCGTATTTGCCGGTCTTATCCGGCAACATCGCGTATTCCTTGAAGCAGCGGCGCGCATAATCGGTGTCACCTTCGAACACCACATACGTGCCGAGCGCGAGATGATGCGGAACGTCGCGGCCATCCCGATAGACCGACGAGGTCACCTCGGTGACTCCGGCCTTTTCCAGCGTGCCGCCATCGCTTTTTGGCTTGCAGATGTCGGCGAGCTCGAAGCGCGTCGCCGGCGGAAAACCGAGGCCGGTTGTCTGCGGCACCAACCCGGTCGCATTGCAGACGGCGGTCATCTCGATGCCGGATTTGGTGCCGTCCACGAACGAATTGAACATTTTCGGGTTGATCGATTTCCGATCGGAGATGTTCAAATACTTGTCGAGGATGTCCCACACATTGTCAGGATTGGACTTGTGATAATGCGGCTCGTACCGCGTACCTTTACCGGCACAGATCACCTTGAACCCGGCGGCGCGCGCCCAATCGACGTGCTCGCAAATCAGTGCGGGCTGATCGCCCCAGGCCAGTGAATAAACGACCCCGGCGGCCTTGGCGCGGCGCGCAAGCAGCGGGCCCGCCACAGCATCGGCTTCGACATTCACCATGACGATGTGCTTGCCGTTGGCGACCGCGCGGAGCGCATGATGGATACCTGCACCCGGAACGCCGGTCGCTTCCACGATAACTTCGATCCGCGGATCGGCGATCAACGCTTCCGCGTTGTCAGTGACGAAGGTTGTCCGCTTCTTGTGCGCTTCGGCAAGCGAACCCGCTGCATAGGCCTCATCCGGCCAGCCCGCGGCCTTGAGCTGACTGCGTGCGCGAGCAACGTCGAGATCGGCGACGGCGACAAGATGCATGCCGCGGGTCAGCCGCGCTTGCGCGGCAAACATGGTGCCGAACTTGCCGGCGCCGATAAGGCCGACAGTCACCGGATGCCCGGCAGCCTCGCGTTCGATCAGCTTGGCGTGAAGGTTCATGCGCGAAACGGAAACACAGGCCCGGCGGCGACACAAGCACCGCCTGGCTCCCGAAATGCGCTATTGGCAGATGGCGCGGGATACGAAGGTTTCGGTCGTGCACTCAGGCCCGGTCGAGCGCCCTGACATATAGACCTTGGGCGGACACACCTCGGCGGTCGTCATATCGAGGCTTTTGCCGGATTCGAAACCCTTTGCCTTGCACATTGTATTAGCGGCCGCCACGCAATCAGGTGCGCCGTTTGGCGCCAGCTGACATTTCTCGTGTCCGCTTACAGGACGTGTCGGAATACGCGTGACCGCGCCGGCAGCATCCTTGGCACCTTCGACTGTGGTCTTGGCGGCATCACCGGCCGCGTTGCTGAATCCTTCGACCTTCTTGCGCGCGTCGTTGAACGATGCGCTCATATTCGCAGTCTGTTGTTCGAACCAGCGGTTGATGGTTGCGAAAAACCCTTCGCTCTGCGGAGGCTTCTGCGTTGGGGTTGGCTGTTCCTGCGCGATTGCCATTGCCGAAATCAGCACCAGGCCGACCGCGAACAAAAACGCGAGCGAGAATGCCCCAGAATTCCGATGAAAGGTCGAAGCCCGTTTGATGCCCATGACTGGCCAAAGCGCCGCCGGCCTCTAAAGCGAGCCGGTGGCCCGTACGCTATTCCTAGATCAAGTATAGCGCAGCCACGATGCCAGTGACGATAACCGCGCCACCGAGCAGGACCCACAGGCCTAACCGCTTTTCGATGATATGGCGCGCCCGTTCGCCGTAACGGTGCAGCAGAAATGCCAGCACGAAGAACCGGGCACCGCGCGTGATAATCGAGAAAAGCAGAAATAGTCCAAGATTGTAGCCGGCAAATCCCGAGGTAATTGTCACGATCTTATACGGAATGGGAGTAAGCCCCTTGAGAAGGATGATCCAGGCCCCCCATTGCGCATAGGCCTCTCGAAAGGCCTCAACCTTGTCGCCATAGCCGTAGAGGTGAATGAGCCAGGCACCCACCGAGTCGTAAAGGAGCGCACCGATACTGTAACCGAGCAAACCGCCGGCGACCGACGTCACGGTGCACCACACCGCCATCACATAGGCGCGTTCGGGTCGCGCCAGCGCCATCGGGATCAGCATGATGTCGGGCGGCACCGGAAAGAACGAGCTTTCGGCGAACGATACCGCGCCCATGGTCCACAGCGCGTGTGGCTTATGGGCGGCGGCCAGGCACCAGTCATAAAGACGGCGCAGCAAAGAACGGGGCTCGGCGGCCTCAACGGTCATCGCAATACTCGTGAGGAGAATTGTGACGGATCAGCGGCGCTTGCGAATGCGCCTGGTCTCCAGGGCCACTACTTTACGTCGTGCCGCGCCGCGGACCAAATCCTTTGGCACTTTTTCGGCGATGCCGAACATCAGTTCGCGGCGGCGCATTTCCGCCCAGACTTCTTCAGGATGCACGCCGGCGTGAACCCAGAGCACGACGAGGTTATAAAGCAGATCCGCGCTTTCCCTGACGACCGCTTCAGGTTGGCCGTGCATCGCGTCGATGACGACTTCGACCGCCTCTTCGGCAAGCTTCTTGGCCATCTTCGCGCGACCGGCGCGCAATAGCCGAGCGGTGCGCGATTTTTCCGGATCGCTGCCGCGAACTGCGATCACCGCCTCATAGAGTCGAGCAACCGAATCAGCCATAGACCCACAATATCCGATCCCCGGGCAAAACCGGTTAACGCCTGCGACAACCGAGGAGCGACCCGGCACCTCGGTGCCGCGACGGTTATTGGTCGATTAACAGGCGAAATGGGTCTAAAAAGCGGCGTTTTTGTCCGGAAAGCCGCTCTGCTATGTCCTCGAGTGGGATCCGCATCTGGAGTCGCCGCTACTCGTCTTCAGTCAGCAGCGTGGCGTTGCCGCCGGACGCCGCAGTATTCACGGTCACCACCTGCTCGACCATCAAACGGTGCAGATAGTCGGGGCCGCCCGCCTTTGGTCCAGTGCCAGACAATCCGCTGCCGCCGAACGGCTGCGAGCCGACTACGGCGCCGATCATATTGCGGTTCACATAGACATTCCCGTGCGGCAGGCGCTCCGCGATGCGCGCGGCCGTCGACGCGATGCGTGAATGGATCCCGAGCGTGAGCGCCGTGCCGTTCGCCGCGATGTCATCGAGAAGCTGATCGAGCTCGTCCGCACGCCAGCGCATCACATGCAGCACCGGTCCGAACACTTCTTCCTTGAGCTCGCGCGCGCTGTCGAGCTCGACGATGGCCGGGGCAACATAGGTGCCGCCCTTCGGTTGATCGGCGTCGAGACGGAACACCACTGCGCCACGCGAATCCATGCCGGCAATCCAGCGGTCGAGCTTGTCCTTGGCCTCGGCATCGATCACCGGCCCGACATGGGTGGCCGGATCGCGCGGATCCCCAAGCTTGAGCTCGCGCGCAGCACCCGCGACCATGTCGAATACACGGTCCGCCACATCGTCCTGCACGCACAATAGACGCAATGCAGAGCAGCGCTGGCCGGCGGATCGAAACGCCGATGCAATCACGTCATCGGTGATCTGTTCGGGCAGAGCGGTGGCATCGACGATCATGGCGTTGATGCCGCCCGTTTCGGCGATCAGCGGCAGGATCGGCCCGTCTTTTGCAGCGAGTGCGCGGCTGATCGTGCGCGCAACCTCTGTCGAGCCGGTAAAGACAACGCCGGCGACACGGCGATCCGCCGTGAGCATGGCCCCCACCTTTCCGTCGCCCGGCACCAGATGCAGCGCCCCCACCGGCACGCCAGCAGAGTGCAGAAGCTTGACCGCCTCGAAGGCGATGAGCGGTGTCTGTTCGGCAGGCTTCGCCACAACGCAATTGCCGGCGGCAAGCGCACCGGCAATCTGGCCGGTGAAAATAGCCAAAGGAAAATTCCACGGGCTGATGCATACAAACACACCGCGGCCGCGCGCGCGTAGCTCGTTGCTCTCACCGGTCGGGCCCGGCAATTGCCTGGGCGCAAGCGTACGTCGTGCCTCTGCGGCATAGTAGCGACAATAGTCCGCCGCCTCGCGCACTTCCGAAACGCAATCGTCGATCGTCTTGCCGCCCTCTGTCTGCAACAGAGCGATCAGCCGGCCGCGATCTTGCTCGATGAGATCGCCGGCTCGCTCGAGAACCGACGCTCGATCCGCAACCGGCGTTGCATTCCATGCGCGAAAGGCAGCGCAAGCCGCGGCGATTGCCGAAGCAACGATGGTTTCATCGCCGTCCTGCACGGTGCCGATGGGCTTGCCGTCGATTGGCGACTTGACCGGCCGCTCCCGCCCGGCGATTGCCACGCCGTCGATCAGTGCTTTTGCTGACGAGCTTTGCGGAGCCGCGCGGATTTCGGACATTAACGTTTCGAGCGAAGCGTGGTCACCGAATTCAACGCCGGCCGAATTGCGCCGAACAGGGGCAAACAGATCGCGAGGCAGCGGAATATGCGAATGGCGCGCACGAGACTCGTTGGCGATCCAGCTCTGCGGACGCCGCAGAATCGTTTCAATCGGCACTTTTGGGTCGGCTGCCAACGATACAAAAGACGAGTTGGCGCCGTTCTCGAGGAGCCGGCGCACCAGGTAGGCAAGCAAATCGGAATAACCTCCGACCGGCGCGTAAACCCGGCACGTCAAATCCGGCAGATCTTCAAGCAATGCCTCATACAGCGTCTCACCCATGCCGTGCAGTCGTTGGAATTCGTAACCGCTGGTCCCGCCCGCATCTTCGATCACGCAAGCCACAGTCAATGCGTTGTGGGTTGCGAATTGCGGATAGAGGCGCGGCCGCGCCGCCAGTAATTTCCTTACGCAATCGAGATAGCAGAGATCGGTCATCGCCTTGCGCGTGAACACCGGGTAGTCGGCAAGCCCCCGCTCCTGCGCGCGCTTGATCTCGGTATCCCAATAGGCGCCTTTGACGAGGCGAACCATCAGCCGGCGGTCGAGCGTCTCCGCCGCTTCTGCAATCCAGTCGATCACCGCGCCGGCGCGTTTCTGATAGGACTGTATCGCGAGACCGAAGCCGTCCCAGCCCGCGAGCGAGGAATCGCGCAGCACCGCGGCGATTACATCGAGTGATAATTCAAGCCGGTCAGCTTCTTCGGCATCGACGGTGAAATTGAGCCCGTGCCGCTTTGCCAACTGAGCCAGCTCGAGCAGCTTCGGCGCCAGTTCATCGAGCACGCGGTGGCGCGACAGCGGCTCATAACGTGGATGCAGCGCCGACAATTTTACGGAGATTCCCGGCCGCTTCGGCAATGCCTCACTGCCGGCACTTTTGCCAATCGCATCGATGGCATGAGCGTAAGACTCAAAGTAGCGCGCGGCGGCGGCGCCGGTACGGGCAGCCTCACCCAGCATGTCATACGAATAAAGGAACTCGCGGTGCGAGCCGGCGCGCGATAACGCCTCCTCGATCGTCTGCCCGAGCACAAAATGCGAACCAAGCAAACGCATGGCCTGGCGCGTCGCCGCGCGCACTGCCGGCAATCCAAGCCGTTTGACCAGCGATTCAACAATCCCTTCCGGCGTCTCGCCGGGATGGATAACGCGCGCGGTGAGGCCGAGTGTCCAGGCTGACGCCGACACCAGAAGGGACGCCGAGCGTGCCTCGTGATGCGTCCAGTCACCAGCCTTGAGCTTGTCCTCAATCAACCGATCGGCGGTCTCCGCGTCGGGCACCCGCAGGAGCGCCTCCGCCAGCACCATCAGCGCCAGACCTTCCTTGGTGGACAAGGCATAAGCGTGCAGGAAATCCTCAATCCCGCCTAAACCGCCGATGTGGGCGCGGATTGCCTCGACCAGGCGCCCGGCATGGGCGTCTATGCGCGCCTCGGCATCGTCCGAACGAGTGGCCGTTGCCAGCAAAGCCCTCGCAAGAGTCTCGTCTGGCGGAGCGTAAGGCGTCCGCAGCGGCGGAATGTCGCGCGCAAGCTTGTCGGCCGTTACCGGCGCCATCGACTGAACCTCCGAACCGGTCAGCAAGTCTATCCCAAATACGTCTTTCCCGCGTTCGCGATTAGCAACTTCGCGAGACCTAATGATCGTCGGCGTTAGTCATATCGCGGTAAATTGTCCGATGATTGCGCGTCGACAGCTTGCCCTTTGCGGCGTCGTGTCCTTTGCTCACGGCCATGACAAGCGCTGCGTGCGCAGACCATTAGGGGAAGGAAGCGAGTGATGAGCGCTCACCACATCGGCCAATGGGCCCGGGTGGCGCTGCTATTCGCCGCAACGCTGATGACCGGCGCTGCGGCGGCAGAAACCCCACTGAAATTCACGCTCGACTTCAGAATCGAAGGACCGTCGGCGCCGTTCCTCGTGGCGATCGACCGGAGCTACTACAAGGCGGAAGGTCTTGACGTCAGCATCGACTCGTCAGCCGGTTCACTCGAATCGATCGAGCGCGTCGCGTCGGGTAACTACGATATGGGACTCGCTGACATCAATGCCCTGATCAAGTTCCGCGACGCCAAGCCGGGCACACCGATCAAGACCGTGTTCATGTTCTACAACCGGCCGCCCTTCGCGGTCATCGGCCGCAAGAGCCGCGGTATTTATGTGCCCAAGGATCTGGAAGGCAAAACGCTGGGCGCGCCCGCAGCTGACGGCGCCTTCGCACAATGGCCAATCTTTGTGAAGTCAAACGATATCGTTGCGTCCAAGGTGACAATCGAGAACGTCAGCTTCCCGGTACGCGAGCCGATGCTGGCGGCGGGCCAGGTTGACGCCGTAACCGGCATTTCGTTCTCCACCTATGTCGATCTCAAAGAGAAAGGCGTTCCTGTCGACGACATCAACGTGCTGCTGATGGCCGACTACGGGGTCCTCCTGTACGGGACGGCCATTATCGTGAACTCAAAATTCGCAACTGAGAATCCCGACACCGTGAAAGGCTTTCTGCGAGCTTTCCTGAAAGGCCTGAAGGAGACGGTGAGGCAACCGTCAACCGCCGTCGAGTCGGTGCTCAAGCGCAATAGCCTGGCAAAGAAAAGTCTTGAGCTGGAGCGACTCAACATGGCGATCCGCGAAAACATCATCACGCCGGAAGTCAAAGCGAATGGCTATGGCGGCATTGACCAGGACCGTTTCGCGCGCGCTGTCGACCAGATTGCGCTTACCCACAAGTTCAAGGCCGCAAAGCCAAAACTGGAAGACGTTTTCGACGCGTCGTTCCTGCCGTCTCCTGCCGAACGCAAGTACAGGTGACTGCGGCGCTACTTGATGCGCTCGAGAATGCTCACGTAGTTCGCCACCGCCGTTCCGCCCATATTGAAGATACCGCCGAGGCGGGCGTTCTTCACCTGGAGGTCCCCAGCGGTGCCCGTGAGCTGCATCGCGCAAAGCGCGTGCATGGACACGCCGGTTGCGCCGATCGGATGGCCCTTTGCCTTCAATCCACCCGAAGGATTCACCGGCAGTCTTCCGTCTTTCTGAGTCCAGCCTTCGATGATGGCACGGGCGCCCTGCCCCTCGGCGGTCAGACCCATGGCTTCATATTCGATCAATTCCGCGATCGTGAAGCAGTCGTGCGTCTCCACAAATGACAAGTCAGCGAGTTTAAGTCCCGCCTTGCCGAGCGCCTGTTGCCAGGCCTGCGCGCAACCTTCGAATTTGAGGATGTCTCGCTTTGACATCGGCAGAAAATCCTGCACGTGCGCAGCAGCGCGAAAGGCGATCGCCTTTTTCAGCTTGAGCGCGGTTTCGACGTCGGCGAGCACGACGGCAGCGGCACCATCCGACACCAACGAGCAGTCCGTGCGCTTGAGCGGACCGGCCACAAACGGATTCTTCTCGCTCTCGGTGCGGCAGAAATCGTAGCCCAGATCCTTGCGCATCTGAGCATAAGGATTGCCGACGCCATTCTTGTGGTTCTTGGCGGCGATCATGGCCAGCGCATCCGACTGATCGCCCCATTTTTGGAAATAGAGCCCGGCTATCTTCCCGAAAATTCCTGCGAAGCCTCCGTCGATATCGGCTTCCTCGCGCACATACGAAGCTTTGAGCAGGTTGCGTCCGATTTCCGGCGCGGGCGTTGCTGTCATCTGCTCGGCGCCGACGACGAGGACGATGCGCGCGGCGCGGGCATCGATCGTCTTGATGCCCTGGTGCACGGCAGCCGAGCCGGTGGCACAGGCATTCTCCACTCGCGTTGCACGTTTGAACCGCAGATCGGGTGAGGCCTGGAGGACCAGCGAGGCGGTAAAATCCTGCGCGGAAAAACCCGCGTTGAAGTGGCCAAGCACGATCTCGTCGACGTCCTTGGGACTGATGCCGGCGTCAGCCAGCGCATCGCCGGCCACCCGCACGATCAGGCTTTCGACGGTCTCACCGCTCAGTTTACCGAAGGGGGTGTGGGCCCACCCGACAATACAGGCCGTCATTGCTGCCTCCTTTGCCGAACTTTGGTCGCTTTCCTCGGCAATGAGCTACGAGTCACCATAAATACGAAGCTGCCGTTCACTGGCTTTGCCTACCATCCAAAGCTTAGATAGCCTAGCGCAGCCACCTATGGAACTTCCCGTTTCTGAGGCCTTGGACCCTGAACCGCGAACGATGATGGTTTTTCCACTCCGCCGCTCTCGCGTCATGATCCTCGGCCTGGCCGCCGTCTTGCTGTCGCTCGCCGGCGCCGACCGCGCGCAAGCCGAAGCACAACTCCTCATCGAGGCCTCGACCGGCAAGGTCCTGCACGCGGAGAATGCCACATATCCGTGGTACCCCGCCTCGGTCACCAAAATAATGACGGCGTACACGACGCTGCGCGCCATCAAAGAAGGCCGCATCTCGCTCAACACTCTCCTCACAGTGTCGCGCAATGCAGCGGCCCAGCAGCCGACCAAAATGGGCTTCAACGTCGGCACGACTGTGACGATCGATAACGCGCTGAAGATGCTGATGGTGAAGTCGGCGAATGACATGGCGGTTGCCATCGCAGAAGGCGTCGGCGGTTCAATCGGCGGCTTCGCCGACCTGATGAATGCCAATGCCCGGCGGCTCGGCATGACGCAAAGCAACTTCGTCAACCCGAACGGGCTGCCGGCGGAAAATCACGTTACCTCGGCACGCGACCTCGCAATATTGGCGCGCGCGCTCATCCGCGAGTTTCCGGAATACGACAGCTATTGGCACATCTCGTCGATTCGTTACGGCAACCGTGTGATGCGAAATTACAACGCGCTGATCGATCGCTATCCCGGCGCCGACGGCATGAAGACCGGTTTCATCTGTGCCTCCGGTTACAACGTTGTTGCATCTGCCACGCGCAACGGCCGCCGGTTGATTGCGGTCGTCCTCGGATCCTGGTCTGGTGCAGTGCGCGCACAAAAGGCGGCCCAGCTGCTTGAGCGCGGATTCAATAGCGGCGGCCTGGCCTGGCTGACGCCCTCGCTCGGCACCGTCGACGCGCTGGCCCCGGTCGATGCGCAGCCGCCCAATCTGCGAGAAGAAATGTGCGGCGGCCATCGCCGCAAGCCGCCCTCCGAAGAGAACGAGGAAGAGCCGGAAGAAGCGACCAGCGCCGGCAATGAATCCGAGGGTGGTCAGCAGGCCTTCATGCTGTCGAGCCTGAAGCCCGCGAATGGCAAATTCGTGCTTGGACCGCCGGTGGAAACGACCCCGCCGGTCGTGGTGTTCACGGGGCCGGCCGACCATCCGGATACGGTCGTGCAGACCGCAAGCGCCGCGCCGAAGAAGAAAAAGAAAGCCGTCGCCAAGACCGAAGGTCCTGAGAAGGCGGCCAAGACCGACGTCTCGGGCAAGGCAGCCAAGGCAGCGAAGACCGCCAAGCCCGCAAAGCAGGCCAAACCGAAAGTCACTTCGGCCAATCAATGAGCGAGCCCGGGCTGAGCGCCGACCGGCGCCAACCGCCGACGCCGATACCGCTGACCGTGCTCACCGGGTTCCTCGGCGCCGGCAAGACTACGTTGCTCAATCGGATGCTGAAGGATCCCGCGCTCGCGGAGACCGCCGTCATCATCAACGAATTTGGCGAGGTATCGCTCGACCACCTGCTGGTCGAATATGCCGGCGACAACATGGTGCTGCTGCAATCGGGGTGCCTGTGCTGCACGATGCGCGGCGACCTCGTCGATGCGCTGGAAACGCTGCTGCGCGATCTCGATAACCGCCGTTGCAAATTCCGGCGTGTCCTCCTGGAGACGACCGGGCTCGCCGATCCGGCTCCGGTTTTGCACACCGCCATGTCGCATCCCTATCTCTTGCTGCGCTACCGGCTCGACGGTGTCGTGACGGTGATCGATGCGGTCAACGGCGAAGCGACGCTTGACGCCCATGCCGAAGCGGTCAAGCAGGCGGCGGTCGCCGACCGCATCGTCCTGACCAAGACCGACCTTGCAGATTTGTCGCAATGCGAGCGCATGGTCGCGCGATTGCGAGCGCTGAACCCGGCGGCACCCATCCTCAACGCGGCGAAAGGCGAGGCAACGCCCGACCGGCTTCTTGGCAGCGGACTTTACGATCCCGACAAGAAGATTCCTGATGTCAAGAAATGGCTCGCAGCCGAGGCCTATGCCGGCGACCACCATCATCACCAGCACGACGTCAATCGGCACGACGAGCATATCGGGTCTTTTGTCCTGACCAGCGACGAAGCGATCCCCGCCGGCACGCTGGAAATGTTCCTTGAGCTGTTGCGCGCGACGCATGGCGCCAAGCTCCTGCGCGTCAAGGGCATCGTAAAGCTGGCCGAAATGCCTGATACGCCGGTCGTTGTGCATGGCGTTCAACACGTCTTCCACCCGACCGCGCGGCTCGACAGCTGGCCCGATGACGACCACCGAACCCGGCTGGTCTTCATCACCCGCGACCTGCCGGAACGCACGGTACGGGACTTGTTCGAGGCCTTTCTCGGCATCGCCGCCCCCGACCGCCCGGACCGCACGGCGCTGACTGAAAATCCGCTGATACCGTTCGGCGGCCGGTAGCATGCCGGAGCCTCTCGTCACCGGATGCCAGGCTGGTTAGACTCGCACTGACGGAGAATCGATCGCCGGCTTGCCAATCAAAAGGCCGGCGCCGGGGGAAACGCATGGAACGGCTTTGGCTGCGGCACTACCCGCCGGGCGTTCCCGCCACGATTGACCCGTCGCGCTATCCCTCGCTGGTGGCGATGCTGGAGGAAGGCTTCAAGGCCTACGCAGACCGTGACGCCTGTGTCTGCATGGGCAAGGCCTTGACCTATGCTGAGCTCGACGAGACCTCGCGCGCGTTTGCCGCATGGTTGCAAAGCCGCGGACTGAAGCGCGGCGCTCGCGTCGCCATCATGATGCCGAATGTTCTGCAATATCCCGTCGCGATCGCCGGCATTTTGCGCGCCGGCTGCACGGTGGTGAACGTCAATCCGCTTTACAAGCCGCGCGAGCTTGAATTCCAGCTCACCGACGCCGGCGTCGAAGCGATCATTGTCCTGGAAAATTTCGCCGCGGTGCTCCAGCAGGCGCTTCCGAGGACGCCAGTCAAACATGTCGTGGTCGCAAGTTTGGGCGACATGCTCGGCAGCGTGAAAGGCATGCTGGTCAACATCGTGGTTCGTTACGTCAAGAAAATGGTGCCGGCTTACGCAATCCCTGAAGCCACCATGTTCAATGACGCCCTTGCGAGTGGCCGCAAGTCCGGTTTCACGCCGGCCGCGATCGACGCCAATGATATCGCCTTCCTGCAATACACGGGCGGCACCACAGGTATCGCCAAGGGCGCCATGCTGACGCACCGTAATCTCGTCGCCAACATGCTGCAGGTGGAGGCGTGGAATCAGCCGATGGTCGATATGCCGCCCAGAACCGACCACCTGATTATCGTCACCGCGCTGCCGCTCTATCACATCTTCGCACTGACGGCGTGCTTCCTGTTCGGCGTACGCGCGGGCGCAATGTGCCTTCTCATCACAAATCCGCGCGATATTGCCGGCGTCATCAAGGACATCCGTCATTACAAGGTGAACTTCTTCCCGGCGGTGAACACGCTTTACAACGCGCTGCTGCACCATCCCGATTTCGGCAAGATCGACTGGAGCATGCTCAAGGTTGCGATCGGCGGCGGCATGGCGGTGCAGAAATCCGTTGCCGATGCCTGGGTCAAAGCCACCGGCAAGCCGATCATTGAAGGCTACGGCCTATCGGAAACCTCGCCGGTGCTCACCTGTAATCGCGGCGACATAGCGGAGTGGACCGGCACCATCGGATTGCCACTGCCTTCGACCGAGATCTCGATTCGCGACGATGATGGCCACGAGCTGGGGAACGGCGAACAGGGCGAAATTTGCGCGCGCGGCCCGCAGGTGATGGCGGGTTATTGGCAGCGCCCGGATGAGACAGCGAAAGCGATGACCGATGACGGTTTCTTCCGGACGGGCGACATCGGTGTGATGGATATCCAAGGCCGGATTCGTATCGTCGATCGCAAGAAGGACATGATCACCGTTTCCGGCTTCAAGGTATTTCCGAACGAGGTCGAAGACGTGGCTATGAGTCAGGGCGGCCTGATGGAATGCGCGTTGGTCGGCGTCCCCGACGAACATTCGGGAGAGGTGGGCAAGATGTTCGTCGTCAAGAAAAGCTCGGACCTCACCCAGGCCGAATTGCGGACCTTCCTGGCCACCCGGCTCGCAAGCTACAAGGTGCCAAAATACATCGAGTTCCGCAGCGAGTTGCCGAAGACCAGTGTCGGCAAGATCCTGCGCCGTGCCCTGCGCGACGAAGCCGTCCAGCAGACAGTCAATTGACCTGGAATGCCGATGGTCGCGAGCGCTGCTGAAGTGGTGACGTTTTGGCAAGCCGCGGGACCGGACCGCTGGTTCACCAAGGACGATGTCTTCGACAAAGCAGATTCGCGAGCGATTCTTCGACACCTACGAAGCGGCCGCCGCCGGGAAGCTTTCTGACTGGGAGCAAAGCGCGCAAGGCGCGCTGGCCCTGCTGATTCTGCTCGACCAGTTCCCCCGCAATATGTTCCGCGCCGACGCACGCGCCTTCGCAACGGACCCTCTGGCGCGCGCCATCACAGCCGGTGCCATCGTTCGCGGCTTCGACAGCCAGGTACCGAAAGGACTGCGCGGCTTCTTTTACCTCCCGTTCGAGCATTCGGAAGACCTCGCCGATCAGGAACGCTGCATCGCGCTCAACAAGGCGATCGGCGACGCCGAAAACCTCAAATGGGCGGAAATTCACGCGGACATCATCCGGCGCTTCGGCCGGTTCCCGCATCGCAATGCCGCGCTCGGCCGCACCACCACCCCGGAAGAGCAAGCGTTCCTGGACGGCGGCGGTTTCGCCGGCTGAAAAAAAATTCTCGACACAAAAATTGCAGGACGCTGCCCACCGGCTTTGTTAGGCTTGTACAAATAAAAGCCGGTGGCTAGCCGGCTTCAGTGCCAGGGAGGGCGACCCATGTTGCATTTGGCTGAAGCGCTTCGGCGCTTGCTGGCGTTTGTTTTCCTTTCAGTCCTGACGTTCCTGTACTCCCCCGGACTGCACGCGCAGCAGCGTGTGGATGTCGGCGCCACCGACATCGGCGGCGTTGTCAGCAGCTCGAAAGGCGCGGAAGCAGGCGTCTGGGTCATTGCCGAGACGACAGATTTACCCACGAAATTCGCCCGCATCGTCGTGACCGACGACCAGGGCCGCTACCTCATCCCCGATCTTCCGGCCGCAAACTACAGTGTTTGGGTGCGCGGGTATGGGTTGATCGACTCTAATAAAGTGTCCGCTAAGCCGGGCGCTACTCTTAATCTCACGGCAATAGTTGCGCCGAGCGATGCGGCCGCCGCGCACTATTATCCGGCGGCCTACTGGTATGCGTTGCTGAAGATTCCGCCGGCAAGCGACTTTGGCGGTTCAACCGACATTCCCAAGAACATCACGCAAGACAACTGGCTACGCCAGATGAACAATGTCGACTGCATCGGCTGCCATCAGCTCGGTCAGGAAGCGACGCGTACAATTCCCGCAGCGCTTGGCAAATTCGAGTCAGGTGCGGAGGCATGGCAACGCCGTATCCTGTCCGGACAATCCGGTGAGATGATGACAAACCGGATCGCCGGCCAATTCGGCGGCGTGCCATACAAATATTTCGGCGACTGGACCGACCGCATCGCCAAGGGCGAGCTGCCAAAGAGCAAGCCCCCGCGGCCCGAGGGCGAGGAACGCAACATCGTCATCACATCGTGGGAATGGTCAAAACCCGACAAGTATCTGCACGATCTGATTTCGTCCGACCGTCGTAATCCGACCGTGAATGCAAACGGGCCGCTGTACGGCTCACCGGAATATTCGACGGATAACATGCCGATACTCGATCCGAAGACGAACAAGGTTTCGTTCTTCAAGATGCCTGTGCGCGACCCCGAAATGCCGGTGTCGCTCGGGCCTGGTCATGCCGGCGCGGTCAAGCCGACGGCGGATTCTCCATATTGGGGCAGCGAAGTTCTATGGGACACGCGCGCCAACAATCACAATTCCATGTTCGACAAGCAGGGCCGCATCTGGCTCGCGGCAACGGTGCGCGGCATGGACAACCCGGACTGGTGCAAGAAAGGTTCGGACAACCAGTACGCAAAGGTACTCCCGCTTGACAAAAGTCCACGTCAGGTCGCGATGCTCGATCCGAAGACGATGAAATACGAATTCATCGACACCTGTTTCGGCACGCATCACCCGCAGTTCGGCTACGACGCCGACAATACCTTGTGGCTCTCCGGCACCGGCCCGGTCGCAGGTTGGGTCAACACAAAAGTGTGGGATGAAACGCACGACGCGCAGAAAGCAATCGGCTGGACGCCGTTCATTCTCGACACCAACGGCAACGGCAAGCGTGATGACTATACCGAGCCGGGCCAGCCGGCCGATGCCGGAAGGGACACGCGAATCACCGGCGGTTCAGGACCCTACGCTGTGATGCCGCATCCGAAGGACGGCTCGATCTGGTACACGGTCGGTGTGTTCGGTGGCCAGGCCGGCTTCATGCGGTTTGATCCGAAGACGCAGCTGTCGGAGTTTTTTGCGGTGCCCAAGCCCGGTATCGGAATCCGCGGCGGTGACATCGACGCCAACGGCGTGGCGTGGGGTTCGGAGTCGAGCGGACATCTCGTCAGCTTTGACCGCAGTCTATGTAAGGGCCCTCTCAACGGTCCAAACGCCACCGGCAATCACTGCCCCGAGGGCTGGAAATTCTACAAATATCCCGGCCCCGGCTTCGAAGGCTTCGAGGATAGAAGCGTTGAAGCGAGCTATTACACCTGGGTCGACCAGCACAACGCGGTTGGGCTTGGCGAGAACATTCCGATCTCCACCGCCAATCTCAACGACGGCTTCGTCGCGTTGAAAAACGGCAAGATGGTCATGCTGCGCATTCCGTACCCCATGGGCTTCTATGCCAAGGGTCTCGACGCTCGCATCGACGATCCGAATGCCGGCTGGAAAGGCCGCGGCCTGTGGAGCACCAATGGCGATCGCACGCCGTGGCTGATGGAAACCGGCAAGGGTTCGAGCCCGCGCGCCGTCCATATCCAGGTTCGTCCCGACCCGCTGGCGCACTGAGCGCTGCGTACAACTGGCGAACGGCCCCCGTCTACGTGAGACGGGGGCTTTCGTTTTGGCAGGCCCCTATGCGGGCGCGGAAGTGCTGGAGTAGCATCCGGGAAATGGCGTCACGGGGCAGACGCCGAGAAAACGTCACCAGGGAGTTCCCATGCGACACGTACTATCCTCGGCTTTCATCGCAATCGCGCTGGCTTTGGGGACCGGCGCGCAGGCGCAGGTGCCGCAAGGCTATCCGGCCGACTACGCCCAGATCGTCGATGCCGCCAAGAAAGAGGGCAAGGTGGTGATCTATGCGACCACCGATGCGGTCGCCGCGAACCCTTTGATCAAGGACTTCGAGGCGCTCTATCCCGGCATCACGGTCGAATATTCCGATCTCAATTCCACCGAGCTGTACAACCGCTTCATCGCGGAAGCGGCGGCGAACAACGGCACCGCCGACGTGCTGTGGTCATCGGCCATGGACCTGCAAGTGAAGCTGGTTGCCGACGGACAGGCCGCGACTTATGCGTCGCCCGAAATCAAGTCTTTGCCGAAGTGGGCCGTGTGGAAAGACTCCGCTTACGGCACGACCTATGAGCCGATCGCTTTTGTGTATAACAAGCGCCTCGTGCCGGAAGGCGACGTGCCAAAAAATCACACCGCTCTGCTGAAGCTCCTCGACGCCAAGACCGATTTCTACAAAGGCAAGATCACGGCATACGATCCGGAGCGTTCCGGCGTCGGCTACCTCTTCTGCAACGAAGACATCAAGGATTTCCCGCAGGCCTGGGATCTTTTCAAAGCCATGGGCAAGGCACAGGCAAAACTTTACACCAGCGCCGGCGCAATGATGGAGCGCGTCACCTCCGGCGAACATCTGATTGCCTACGGCATCTTCGGCTCCTACGCGCTCGGGCGCTCCAAGAAAGACCCCAACCTCGGGATCATCCTGCCGAACGACTATACGATGGTGACGTCGCGCGTCGCTTTCATCTCCAAGAAAGCCAAGAACCCGAACGCCGGCAAACTCTTCCTCGACTACATGTTGTCGAAGCGCGGTCAGGAGATCATCGCCAACAAGGCCGATCTCTATTCACTGCGCGCCGACGTCGAGGGCGAGGCGACGATCAAGGGCGTCACCCAGCTGATTGGCGACAAGGCGCGCCCGGTGGCAATTGACCAGACGCTGCTGGAAAATCTCGATCAGGCTAAACGGCTCGCTTTTCTGTCGAAGTGGCAGCAGGCGAAGAAGGGACAGTAAGCATCCCTGCCCCATTTGGGCGCGGCGAACCAAGGGCGCGCATGCCCATTGTCGTGTACCGCTTGCTCGTGATCGGCGTCACCACACTGGCCGTGTTGGCGCCGCTATCGCTTGTAATTTACCAAAGCTTCCTCACCGCACCATTTTTTGATCCTTCGGCGCAGGCGGGGTTCCTCGCCTATTCCTTTGTTTTTGCAGATCCTGATTTCTGGCAGGCATTCTGGACAACCATCACGATTGCCGGCGGCATGGCTGCAATCGCCGTGCCCCTCGGCGCGCTCCTCGCTTTCCTGATGGTGCGTACCGACGTCCCGGGACGGGAATATCTTGAACCACTGATACTGATCCCGATCTTCGTTTCAGCAGTAGTGATTGCGTTCGGTTATGTGGTCGCAATCGGCCCGGTCGGAATTTTCTCGACGCTCGCCAAGGACATCCTCGGCTTCGTGCCGTGGAACCTGTATTCGCTGCTGGCACTCATCGTGATCGCCGGCCTGACGCATGTACCGCATGTCTATCTCTACAGTGCCGCAGCCTTGCGTGGCCTGAGCACCGATCTCGAAGAAGCCGCGCGCGTTTCCGGCGCCAATCCGTTTCGTGTCGCCGTCAATGTCAGTCTGCCGATGATCCTGCCGGCAATTTTGTTTGCCGGCGTGCTGGTGTTTTTCCTTGGCTTTGAGCTGTTCGGATTGCCGTTGGTCCTTGGCGATCCGCAGGACGTGCTCGTGCTGTCGACCTACCTGTACAAGCTCACCAACAAGCTGGGGGTGCCGTCCTACCAGCTGATGGCCGTGGTCGTGGTCGCGATCATCGCCATCACCGCGCCGCTCGTGTTCATGCAGCGCCTGCTGCTTCGTCAGGCGCAGCGCTACGTTTCGGTGCGCGGCAAGGGCCTCAAGACGCAACCGCTGCGTCTCCATGGCTGGCGCTGGTTTGCCTTCGGCGCAATCATGCTGTGGCTCTTTGTCACCGTCGTGGTGCCGTTGTTCGGAATCACGCTCCGCTCCTTCGTGGTGACCTGGGGCGAAGGCGTGAAGTTGCTTGATGTACTCACGCTCGATCACTATCGCGAACTGACCGAATATCCGAATGTCATTCGCGGCATCCTCAACACGCTTGGCATCGGCGTGATCGGCGGTGCGGTGGCCGTCGCGTGGTACACCGCGATTGCGCTCGCGGTGCATCGCTGGAATTCAGGCTGGACCAGGCTTGTCGATTACCTCGTGATGGTGCCGCGCGCCATGCCCGGTCTTGTTGCCGGTCGCGCGCTGTTGTGGGTGTTTCTCTTTGTGCCGTTCCTGTCGCCGCTGAAATCGACGATGGTCTCGATCTGGCTCGCCTACACGATTGTCTGGCTCGCTTACGGGATGCGGCTGGTGTCCGGCACGCTGCTTCAGGTGGCTCCGGAACTGGAAGAAGCCGCACGCACCGCCGGCGCCAACGATCTGCGCGTGAAACGCGACGTCACCGTGCCGCTGATCAGATATGGCATGCTGGCGAGCTGGCTTTTGATCTTTCTGATCTTTGTGCGTGAATACTCGACTGGCATCTATCTTCTTGGCCCAGGCACAGAGGTTATCGGCTCCCTTCTCGTATCATTGTGGGGCACCGGCGCCATCGATCTGGTGTCGGCGTTGTCCGTCGTTAATGTGCTCATGATCGGCGTCGGCCTTGCCGTCGCTGTTCGACTTGGAGTGCGCCTGCATGGCTGACCTTACCGTCAAGGACGTCGCTCTTCGCCTGGGCGACAACGAAATCCTCAAGGGCGTCTCGGTCGCCGTGCCGGCAGGCGAGGTTGTGGCGCTGCTTGGGCCTTCCGGCAGCGGCAAGACCACATTGTTGCGTGCCATTGCCGGGCTGGAGACGCCCCACAGCGGATCGATTGCCATCGGCGACCGTGTCTTCTTCGACGCCGCACACGAAGTTGAATTGCCGGCGGAAGAACGCGGTCTGGGCCTTGTCTTCCAGTCCTATGCGCTGTGGCCGCACCGAACCGTTTTTGACAACGTCGCCTATGGCCTGAAGCTGCGCGGGGTATCCGCCGCGGAGATCAAGACACGGGTCGAAAAGACCTTGTCGCAGATCGGACTTGGCCATCTTGGTGCGCGCTATCCGCATCAATTGTCGGGTGGGCAGCAACAGCGTGTCGCCATCGCGCGCGCGCTTGTTTATGAGCCGCCGGTGATCCTGCTCGATGAGCCCTTGTCCAATCTCGATGCCAAGCTTCGCGAGGAAGCGCGCGCCTGGCTGCGTACGCTGATCGTCACACTCGGCCTCTCCGCCATTCACGTCACCCACGATCAGGTGGAAGCAATGGCTATTGCCGATCGCATTGTGCTGCTCGATGCCGGCGTCGTCGCGCAGGAAGGCGCACCGACCGCACTTTATAATGAGCCCGCGACGTTGTTTGCGGCGGAATTCATGGGCAGCAACGACCGGCTTGACGGCAAATTGGTGGAAAATTCGGGCGGACGCGCGACGATCGAATTGTTCGGTGAGCGCCTCACCGGCATCGCGCGCACCAAAGTAGCGTCAGGTGGAAAGGCAACGGGCATCATCCGCATCGAACGCGTCCGCTGTACCTCGAACCCGGGTCCCAATCGCCTGAAAATGGAGCTCAAGGCGCCAATGTATCTTGGCGAGCGATGGGAGCTCGTGTTCGCACGCGAGAATTTGAGTGTGCGCGCCTATGCCTCAGCGCCGCTCGAGCCGGGCGAGCACTATGTCGAGTTTCCGCCCGAGGCAATGTGGGTCTTTTAGGTAACGCATGAGCAACTTCCACGGCGTATTTCCCTATCTCGTCTCGCCCATCGACGCACAAGGGAAAATCCTCACTGACGTGCTCGGCAAGCTCGCGTCCGATCTGATTAAAGCGGGCGTGCACGGCCTGACGCCGCTGGGCTCGACGGGTGAATTTGCCTATCTCAATCGCGCGCAGCGTGAAGCGGTCGTCCGCGCGACGGTTGAAGCGGCTGGAAAACGAGTGCCGGTGATCGCCGGTGTCGCGTCAACCGTTACGGCGGATGCAATCGAACAGGCAAAGACCTATCAAAAGCTCGGCGCCGACGGCATCCTGGCCATTTTGGAAGCGTACTTCCCGCTAAAGGACGCGCAGATCGAATCCTACTTTCGCGCAATCGCAGACGCCGTCGACATTCCGGTTGCGCTCTACACCAATCCGCAATTCCAGCGCAGCGACCTTTCGCTCGATGTCATCGCGCGTCTCTCGGAGCACCCGCGCATCCAGTACATCAAGGATGCATCGACCAACACCGGCCGCCTGCTGTCGATCAT
This sequence comes from Hyphomicrobiales bacterium, assembly GCA_027307405.1. Lineage (GTDB taxonomy): Bacteria > Pseudomonadota > Alphaproteobacteria > Rhizobiales > Xanthobacteraceae > Pseudolabrys. The sequence continues at coordinate 30,932 of DAHUXA010000002.1, read as the reverse complement.
GAACCGTACGCCGCGCATGAAGGTCTTTTCGGCCTCGGCGCACATTCCCGCGGCGGTGATGCTGATCGGCGGTGTCGGTTGGATGGCGGGCCCTGCCTGCATCGTGCCGCGCCAGAGTGTCCAGCTCTATGATCTGTGTCGTGCGGGGAAATGGCCGGAGGCGATGAGGCTGCAGCGCGACCTCTGGCGCATCAATGAGGCGTTCGCACGATTCAACCTTGCGGCGTGCATCAAGGCCGGATTGCAGATCCAGGGCTACGCGGTCGGCGAACCCGTCCCGCCCCAGGGCGCACTCGGGCCTGCCGAGCGCGAGGCAGTCGAAAGCATCCTTGCCGACGTCGCAAAGCTGGGCTGAGCTTGCGGCTGGACCAATCGCGCCAGTATCAGGCCCGGTCGCGCAACAAGCGCCTGATGACCTTGCCCGTCGTTGTCATCGGCATGTCCTCGATGAACGCGACCTCGCGCGGATATTCGTGCGCCGACAATCGCGTTTTGACGAAGCCCTGGATCTCGGACGCCAGCGCGTCGGACGCAGCGTAGCCTTTCTTGAGCACAATGAAGGCTTTGACGATTTCTGTGCGCAGCGCGTCGGGCTTGCCAACCGCCGCGGCGAGAGCCACGGCGGGATGACGGATGAGACAGTCTTCGATCTCGCCCGGCCCGATGCGGAAGCCGGCTGACGTGATGACGTCGTCATCGCGCCCGACGAAACTGACATAACCCTCTTCGTCCATCACGCCCTGATCGCCGGTGGTCATCCACTCGCCGATGAACTTGTCGCGCGTGGCCTCCGGCTTGCCCCAGTATTCCAGGAACATCACGGGATCTGGGCGTTTGACAGCGATCTGGCCCGGTTCCCCTACGTTCAGCGGATTTCCGGCCGCGTCGATGATTGCGACGGTGTGGCCGGCGACCGGCTTGCCGATTGCACTCGGCTTTGACACGCCGATCGCGCTGCAAGCCGAGAGCACGATGTTGCATTCGGTTTGGCCGTAGAATTCGTTGATCACCAGACCGAAGGCCGATTTACCCCATTCGTAGGTTTCGGCGCCAAGCGATTCCCCACCGGAGCCGATTGAACGCATATTGATGGCATAGCGACCTTTTGGATTCGGCGCGGCGCGCAACATGCGCAACGCGGTCGGCGGGATGAAGGCATTGCGGATTTGCGCGCGCGCGATCAGCGCGAAGGCTTCCTCCGGATCGAATTTCTCAAAGCGCCGTGCCACAACCGGGACGCCATAGTGCAGGCCCGGCAATAAAACATTGAGCAAGCCGCCCGCCCAGGCCCAATCTGCCGGCGTCCAGATGCGGTCGCCTGGTTGCGGGAAGAAATCGTGATGCGTTTCAACACCGGGAAAATGGCCAATGAGCACGCGGTGGCCGTGCAAAGCGCCCTTCGGCTGGCCGGTGGTGCCGGAGGTGTAGACCATCATCGCCGGATCGTCAGCGGAGGTATCCACCGGCGTGAATTGCGACGACGCACGCGCCAATTCATCAGAAAATCCGAGCGCGCCATTGCCGGCGCCGTCGAGAGACAAAAGCACCTTGAGCGCAGGCAGATCTTTGCTGATCTCGGCGATGCGTTCTGCACCGCGCGCATTGGTGATCAGCGCAGCAGCGCCGGAATTCTGCAGCCGATAAGACAGCGCATCAGTACCGAACAGCACCGCCAGCGGCAGAGCCACAGCGCCAAGTTTATAGATCGCGATGTGGATGGCAGCGACTTCGGGCGACTGCGGCAGCAGAATCGCAACGCGATCGCCACGCGCGGTCCCCCGCGCGCGCAGCACATTTGCGAGCCGGTTGGACGTTTCACGCAGCCAGCCGTAGGTGATGTATTCGTCGCGCCCATCCGCGCGTGCGTGCAGGATAGCAAGGCGATCAGGCTCATTTGCCGCCCAGCGGTCGCAGACATCGACGCCGATATTGTAACGGACCGGCACCTGCCAGCGAAATTGGCGATAGAGAGAGTCGTAATCCTTGACGCGAGGCAGTAACGGCATGGCCCCAAACTAGTCAGCGGACCGGACAAGGTCCAGCAGGATCAAATCGGCCCGAGCGCGTGGCGCAGCGGTAGATCCGAAATTGTCATCAACCCAGTGAAGGGCCCGTCGAGTTCGAAAATAAGAAAGAGCGCTCCGGCAGCAGAGAACGCGCAAACAAAAAATGAGACTACGACAATCGGATTGGGCGGGACAAACAGGCTGAAACTCGCAAATATGATCGCGAGCCAGAACACCAGCAGCACCAGGAACGGCCAAGGAATTGCATTGCCAGGTTGCGCATAAAGCGACAAACGCGTTTGCGCCAGGTCCGTAAGCGTCGTGATCGCTCGCGCCCGGATCGAACGCTGGACCTCGGTTTGCGGCGCAAGTTCTTCGACCTTGTGAAGGAAAGCCTCTGCTTCACCCGTCATAGCGAAAGCCGTTTTAGTGGCCGTCGCCACGTCGCGCTCGCTCCATATTCGATCAGCCAATGAAGCGGCGCCGCGGCGCAGAAGATCCCGGAGGTCGTGAGTTTCGGGGCCATATTGAGCGAGAAGTTGATCGAGAACGATAATATCGACGGTCAGTTGTCTGATCTGGTTGTTCTTCGCATCATACGTACCCTTTGCTGAAGCGATCAGGAGGCCGAGAACAAGCGCGGCCATGGTCCCGATAACGCCCATACTGAGCCTGATAGCATCCCTCGATTCTGTACTCAGATGCTCCGCCGGCAATAGGACGCGAAGATACATGCCGAGCAGCGTCGCTCCGAAAATGCATGCAAATGCAATCAACGAAAGGCCGAGGCTGCCCATTGCGCTCCCTTTCTTATTCGCGGCCCAATTCAATCTGATGTGAAGCCAGCAGGCAAACCGATTGCGCTAGCTCTTGTTTCCGTCCGGTTCGGCCAGGATCAATGACCAATAGACCTTGTACTTCGAAGCCGGTGTGTAGACCGCAGCGATGCCCATGCGGGTAGCGCCTGCGAGCAGCATGTTGGCCCGGTGCGGGCTCGAGTCGCGCCAGCCGGAAAATGCCTCAGCCAGTGTATGGTAGCCGGCGCTGATGTTCTCGGCTGCCGTTTTGGCATCGTAGCCGGAGGCTTTCAGACGTTGCACGAAGGGTTTGCCGGCCCCGTGGTCGAGTTTGTCGCGCTTGGCCATGATCTCGGCCTGCGCCTGCGCGAGCCGCATCAACTCAGTATCGAGCGTAACCGCGGGCAGCCCGTTGTTGGCGCGATACCCCGAGATCATCGAGGCGGCGGCGGCCGCATCGAGTTCCGCTCCCTGCTGTGCCAGGTTACGGTAGAAACTCGGCTCCCCCTTGGGCGCATAGGAATCGGCACAACCGCCAAGCCAGACAAAGGCCAGCACGACGACCGCGAAACGAACCGGCATCATTCGTGATTGTTCTCCGAATCGTGGGTCGCCAGAGCTTAGTAGCGACCTTGGCCGAATGGTGGTGCCGCGTCGAAACGCGAATACTGAGCCCCGCCTCTACTGGCGCGCCCACGCAGCGTCAACTAACATCTTGCAAAACAACGTCGTCGCGAGGAGAACGCCATGTCCAATCAACCGGCCGCACGTACGCCAGGCGCCAAACGCGCCGCTCCGGGCGAATATGTCTTCGATCTCGGGACAGTGCAGAAAATCATGGGCGGTCCTGCTTATTCGACAGCGCACGGACCGTGCGTGGAAGGCGATCGCATGATCGTCGGCCTGATGCGCATGAAGGCCGGCACCGGCGCTGAGCCGCATTCGCATCCGAACGAGCAGTGGATCTACATTCTGGAAGGAACCTTCCACGCCAACATCGCCGGGAAGGAAATGGACGTGACGCCCGGATCGGTCGTCTACATTCCCGCCAACACGGTGCACGCCGGCAAGGCGACTGCTGCCGGCGATGTTGTCTTCTTCACCGTCAAGGACGCGTCACACAGCTTGCACGGTATCAAAGCCAACTAAGCTACGCGTAATGGAAACGGTAAGAATTTCCGACGTCCGGCAACTGTGGGAGGATTGCATGATACGCTTGATCGCAGCGCTGTTCGTTAGCCTCGTCTTGAGCGCCGCCACAGCAGCGGCGCAAGACAAATATCCGAGTCGTGCGGTCAAGGTGATCGTGCCCTACGCGCCGGGCGGCGCGACGGATATCGTTGCCCGCATTGTCGGCGACGAATTTCAGAAAATCACCGGTCAGCCTTTTGTCGTGCTCAACAAGCCTGGCGCCTTCGGCATGTTGGCAATCGACGAAATGGTCAAGGCGGCGCCCGATGGCTACACGCTGATGATCGGCAACGTTTCGACCAACGCAATCACGCCGATCATCTATGCAAAGAAGATGAGCGCCGACTATGCCAAGAGTGTCGTGGCGGTAACTAATCTGGTCGACATCCCAGCCTTCCTGATGGTCACGACAGCGAACGACTTCCCTGTGAAGTCAGTTCCCGAGCTGATTGCTTACGCCAAGAAAAATCCGGGAAAGATTCGCTACGGCACCGTCGGTATCGGCTCCTATCCGCACTATGACATGGCCTATTTTGCCAAGCGCGCAGGCGACCTCGACCTGGTGGGGCTGCCGAACAAGAATGGCGCCGCCGGCGTAATCCAGGACATGCTCCGTGGCGACGTGCAGACCGCATTCCTCAACGTCGCGTCGACAGCGGGTCAAGTTCAGGCGGGAAACTTCCGCCCACTGGCGGTAGTCAATCATGCGCGGCTCAAGGAATATCCAAACATTCCGACGATGGCAGAGGTCGGCTATGCCGATGTGGGTACTGTGGCCTGGAACGGCTTGTTCGCGCCGGCGGCAACACCGAAGCCGGTGCTGGAAGCGCTCTTCACGGCGGTCAATAAGGCGCTGAGTTCGCCAGAAGGGGTCGAAAAGCTCAACAAGCAGAATTTCAATGTCGTGCCGAACAAATCGCTCGCCGATGCAAAGACGTGGCTCGACGGTGAAATGAAGCACTGGCAGACCATCACCACCGCTGTGAAGATCGACGTGACGCAGTAGCTTCTGCCCACGGCAGCAGCAGTGGTGACCGCGAGAAACTCAAAGCTTGCGGTCGGTGATGCCGGCCTCGGCGTAGAGCGCGTTGATATGCGCCTTCACGTCAGGATCTGTGGTGTCGTGCTCAGGGCCGTGAGCCCAGCCGGCCTTGGCCCGCGCATAGACCGCCATCTCCTCATCCTGCTGTGAAGTGCCGCCAGAAATCCCGTAGGCGCCGACCATTTCATCGCCCTTGAACACAGGCGCCGAGCCGCCGCTGGCGGCGATGCGTCCGTTGGTCATGGCGGCGAGGCTGACCAGCAATTGCGGATTGCGCTCCTTGAACCATTGCTGGATGACGAGCCCGTCGGGAAACCGCGGGCTCATCGAGCGGAACGCCGCCACGGTGAACGCCTTTGCAATGGCAGTCTCCGGCGTGATGAAGCCGGCGTCATCCATACGCTCCACGGCGATCAGATGGCCTTCAGCCCCGACCACCGCAATTGAAACCGGCACGCCCATCGCTTCGGCCTTTTCCACCACCGCTTTGATGAATTCACGGCATTCTTCAGCACGCAACTTGGCCATCGCTCGTCCTCCAGCACCGCCCATTAAGTTTTGCTTAACCTGCTATCCCCGGCAATTAACTGCAAAAAAACCGGTTGGGGAATACCGTCCGCACCTACCTGGGCGCGAACATGGCCGAGACTACGTCCGCACACGCATCAGCGCGCGATTGGCGTATGGTCATGTTGACCGGCGTCGTCAGCTTTGCGGTCAGCTTTGCGTTACTCCATTTCGTCTTGCCGGTCAGCGTCTGGGTGGCGTCCGCTCCCGAGCTCATGGTCTCCCTGTTCTTCGCCGCCCTCATCGCCATGTTGGCCATGGCGATCGCTACGGCATTCCACACCCGAAAGCTGCGTGTGGACAATCTGCGCATGCGGGTCGCGATCAACAACATGTCGCAGGGCCTGTGCATGTTCGACGGCAATGAGCGCCTGGTGGTTTGTAACCAGCGCTACATGGAGATGTACAATCTCCATGCCGACATCGTTAAGCCAGGGTGCACGCTGCAGAGCCTGCTCGAATATCGCATCCGCAACGGCAGCTTTTCGCGCGAACCAGTTGAATACCGGCGCGAGCTCGTCGGTACCATGGCGGCCGGCGATACGAGGAGTACAGAAGTGAAGTCGAAGGATGGCCGCTTGATTTCCGTCACCAACCGGCCGATGGCCGGTGGCGGCTGGGTGGCGACGCATGAAGACATCACCGAGCGGCGCGACGCGGAGCGCCAACGCATCTCGATGCAGGAGCAGCAACAGCGGCGCGCTGCGATCGACCAGGCGATCGCTGCCTTCCGCCGCCGTGTCGAAGATCACTTGAAGACCGTGACTGAAGGCGCCATGGCGATGCGCTCCACCGCAACGACGCTATTCAGCAATTCCGGCCAGACATTCCAGAGCGCCGACGGCGCGGTATCGGCCTCGAACGAAGCTTCTGCCAATGTAGAAACCGCCGCGGTTGCCGCCGATGAACTGGCCGGCTCCATCAACGAAATCGGGCGCCAGCTCGCCAAGACCACCGAAATTGTGCGCGGGGCGGTCAGCGAGGCGCAGGGCACCAATCATCAAATCACCGCATTGGCGCAAGCCGCACAGAAGATCGGCGATGTCATTAAGCTCATCCGCGCCATCGCCGGGCAGACCAACCTGCTGGCGCTCAATGCCACAATCGAAGCAGCACGCGCCGGCGAAGCCGGCAAGGGCTTCGCCGTGGTCGCTTCCGAAGTCAAATCGTTGGCCGTACAGACCGCCAAGGCCACCGAAGATATCTCCAGGCTGATCATGGCCGTGCAGGCAGCGACTTCGAGCGCGGTGTCGGCCATCGGCCGCATCTCCGGCCGTATGCAGGAAATCGACAGTTGCGCCACTGCCGTTTCCGCCGCGGTCGAAGAGCAAAGTGCCGCCACCGGCGAGATTTCGCAGAACGTCGCAAGCGCATCCGATGGGGCCAAGGTCGTGGTGTCGGTGCTGGACGAAGTATCCGGCGCCGCAGCGCAGACTCGGGAATCGGCTGAAAGCGTTCTCACGGCCTCGCAGGCAGTGGAAGCCGCCGCCGCCGAACTGCGTCAGGAAGTCGAAGGCTTCCTCTCCCGCGTTGCGGCCTGATCGCCTCGCACCTAGCCAACCAAACCCGACAGCCAATAGAAGAGCGCGGCCAGCAAGCCGGCTGCTGGAATCGTGATGATCCAGGCGGTCATGATTTCGCGCGCAACGACCCAGCGCACTGCGGACACCTTCTTCGCTGCACCGACACCGATGATTGAACCGGTGATGGTATGCGTCGTGGATACCGGAATTCCGAGGCTGGTTGCCGCAAACAGCATCACGGAGCCGGCGGTTTCCGCGCATACGCCCTGCATCGGCGTCAGACGCGTGATGCGCGATCCCATGGTGCGCACGATCCGCCAGCCGCCGGCCAGTGTGCCTGCCGCCATCGCGATCTGACAGGCAATGACGACCCAGAACGGAACGTAGAACTGGCTGCCGAGATGCCCTTGCGAATAGAGCAGCACGGCGATGATTCCCATCGTCTTTTGCGCATCATTGCCGCCATGGCCGAGTGCGTAAAAAGACGCCGACACGAATTGCACGCGGCGGAAAATATGATCGATGCCGTACGGCGTCGACCTGATGAACGCCCAGGACACAAACAGCATCAGAAACAACGCGAGCAGACAGCCCAGGCCAGGCGACAGGAAAATAGCGGCGGTCGTTTTGACCACGCCAGACCACACGACGGCCTCCACGCCCGCTTTTGCGATCCCGGCGCCTACTAGCCCGCCTATTAGTGCGTGCGAGCTTGACGACGGAATGCCGAGCCGCTGGGTGAGAATTTGCCAGACGATGGCGCCGGCGAGTGCACCGAAGATGACATGCTCATTGACGACATCCGCCTCCACGATACCGCGGCCGACGGTTTCGGCGACATGCAGGCCGAAGAACAGGAAGGCGACGAAGTTAAAAAATGCCGCCCAGGCCACCGCATAATGCGGGCGCAGCACACGGGTCGAGACGATGGTCGCGATCGAGTTCGCGGCATCGTTCATGCCATTGAGAAAGTCGAACGCCAGCGCGACAACGATCAGGCCGAAGAGAAACGGCAAAGTCAGCGCGGCAGCGTCCATCGTCGTCCAGCCCCGAAACGAATTACACGTGCTCGATCACGATGCCGTGCATGACATTGGCTACGTCGTCGAAGCGGTCGACGACTTTTTCGAGATGATCGTAGACCTCATTGCCGACGAAAAACGCCATCGGATCCGTTTTGGATTTCGACAGATAGAGCTCCCGCAGACCGACATCGTGCAGCTCGTCGGCGCGGCCTTCGAGCGCAGACATTTGCGCGGTCAAGTCGCTGATGTGCACCGCCTCGGAACTGATCGAACGCAGCAGCGGCACAGCTTCCTTGGCAAGCTCCGCGCATTTCACAACCGCATCGGCCATTTCTTTCATTTGCGGCGTGAATTCGGTCACGTCGAACAGTATGATGCCCTTGGCCGTCTTCTGCATCTGGTCGATGCTGTTATCCATCGAGGTGATCAGGTCTCGGATATTGCCGCGATCGAATGGAGTGATGAAGGTGCGGCGCACCGCGATCAGCACTTCGCGCGTGACATCGTCGGCATCATGCTCCCGGTCCATCACGATCTGGTAATTCGATTTGACCGCGACGCCACCTTCAAGCATGGCGCGAAGAGCCTTGGCGCCGGCCAACACGGCATCGGAATGGCGAGCGAACAGCTCGAAGAAGCGCTCCTCCTTCGGCATCAAGGCATGGAACCAGCGCATCATGGCAAACCTCGTGGCCGACAAGCAGCTTATGGGGGCAACCTAGTCGCTCGGCGGATGGTTGCGAAATCCGGCAAAAACAGCCTGTGGAAACATCGATTGGGCCGCTGGCCTCCGTGGCCGGACGCGGCATGAAGGTCAAGTTTAATATCATGAAAACAATGGCTTCGCGACGCCCATGCGTCGTTTCCGGACGGAAGATTTGCTGCATCGGCGCGCCGGGTCGGTTAGTTTGCCGGAGCGAAGAAGAATCCGAGGCGGAGACGTCTAATGCGGTTGGGCTACTTCACCATGCCGATCCACCCGCTGGACAAGGACTGGCGGCAGTCGCTGCGCGAGGATCGCGAGGCAATCATCCTCGCCGACAAGCTCGGCTTCTATGACGCCTTCATGGGCGAGCATCTGACCGACGCCTGCGAGAACGTCACCAACAGCATGTTGTTCCTGGCGACGCTGATCCACGACACAAGGACCATCAAGCTCGCCACCGGCACCACGAACCTGGCGCAGATTCATCCGGTGGTGATCGCGGTCAATGCTGCGATGTTCGACCATCTGTCGCAGGGACGCTTCGTGATGGGCATCAGCGCCGGCGCGCTCACCTCCGATTCGGAGGCGATCGGTATCCTCGATCTCGACCGCAACAAGATTTTCGCCGAAGCGATCGACGTGATCCTGGCGGTTTGGGAACGCAATCCGCCTTACGACATCGATTTCCCCGACAACCGCTTCAAAGTCAGCTTCGCACATACTGCTGCACTTGAGCTCGGCGTCGGAATCCTCGCCAAGCCTTTTCAGAAACCGCGGCCGGAAATCGTCGGCACCGTTGTGGCACCATTTTCTCCGGGCGTGGTGCTGATGGGCAAGCGCGACTTCCATCCGCTTTCGGCAAACTTCTTGCTCGCAAAACATCTCAAGTCGCACTGGACCAACTACGCCAAAGGCAAGGCGGAGGCCGGGGCTAAAGCCAATATCGCCGACTGGCGCGTGGCGCGCACCATTTTCGTCGCCGACGATGACAAGGTGGCGGCGCGTTATGGACACCGCGATGCCAAGAGTCCATATCGGTTCTACTTCGAGCAGATGCGCGCCAAAATGAAACGTGGCAATCGGCTCTATGTGTTCAAGAGTCACAAGGAGCAGCCGGACGAGGAGATCACCGACGACTACGTCATGGACAATTGCGTGACGTTCGGCACCGTCAACAAAGTCGTCGACGAAATCCTCAAGCTGCGCGAAGAAACCGGCGATTTTGGCGAATTGGTCTATGCCGGCATGGACTGGGCCGATCCAGCGCTTGCCAAGCGCTCGATGCAGCTGATGGCTGAAGAAGTCATGCCGCGTGTTAACGCGGCGATCGGCAAGCCGGCCAAGACCGCGGCAGAGTAGCTAGTCTTAACTTCCGCCCTCTCAACTGTCATGCGCGGACTTGACCCGCGCTTTACTGCCCTCATAGCGGAGCTGCCTGATGGATTGCCGGGTCAAGCGGCAATGACAGAGCAGTTTCACACAGAGAGCGGATCCGTTCCCAACGCGGCATAGAGACCGTGCTTGGCGCCCTGCGTGAACGGGATGCCTTTGTCGAGCTCGATCGATGCTGAACGGACCCGCTGTGCTTGCGGGTCGGTCGCCGGAACCGCCCCACCTTCGGCAGCCGACTTCGCCGCGCGCAGCAATATTTTGCGCGTCATGACGATGCCGCTGTCGGTCGCGCACAGGTGCTCCTTGGTACGATCCTGGATCGGACCCATGCTCTCCTGGATGGAAGCGTCCTGCATGGCGATGCCGTCGACGCCAGTGGACGAATGGCCGTGGCGCTGCGATTCCCGATCCAGCAGATAATTGTTCGACTTGTTGGCAAGCGGAACGAAGGTCCCGGGCACGTATTTGACGTGGATGCCTTCGCCATCCTGCATCGCCGAGACCTCCGATTTCGTCAACGCGCGTTTGGGGTGATAGTTGATGCTCCAGGCCCAGCACGTCTCATCATCAATCGGCACCCAGGCGTGCGCGCCCAATGGATGGCCCGCGCGCGGCGGGATGATCGAATACCAGGGCATGATCCAGGGCGTGATACGCCAGTAATACTTGCCGTCGTCGGCATTGCGCCGCGCCCCGATCAGCAGGCCGCCGGGAAATTCCTCTACCTCGAACAACGGCATGCGGTCCTGCTCGTTGTAGACATTCCCCTTCGAGCCTTTGAACAGGGGATCCTTGTTGAGCTCGCTGCCGTGCAGCCACGACACATGGCTGGAATCAATGCCGCCTTCCATCGCTTGCAGGTAATTGCATTCCTGCAAACGCTTGGAGACGAAACGCTGCGGTGGTTCAACCTCGGTCCATTCCAGTGCCGGCGGTGGCGGCTGCAAGGCCGACGGTCCCAGGTAGGCCCAAATGATCCCGGCCTTTTCAATGCACGGATAGGATTTCAGCTTGATGTTCCTCCGAAAGCCGCTCTCTTCGGGTTCGGACGGAAGATCGACGCATTGCCCGGTCACGTCGTATTTCCAGCCGTGATAGGGGCAACGCAAACCGCATTCCTCGTTCTGACCAAACCAGAGCGACACGCCGCGATGGGCGCAGAATTCGTCGATCAGTCCAATGCGGCCCTTGCTGTCGCGAAAGCAGATCAGGCTTTCGCCCATCAGCTTCACCCGCACCGGCGGGCAATCGGGTTCCGGAATTTCGGACGTCAGCAGAAATGGCGCCCAGTAGCGTCGCAATAATTTGCCCATAAACGTACCGGGGCCGACGCGGCTTAGCTGATCGTTTTGTTCACGCGACATCATGGCGACGTTTCCTCAAGTCTTTGCTATGTTTCTTGCAGGTGTCGGCGGCCATTATAAGCAGCCAAGCCGCTTACGGAAGCCAAGCGCCATGCCCCTGCCGCGCATCGCCATTGCAACGGGAGACCCTGCCGGAATCGGACCGGAGATCGCGCTCAAGGCCGCGCTCGACATGCGCGTTCGTGAGCTATGCCGGCCGCTGCTGGTTGGCGATCCGACCGTGGTAGAATTGCATGCGCGCGGCGCCGGCCTGTCGCCAAATTTGCATCTGGTCGAAAAGGCCGCCGATGCGGATTGGACCGACGGTGCCATCAACGTCCTCGACGTACGTGACGGAAGCAACGCGTCCGTAAAACTGGGCACCGTCGATGCTGCTTACGGCCGCGCGTCGTTGGCAAGTGCAAGCCGGGCGATCAAGGCCGCGCTCGCCGGCGAAGTCGAAGCGGTGGTGGCGGCGCCACAGACCGAGCGCTCGATCGCGGCAGCCGGTATTTCATTCGACGGTTATCCATCGTTCGTCGCGCGCGAGACCGGCACGCCGGTCAATGACGTCTATCTGATGATCTGCTTCGATCAGTCCCGCATTGTTCACGCGACCTTGCACGTCAGTGTACGCGAGGCAGTCGCATTGATTACGCGGGAGCGGATCGAGCGGGTGATCCGTGTCACCGATGCATCGCTGAAGAAGCTCGGCATCGCCCATCCGAAAATTTTTGTCAGTGGGCTCAATCCTCACGCCGGCGAAGAGGGAATGTTCGGCCGCGAAGAGATTGAGATTATCGAGCCGGCCATTCGCAAAGCGGCTAACGAAGGAATCGACGCATCGGGTCCGTTCGGCGCCGACACCATGTTCCGCAAGAAGGGCTGCGACGCCTTCATCGTGATGCTGCACGATCAGGGCCTCATCGCCGCGAAACTGCAAGCCTTCAATCGAACCGCAGGGCTTTCGATCGGGTCGCCGATCCTGTTTTCGTCGGTTGCACACGGCAGTGCACACGACATCGCCGGAAAAGGCCAAGCCGATCCCGGCGCAATGATCGAGGCGATCACACGGCTTGCCCGCGTCAATACGCAAGGCCGCGACCGGGGCTGACAGTACCCCCTTCCCATGCGCGGGACACGTGCAGACTATTCCTTAAGCAATGGAATGCTGGCCGTATCCGGGGGCTTCGGGATCGATAACAGATAGGCGTAGATGTCCGCGAGATCGTTGTCTGACAGAATTTTCTCGCTGAAGGGGGGCATCGCCCGATTCGAAGACCGCACAAAGGCTGAAAACGTCTCCCAGGGCAAAGGATCCGGCGCGAGGCGCTTGCCGCCGCTGGTCATGATCGAACCCTGACCCATCGTGCCGTGACACTGCCAGCAGCCGTTCTGAATGAATGCTGTCTTGCCGTGTTCGGCAGACGCGGCTGAAGCAACCTCTTGTCCGACATTGAGGCCGAAAACCAGCCCCGCTATGATCACGCACATTCGCATCACGGCATCCTCAGCGCGGCTGCGTCACGACATCGACCATCGCCGGTTCGCCGGCCTTCACCACCTGCACCGCCTTCTTCAGTGCCGGCGCGAGTTCATTTGCATCAGTGATCGGTCCGGCCGACCACATCCCCATCGAACTCGCGAGTTTGGCGTAGTCAATCGTCGGATTTTCAAGACGCGTGCCGACCGGGGCGATGTCCTTGCCGAGGCTGGCGACGCGATTGCGGCGGCTCGACATCCGCTGCACGTGCATCGACTCCTGATGATAGCCGCGGTTGTTGTGCATCACGGACAGTAGCGGAATCTGATGTTTGACGGCCGTCCACAGCACGCCCGGTCCGAACATCATGTCGCCGTCGGGCTGAAAGTTGATCGAGAAGCGCCCCTGAGCGCGATTGGCCAAAGCGGCGCCCACTGCTGCCGGCGCGTTGTAGCCGATGCCATAGCCGCCGGGCCCGCCGATGTGGTGATAGTGCTTGTCCATCGGCCAAAGCCTACTCGGCCAGGACGACAGCTGACGATCCCCACCGACCGAGGACCAGTCGAGGTCCTTGATTTGCGCATAGACCTCCATGGCCATGCGCGCGGTGCTGATCGGACTGGCATCCCAGGCATATGACGCGGCCTGCCGCGTGCGGTCACGTGCGTCTGTCCAGGCCTTCTTCATCGCGGCACCGCGCGCTTCAATATTCCCGGTGCGGTTCGTTGGCAGCGCTTGCTTCACCGCTTCGATCAAAGCCGGCAAGGTTGCTTGCGCGTCGCCCGCCATGTCGACGTCCACAACCTGGAAACGCTGGAAGTCCTGATAGTTCGACTTGGTATTGAGAGTGACCGAGCTGATACTGATGAGCTTGGCGCTCGGCTTGATGTGAGATTCCTGCAAACCCGCGCCGTCATTCTCACCGTTGTCGATGTACCCGTTCACCGTGCCCCAGTAGTCGGCCAACTCGAGGCCGAGGATCACGTCAGCCTCTTTGAGCAGGGCCTGGGCGCGACCATTCTGAAAGAGATGATGCGTGTTCGGAAAATTCATCCGGCCTTTTTGATCGATAACGGGCGCTTGCAAGGCTTCGGCAAGTTGCACCAGAAATTTCACCCCATCTGCCGTGCGCGCGTACTTGTCGGCAATGATCACCGGGCGCTCGGCCGCGGCTAGCAGACGCGCTGCTTCACGCACCGCGTTCATGTCGCCCTGCGGCGGCGCAGTCGGCACGTAACGCGGGATCGTGAGTTTCGAACGATCGTGCAGTGCCTGCTCTTGCAATCCGCAATCGAGCGCGATCATCACCGGCTCGTGTGGCGGCGTCATCGCAAGCTTGTAGGCGCGCACAAATGACTGCGCGAAATGTTGCAACGATACCGGCTGGTCGTCCCATTTGGTGAAGTCGCGCACCAGCGCGTTGATGTCCTGCGCCGAATGAAATGTCGGCACGCCCGGCGGCCGCTTGGACGCGTCAAGGTCGGTTCCACCCATGACGATCACGGGGACGCGGTCGCACCAGGCATTGTAGATCGCCATCGCCGCGTGCTGGAGACCGACCGTACCATGGCAGAGCACCAGCAGCGGTTTGCCGGCGATTTTGAAATAGCCGTGCGCCATCGCCACCGAAGCTTCCTCATGCGTGCACGTGAGAAATTCCGGTTTCTTGTTGCCGCCGTAGTCGATCAAGGATTCATGCAAGCCCCGAAAGCTTTGGGCGGGATTGCACGGCACATAGTCGATATCGAGCGACTTGATGACATCGACCATGAAGTCGGAACTCGGCGCGCCTCCGGCTTGCACCGACGCTTGTGGTGTACCGGTTTCTGCGGCGGCAACCGCCGCGGTGGGGCGCAGGGCTGAGGGCCGCGCTGCGTCCGGCGAACCGGCCGACGCTGCAGCGTTGGCAGCATCTGTTGGCAATGGCGCAGCCGACGCACCGGCGAGCGCCACGCCCGCCATGAATTTGCGTCGATTCAATCGGGTCCGAGATAGTAAACGCGCCATATCCGCCTCCCGCTCCATGCCGGACCAACGAATCCGATGATCCTCGGACCAAGCAGATTAGGGGATGTTAGTTCAGCCGCGTAGGAGGCGCTACGGGCCCGATGCGAGCTACCGTATCGGCGGCAACGGGGACGATGAAATTGCCGTGCCGTTGTTGCGTGGGGCGACACCAGCGTTGGCAGGCGCGGCAGTCACTGGGGCGCCCGGAGGTGCCAGAGCGTTGGCAGGAGGCTGCGCCCCTGTATTGGCGACGTGGTCAGGAACTTTACCCGGCAACACGACGACCCGAGTGCCGACCTGCACGCGGCTGAAGAGATCCTCAATGTCCTCATTGATGAGGCGGATGCAGCCGGACGACACAAAGCTGCCGATGGTCGACGGCTGATTGGTGCCGTGAATTCGGTACAGCGTCTTGCCAAGATAGAGGGCGCGCGCGCCAAGTGGATTGCCCGGACCACCCGCCATGAAGCGCGGCAGATAAGGTTGACGGTCGATCATCTCCGACGGCGGATGCCAATCCGGCCATTCGGACATCCTGCTAATCCGTTCGGTGCCGGCCCAGGTGAAGCCGTCGCGGCCAACGCCGATGCCGTAGCGCAACGCCTTGCCGCCACCAAGCACGAGATAAAGGTAGGTGTTCTGCGTATCGATGACGATTGTACCGGCCGGTTCCTTGGTGCCGTAATCGACCAGCTGCTTTTTCAGGTTGGGTGGCAAGTCCTTCGGCTGGCCGGTTTCCGGCTGATCCTCAGGCGGCAGCGTCGCAGTTGCCGAAGATGATTGACCCCGCGGAGTCGCACCGACAGCGGCCGGCGGACGTAGCGCATCCGGATCGTTAGTCGCGCGGGACGGCGCTCCTGCCGGCGGCTGCGCCTGCTGCGGCAGTTGCGGATCGAGCTGATGACCATAGCCAGCGGGACGGCCGTCGGGCGTGCGAAAGAAGCGCGGCGGCGGCAGGTTCGCGTCGTCGTCAGGATTAGGACCAGCGCGTCTTGGAGTGTACCACCGTCCAGTACGCGGCGGGCCATCTTCGTCTTCGTCGTACCCGCCCATAACCGGCGGCAGCCGCTCTTCGTACACCCCTGGCGGTGGCAACTGCGCCTGCGCCGGTGCAGCCGTAAAACCCGCCGCGACCGGCAGCGTTAGCAGAAAAGCAGCAGAAATTCGGATCATTATCCACCCTCGGCGGCGAAGCAGCCGCCAATGCCGCCCTGATTGCCCCGGGATGAAGGCACATTCAAGACCAGAATACGACTATCTCGTTAACGCGAGTTTGCCATGCAATCTCAGGTCTTTTTGGCCTCAGCCGCCAGAACCTGCTTGGCCACGCGGTGGGCATCGACGGCTGCCGGGAACCCGCAATAGATCGCAACTTGCCGCAAGACCGCCGAGAGTTCCTTGGGGGTGAGCCCATTACGCAGCGCGCCCCGGAAATGAGCTTCAAATTCGTGCATACGCCCGAGGCAAGCGATCATACCAAGATTGAGCAGGCTGCGATCGCGCGGCTTGAGATCCTCGTCGGTCCACACCGCACCCCAGCAGAATTCATTGAGCAGGTCCTGGAATTTCCGGTTGAAGTCGTCGGTATTGGCGACGGCGCGGTCGACGTATTCATCCCCGAGCACCTTCCGGCGCATGGCCATTCCCCGGTCATAGAGTGCCTTGTCCATGGTCCAAACCTCCCCTTTTTGCGGTGAATTGTACTTGGTCGGTGCATGTTGACAGAGATTGGACGATTTCGTCCATTCTTGCGGCCGACCAAACAATAAATTCAAACGGGATCGGGAGGAAACACCATGGCAGCGACATCGAGGCGCGCAATCCGGGTTGCGCTCGCGCTCAGCGTCCTGGGATTCGTGGCCAATTACGCGGTGCCAGAGGCTACGAGCCAGGATGCCGACTGGATTACTCTGTTCGACGGTAAGAGCCTGGATGGGTGGGACCAGGTTGGCGAATCCAACTGGCGTGTCGAGGACGGAGCTATCGTCGCCGACAAGATGCCGGGTAAGGAAGCCGGCTACCTGGTGAGCAAGAATTCGTACAAGAACTTCATCGTGCGCGTCGAGTTTTCGCCGAGCGACAATGCCAACAGCGGTATCTATTTCCGTTGCCTCGATCCCAAGAAGATCACGGATCGCACCTGCTACGAGGCCAACATCTTCGATCAGCGTCCTGACCCGAGTTACGGCACCGGCGCGATCACGCGGTACGTCGAGATCGATCCAATGCCAAAGGCTGGCGGCAAGTGGAACACGTTTGAGATCACTGCCAAGGGCCGCGACATCACGGTCGTTCTCAACGGCCAGACCACCGCGAAATTACGCAACGGCATGTTCGACGAAGGTCCGATCGCGTTGCAGCACGGCGCCGGAGCGATCAAGTTCCGCAAAGTGGAAATCAAGCCGCTTTAAAACGGCGATCCGGCGGATGGCGTGACCGAATGGAAGTAGCGATCGTCGGCGGCGGAATTTGCGGGCTTTCGCTCGCCCTCAATCTCAAGGAGCGCGGTATTGCATGCCGCATCTATGAGCGCGCGCCGGAGATCAAGCCGCTTGGCGTCGGTATCACCTTGCTGCCGCATGCGATGCGCGAGTTCAGCGCGCTTGGCCTCGGCGATGAACTGCTCAGAGCCGGCATCGAGAATCGCGAGTGCTGCTTTTTCAACCGTTTCGGGCAGCTGATTTATCGCGAGGACCGGGGCAAATTTGCAGGGTATCCCTTCCCGGAAGTTGGCATTCATCGCGGCAACCTGCATGTCATCCTCCATCAAGCCGTACAGAAACGGCTCGGCCTGGATGCGGTCATCACGGATTGTGAATGCGTCGGCGTGGATCAGGATGAACGCGGTGCGACCGTGCACTTCAAGCAAACCAGCACAGGAAAAGGGCGCGACAGCGTGCGGGCCGATGTTGTCATCGCCTGTGACGGCATCAATTCCGCTCTTCGCAGGCAGCTCTATCCGAATGACAAGATCGCGTTCTCCGGCATCAATACCTGGCGGGGGGTGACGCGGCACAAGCCGATCCTCGGCGGCCGCACCTATATGCGCGTCGGCTCGATCCTCACGGGCAAGATGGTGATCTATCCGATCGTCGACGATGTGGATGGCAAAGGTAATCAGCTGATTAACTGGATGGCCGAGATAAAGCGTGACACGACCGAGCAGAACGACTGGAACAAGCCCGGCAATTTGGCCGATTTCTTTCCGCTCTACGAAAGCTGGCGTTTCGATTGGCTCGACGTCGCGCAGATGATCCGCGATGCCGATCAGATTCTTGAATATCCGATGGTCGACAAGGATCCGATTGATCGCTGGATTTTCGGACGGGTCGCTCTTGCCGGCGACGCCGCACACCCGATGTACCCGCGCGGCTCGAATGGCGCGGCGCAGGCTGCAATCGACGCGCGTACTCTCGCTGACCTGCTGCGGAAAAAACCCGATACGCGCGAAGCGCTCACCGCCTACGAAGCCGAGCGCGCCGGCCCGGCCGCCAAAGTGGTCCGCACCAATCGCGAGCAGCCGCCGGATTTCATCAATATCAGGGTCGAGGAACTGGTTGGCGACAAGCCATTCGACAATCTCGACAAGTACATCACTCAGGACGAGTTGCGCGCGCTGTCGGAAAACTACAAGAGCATCGCCGGCTTCGCGCTCGCCGACGTGGCGGGACGGTGAGCGCACAGATCCTCATCGTCGGTTGCGGCGCTATCGGAGGATTGTTTGCCGCCGCATTGTCATCGGTCGCGAAAGTCACCGCTTTCGATGCCGATGCCGCCCACGTGAAGGCAATCAATGCAGAAGGGCTGCGCCTCATCGGAAAAAATCAGCGGACGGCCCGGATCAAGGCGACCGACGATCCGGGCACGTTTAAGGGTACGACATTCGACGCCGTCATCTTTCTCATCAAATCCAAAATGACCGCCGCTGCGCTCGCGCAATTGCGTCCGGTGCTTGCCGGCAGGCCGATGCTGGTCACGCTGCAAAACGGAATGGGCAATACAGAAGTGTTGCTGTCCGAACCGAATGCGGTCGTCATCCGCGGCGTCACTATGAATGCGGGTCGCTATGTCGAGCCGGGTTGCGTCGAAAACCTGATCGAAGGCAAGACCTGGCTCGGGCCGGCCCGCGGTTCAATCGATAATGCGCGTCCGCTGGTGGAACTGCTCAACCAAGGCGGCATGGAGACGGAGATCGTCGCGGACCCGATGGGCGCGGTCTGGTCCAAATTCGTGTTCAACTGCGTAATGAACCCTCTGGGGGCATTGATGATGGGCGATAACGCTTCGCGTTACGACTCGCCCGAGATGCGCGCGCTGATCGATGACATGGCGGCCGAATGCACGGCGGTCGTGGAAGCGCTGGGCGGCACCTTTGCCTTTCCGCCCATGGAATTCGTCGACAAGGTGCGCGCGGGGGAGATTCCGCTGTCAAAGCATGCGGGTTCCATGGCGCTCGATATCGAGCGCGGCGTACCCACCGAAATCGACGAATTGACCGGATTCATTGTGCGCCAGGGTGACCGGCTCAAAGTACCGGTGGCGAACTGCAAGGCGGTGTATCGGCTCCTGAAAGGGCTTGAACTCGCGGCCCAGCGGCGGATAGCGAAGGCTCGATAATTCAATAAGTTAGCGCTTGATTTGGCCAGCTTTTCCCCGGATTCCCCGCTATACCGGCAGCACAGGATTCAGACGCTCCGCCCGTTAAACCGATAGGTCGAGGATTAGAATGGACGGGCGTTCCGTATGGCAGCCACCACCTCACTGCGATGGATGACAGCGACGAGGCGCTCATGGTCCGGGTCGCACGTGGCGACGAGCGGGCGTTTCAGCTGCTTTCGCGCCGTCATTTGCCCGCCATGCTTGGGCTTGCCCGCCGTATTCTCGGCAACGCAGCCGAGGCGGAGGATGTCGCGCAGGAGGCCTTCCTCCGGGTCTGGACCCATGCGCCGCGCTGGCAACCATTGGCCCAGTTCCGGACCTGGCTCACGCGTGTGGTCGTCAATCTCTGTCTCGACCGCAAGCGGCGCGCGCCCTGGGTCGAACTGGAGGCGGCAGGAGATATCGTCGACCCGGCGCGCAGCGCCGGCGACAAGGCAGAGAGTGACGAGCGCGAGCAGATGCTTGCCGCGGCGATTGAAAAACTTCCAGCGCGCCAGCGTAGCGCGATTGTCCTCACCTACGGTGAGGGCATGAGCAATGCGCAGGTAGCGGAAATTCTCGACGCGTCGGTATCGGCAGTCGAGACCTTGCTGGTTCGCGGCAGACAGAATCTCCGTCGCGCACTGGAAGGTGTGATCAATAAGGATGACTGAAATGACTGACGGGCAGTTTGAAAAATTTCTCGACACCGCGCTGAAGCGACAAATGCAGGCGCCGCCGACGGACGAGGCCGCTGTCGAACGTGTGCTCAAGCGGCTGGATGGCCCCCTGCCCCGGCAGAAGCAGCCCCTGTGGCGGCTGCCGGCCGTGCTGCTCAATTGGGAGTTCGCGCCGGCCTGGCCACGCGTGGCGGCGCTCGCTTGTTGCGCCGCGCTTGGTTTCTTCGTCGGGATCGCGGGACTTGATCGCCCGTTCGACAGGCTTGACGCATCTCTGACAGCCGGCAGCCGCGATATCGGCTCGATCGTCTCCGAGCCCGACACGTTGACGGGAGAACGGCCATGAGTGTCGCCCAGGCGTTTCCTGCGATGGAGCGTGGCTCTTCGCGCTGGCTCTTATTGGGTTCGCTAGCGCTCAATCTGTGCTTTGTCGGCGTTGCGATCGCCAGGGCGGTGCGGGCACCGACGCCCTCCTAGTGGGATCGCAACGTATGCATCCGCGTGGAACGGCTCGCAGCGACGCTGCCGCCCGCCGACGCCGACATCCTCCGCAGCCGAATCAATGCCAGCCGCGCGGCAATCGAGGACGCGCAAGCCGCCTATCACACGGCCCAAGACCAAATTCATGAGGTGCTTCGGCAGGAGCCGTTCGACGTTGAGGCGTTACGTGCTGCTATGGCGAAGACCAGGGCCGGGCGGCAGGCCTTTGACCAGACCATTCAGGGCGTATTTGCGGGGATTGCCGCGAACATTTCCCCGGCTGGCCGGCAAGCTTTGGCCAATTGGCCACCGGGGCGCAAAGCCGCGGGGGTCAAATAGTAGTACTCTCGGCTCCCATCCGAATCGCTATTTGGCTTGGCTTTGAAAGTCTTTGGAATGCAAGGGGCTGGGAGGGCAAAGGAGACGGGAACGAAAGCGCGCAGGCGCCCGTTTTGGATCATGCTCCAGAGTTTATGCGTAACGGTGCCCCTCGGGGGCTGCCTGCTGACCGGCGACAAGCCGGAACCAGGACTCGACATTCCGCCCGCTTACGGCGCCGGGCCACGCAATCCGGCGGCGGCCGAAGCGGCGGTCCCGCCGCTCGATTGGTGGCGCTCGTTCCGTTCGCGCGAATTGACCGAACTCATCGAGGAAGCGCGCATCAGCAACCTCGACATTGCCGTCGCAGTCGCGCAAATCGTGCAGGCTGACGCGCAAGCTCGCATCGCGGGCGCCGCACTGTTGCCGATAATCGATTTAAACGGCAACGCCCAACACAGTCAGCAGTCGAAGACCACCGGCAGCACGAACGTTATTAGCGTTTCCCGGTCAGGTGCCAGTGTCGCCATCATTCAGAACAACCTGCAGGCCACGCTCAACGCCAGCTACGAGATCGACTTCTGGGGCAAGAACCGTTCCCTCGTGCGCGCAGCCGAGGAAACGGCGGTGGCCAGCCGGTTCAATCGCGAGGTGGTTGGGCTCACGACGGTCGTGAGTGTCGCCAATGCCTATTTTCAGGTCCTGGCGGCACAGGATCGTTTGCGTATCGCGCGCGAAAACGTGGCAAGCGCTGACCGCATTCTCACTTTGATTCGACAGCAATATTCTGCCGGCACTTCTTCCGATCTCAACGTCGCCCAACAGGAAAGCCTGGTCGACACGCAACGGGCGGCAATTCCGCCTCTGGAGCAAACGCTTCGACAGAACAAAGCGGTGCTCGCGCTGCTCATTGCGCGCCCACCCGAGAGCGTGGTCATCCGTGGTGGCGGCATGAATGCGATCGCAATTCCGCGCGTCACGCCCGGCTTGCCGTCTGAACTTCTGACCCAGCGCCCCGATATCCGCCAGGCAGAGGCACAACTCGCCTCCGCCAACGCCAACGTCGAGAACGCCCGCGCGCAATTCCTGCCGAGCATCACGCTCACCGGTGACGGCGGTTATGAGAGCGCTATTCTCAAGCTCCTGCTGCGGCCGGAATCGGCAATCTACTCGGTGGCGGCCGGCCTGACGCAGCCGATCTTCCACGGCGGGCAGTTGCTCGGCAATCTCGATTTGCAGAAGGGCGTGCAGGATCAACTCCTGCAGAACTATAGAAAAACCGTCATCTCGGGATTCACCGACGTCGACAAGGCCCTGATCGCCATCCAAGAGACGGCCATGGCCGAACAGCTGCAACGCAAAGTGGTCACGAGTTCAAAGCGAGCATTCGACCTCTCCGATCAACAGCTGCGCGCAGGCACGGTCAACCTCATCACCCTGCTTCAGGTTCAGCAGACGCTGTTCCAGGCCCAGGATGCGTTGGCGCAGGCGCGGCTCGCACGGCTGCAGGCGATCGTCAGCCTCTATCAGGCGCTGGGAGGCGGCTGGCTGCCGAAGCCAGTGAAAACAGCCGATGCACGGTGAATTTCCCAAGCAGCTTTTAGCGAAAGCGCGGGGTAGCAAGCGCCGCACGCTCGCAATCGGCGCTGTCCTGCTCGTGGTCATTGGTGCGCTTTATTACGTCTTCGGCGGGCCGACCACCCAGCAGCGGCGTGCAAGTCGTTTCGGCGCCGAGGGCCCGGTCCCCGTGGTCGTGGCTGCCGTCTCGCGCGCGGACGTGCCGGTGTATCTCGACGCCGTCGGCACCATCAAGGCGCTCAACACCGTCACCGTCAGCCCGCAGGTCGATGGCAAGCTTCTCAGCGTGAATTACAAAGAAGGTCAGGACGTCAAGAAAGGCGACGTACTGGCGCGTATCGATCCCGTTACTTACAAGGCCCAACTCGACCAGGCGGTAGCAAAGAAAGCGCAGGACGAGGCGCAGCTTTCCAATTCCAAGCTCGACCTCGAGCGCTATGAAAAGCTCGCGGCAACCAACGCAATCAACAAACAACAGGCCGATACCCAGCGAGCACTGGTGGCACAAAATACCGCCATCGTGCAGGCCGATCAGGCGGCGATCGAGAATGCACAGGCGATGCTGAGCTACACCACCATTACCGCGCCGCTCGACGGCCGCACCGGCATCCGGCAGGTCGACGAAGGCAATATCGTTCGCGCCGCCAGCGGTCAGGCGATCGTGGTCATCGCTCAGCTCAAGCCGATCTCGGTGACGTTCAACCTGCCGCAGCAGGATTTGCCGCAAGTGAACCAAGCCTTCGGCAAGGGCGCGCTCGTGGTCGATGCACTGCGTTCGGACAATGACGCAGTGATCGATCACGGACTGCTCAAGGTGGTCGACAACCAGGTCGATCAGACCACCGGGACGGTGAAGCTGAAGGCCGAATTCCCCAATGCAGATCTCCAGCTCTGGCCCGGGCAGTTTGTCAATATTCGTCTGCTGATCGACACGCTCAAACAGGTGGTGGTGATTCCAACCGGCGCCGTGCAGCGCGGTCCGAACGGCACCTTCGTCTATGTGGTCAAGGACGATGACACGGTGGCGATGCGGCCGATCGTGGTGCAGAAACAGGACGAAACTCAAACGGTGGTCAAGAGCGGGCTCGACTCCAACGAGCGCGTGGTCACCACCGGCTTTGTCCGGCTGACGGACGGCAGCAAGGTTTCGATTGGAAGTGCTGACGCGGCGCCGGCACAAGGCGCCCGGCCACGTACCGGTCAGACTTCCGACGGAAAAGGTGAACGGAGGCAGCGGGGCGGCAACAGTTCGAGGCCGAACTCGCAGCAATGAGCGTATCGTCGCCATTCATTCACCGGCCGATCGCCACTTCCCTGCTCGGCGTCGCGGTGATGCTAGGAGGATTCCTCGGCTATTGGTGGCTACCGGTTTCGGCGCTGCCGCAGGTCGATTTCCCGACCATCCAGGTCACCACGCAGCTTCCCGGCGCAAATCCCGACACCATCGCCGCGCTGGTGACAGCTCCGCTGGAGCGCCAATTTGGCCAGATTCCGGCGCTCCAGACCATGACTTCCTCGAGTTCGTTCGGCATCAGCCAGGTCACGCTGCAATTCGACCTCAGCCGCGATATCGACGCGGCCGCGCAAGATGTGCAGTCGGCGATCAATGCCGCCGGCTCGACGCTGCCGCGTAACCTGCCCTACCCGCCGCTCTATTCGAAGGTGAACCCGGCCGACGCGCCGATCATCACACTCGCGCTGACTTCGGAGACGATCGACTTACGCACACTCAGCGACATGGCCGACACCATCATGGCGCCAAGACTTTCCGAGGTGACTGGCGTCGGCCACGTCTCAGTGCAAGGCGGCATCCGGCCGGCGATCCGCATTCAGGCCGACCTGTCGCGGCTCGCGGCCTACGGGCTCGCACTGGAGGACATGCGCACGGCTATCGTTGGCGCCAATGTGGCCGGCCCGAAAGGGTCGCTCGACGGCGCGCATCAGTCGTACACCATCGCCGCCAACGACCAGATCACCGCGGTCGATACCTACAGGGATATCGTCGTGGCGTTCCGCAATGGCGCGCCGGTCAAAATCAGCGACCTCGCCGACGTCGTCGATGGACTGGAGAACACCAAGGTCGGAGCCTGGTACCGGGGCAAGCCGTCGATCGTGGTCGACGTGCAGCGTCAGCCCGGAGCTAACGTGATCGAGACGGTGCAACGCGTGCACGCCGAATTGCCGCGCTTGCGGCGCGCGATGCCGGCAGGCGCCACCCTGACCATCGTCAACGACCGCACCACAACCATTCGCGCCTCGATTCACGATGTGCAGTTCACGCTGGTGCTCAGCATCGCGTTGGTGGTGCTGGTCGTACTGATCTTCCTGCGTACCATTCGTGCCACCATCATTGCCGGCGTAGCGCTGCCGCTGTCGCTGATCGCGACTTTCGGCGTCATGTGGTTTTGCGGTTTCTCGCTCGACAACCTGTCGCTGATGGCGCTGACCATCGGCACCGGCTTCGTAGTCGATGACGCCATCGTCATGATCGAGAACATCGTGCGCCACATAGAGGACGGGGAGAATCCCCTGGAAGCAGCCCTTCGCGGCGCACGCGAAATTGGCTTCACGGTGATATCGCTGACTCTGTCGCTGATTGCGGTGTTTATCCCGCTGCTATTCATGACCGGCCTTGTCGGCCGCATGTTTCGTGAGTTCGCGCTCACTCTGACAATCGCAGTCGTGGCTTCTGCGATCGTCTCGTTGACGCTGACGCCAATGATGTGCGCGCGATTGCTGCGAAATGTCGACGAGTCTGACGGCGGCACCACCA
This sequence comes from Hyphomicrobiales bacterium, assembly GCA_027307405.1. Classification (GTDB taxonomy): domain Bacteria; phylum Pseudomonadota; class Alphaproteobacteria; order Rhizobiales; family Xanthobacteraceae; genus Pseudolabrys. The sequence continues at coordinate 5,383 of DAHUXA010000002.1, read as the reverse complement.
ACGCGTTCAGCGCCCGCTTCCATGAGCTTACCGAACGCACGGTCGAGTTCTATAGGCGAAGCCTCGAGTGGGTGCTGCGCCGCCAGCCCGAAACCCTTATCGTCACTCTGGCGACGCTTGTCGCTACCATCTTGCTCTATGTCGTCGTGCCGAAAGGCTTTTTGCCTCTCCAGGACACCGGCCTGATCACGGCGGTCACAGAAGCCAGCCCCGATGTGTCATTCTCTGAAATGCAGCGGCGTCAGCACGCGGTGGAAGACGCAATCCGCACCGACCCGGATGTCACTGGCGTCGTTTCCGTCATCGGCGTCAGCCCGATGAATGCGACGCCCAATGCGGGTCGCCTCGCCATTACGCTGAAGTTACGCGACGATCGTCACGCGCGCGTCGAGGAGATCGTCTCACGGCTCAAAGATAAGGTTGCCGGCATCCCCGGCATGACCGTGTATTTCCAGGCTACACAAGACATCCAGATCTCGACCCGCGTGAGCCGTGCGCAGTATCAATACACTTTGGTCTCCACCGACCGTGCCGAGCTGATCGAATGGGCCGACAAGCTCGTGCGAGCGCTTCGCGGCGATCCGGCGCTGCGTGAAGTTGCATCCGAGGCGCAGGAAGGCGGCCCGCGCGTGCAGGTCGACGTTGACCGCGAACAGGCCGGACGGCTTGGCGTTTCCATGCAAAGCATCACCGATACCCTCAACGACGCCTTCGGCCAGCGTCAGATTTCCACTATCTATGGGCAGGCGAACCAGTACCGCGTCATTCTGGAAGCGCAGCCGCGCTATCAGCAGGATCCCAACGCACTCACGAAGCTTTACGTCACCGGCGCCAGCACCTCGACCGGCACGGCGGCAACCGTCGCCAATACGGCGAGCGGAAATACCAACACCAACACGACGGCCACGCCCAATGCCGTCACCAATACCGCACAGGTGCCGCTGGCCGCCTTTGCCCGTTTCGTGCCGACATCGGCGCCGCTTGCTATCGCGCACCAGGAGCAGTTTCCCTCCGTCACCATCAGTTTCGATCTTGCGCCCGGCTACGCGCTCTCCGACGCAGTCGCGGTCATCCGCGCTGCGCAGCAGGCGATCGGCATGCCAACGTCGGTGACCGGCAGCTACTCCGGCGATGCCGCGGAGTTCGCGAAATCGCTGGCCGGCGAACCTTGGCTGATCCTTGCCGCCGCCATCGCGATCTATCTCGTGCTTGGCGTTTTGTACGAGAGCTTCATTCACCCGCTCACGATTCTGTCCACCCTTCCCTCCGCCGGCGTCGGCGCGCTGCTGGCGCTGATGGTGTTCGGCTATGACCTGTCAGTGATCGCGCTGATCGGCATCGTGCTGCTGATGGGCATTGTGAAGAAGAACGCGATTCTGATGATCGATTTCGCGATCGACGCTGAGCGTCATCAGGGCCTTTCGCCCGAGGAGTCGATCGTGCAGGCCGCCCTGTTGCGGTTTCGCCCGATCATGATGACCACGCTGGCAGCCTTGTTCGGGGCCTTGCCGCTGGCGCTTGAAGGAGGCACGGGCTCTGAGCTGCGCAATCCGCTCGGCGTCACAATTGTTGGCGGCTTGCTGCTCTCACAATTGCTGACGCTCTACACCACACCGGTGATCTATCTTTACATGGAGCGTCTGCGGGCGCGGCTTGCACCCGCCCCACCGCCGGCGCCGCGCCGGGTAGCGCGCCCTGCACGAGGCCGGTCGTGAATTTCTCCTACCCCTTCATTCGGCGGCCGATCGGCACCACGCTGATGGCAACCGGATTGTTCCTGGTTGGCGTTGTTGCCTATTTCTTTCTTCCCGTCGCAAGCCTGCCGAGCGTCGAATTTCCGACCATCAACATTAGCGCCAGCCTGCCCGGCGCCGACCCCAACATCATGGCTGCGACGGTTGCAGCCCCGCTGGAACGGCGCGTCGGTGAGATCGCCGGAGTCACCGAACTGACCTCGGTTACCTCCCTTGGCCAGTCGCGCATTACCGTACAGTTCGACCTGAGCCGCAGCATCGAAGGTGCGGCCCGCGACGTGCAGGCGGCGCTCAATGCCGCGCTCAGCGACTTGCCGACCGACATGCCGCAGCTGCCAACCTTCCGCAAAGCCAATCCGTCAGCGGCTCCGATCCTGATCCTGGCGCTCACGTCCAAGACGATGACCCCGAGCGCAATTTACGACGCAGCCGATAGCGTGATCGCGCAGCGTCTGTCGCAAGTGGACGGCGTTGCCGACGTCACGGTCGCGGGCTCCGAGCAGCCAGCGATCCGCGTGCGGGTCGATCCGGCACGGCTCTCCGCCATGGGGCTGGCGATGGAAGACGTTCGCACGGCCATCTCCAATTCGAATGCGGCCGGCCCCCTCGGCACTTTCGATGGCGCCAACCGTGCAACGACGATCGGCATCAACGATCAGTTACGCAACGCCAATGAATATGATCCGTTGGTCGTGAAGACCGTGAACGGCACCGTGATCCGACTGTCGGATGTCGCCACCATCCGCGCCAGTGTGCGCAACAGCCGCGCCGCCGGATGGTTCAACAAGGATCCATCCGTGCTGCTCATCATTACCAAGCAGGGCAATGCCAACGTTATCGACACGGTCGACCGCATTTACGCGCTCCTGCCCGAGCTCAGACAGTGGGTGCCGGCCGGCCTCGACATTTCGGTGCTGACCGACCGCACCCAGACGATCCGCGCCAGCGTGCACGATATGCAGCTGACGCTGACCGCCACCATCGTGCTCGTGATGCTGGTGGTCTTTCTCTTCCTGCGGCGTATAGCGCCGACCGCGGCAGCCGGCATTACGGTGCCGCTTGCACTCTCCGGCACGTGCGCTGCGATGTGGGCGGCCGGCTTTTCCATCGACAACTTGTCGCTGATGGCATTGGCGGTCAGCGTCGGGTTCGTCGTGGACGACGCCATCGTGATGATCGAAAATGCGTTCCGCCACCTCGAACGCGGCGCATCGCCATTACGCGCCACTTTGCTGGGCGCGAAGCAGATCGGCTTCACGGTCGTATCGATTTCAGTTTCGTTGATCGCTGCCTTCATCCCGCTGTTATTCATGGGCGGCATCGTCGGAAGACTATTCCGTGAGTTTTCGGTGACGCTCGCTTTTGCGATCGCCATCTCCACCGTGGTGTCGCTCTCGGTAACGCCGATGATATGTGCCTATTTCGTGCGTCAACCGCCAAGCCGGGATGCCACCTGGCTCGACCGCCGGGTTGAGGGACTGCTGTCGCGCATGATCCGCTTCTACGACCGCACGCTGTCATTCGCTCTCGACCACCGCGCGCTGATGCTGATCGTGTTTGCCGCAACGATCGCGCTCACCATTGGGCTCTATATCAAGGTGCCCAAAGGCTACTTCCCGCAGGACGATACCGGCCTGATCTTCGGCGGCACCGAAGCGTCGACCGACATATCCTTCGAGGCGATGAAGCAGCTCCAGCAAAAGGCAATGGATATTGTGCTTGCCGATCCAGCCGTCTCAGGCCTCGGCTCCTCGGTCGGCGCCAATCCTTTCAATGCTTCGGTGAATCGCGGGCGTTTATACATCAGCCTCAAACCGCTCAATGAGCGAGGCAATGTAACCACTCTGCAAGTGGTTGGCCGCCTGCGTAACAAGCTCAACCAGATTCCCGGCATCCGCGTCTTCATGTTCCCGGCGCAGGATCTCCGGGCCGGCGGCCGACAAAGCGACTCGCAATATCAGTTCACGCTATGGAGCGCCGACATTGATGAGCTGCAAAAATGGGTGCCGCGCGTCATCGATCGCGTGAAGCAAGTGTCGGGAATTGTGGATGTCACCAGCGATCGCGAGCAGGGAGGCTTGCAAGCCAATGTTGCGATCGATCGAGCAGCGGCCGCGCGTTTTGGTGTGCGCGTGCAGGACATCGACAACGCGCTCAACAACGCATTTTCGCAGCGGCAAATCTCGACCATCTACGGCACGCGCAATCAGTATCGGGTGATACTGGAAGTCGACAACTCTTATCAAAGGGACCCGGCCGATCTGGCCCGTGTCTACGTTCCGGGCAACAACGATGCGCAGGTGCCGCTATCGGCGGTCACGACGGTCGAACGCGGCATCGCGCCGCTTGTCGTGAACCATCAAGGACAGTTTCCGTCGGTGACCCTTACCTACAACCTGGCGCCCAATACCCCGATCGAAGACGCCACTGCGGCAATCGAGCAGGCTGTCGCCGAAATGCATATTCCCGACGCCATTCATGCGGATTTCGCCGGCGACGTGCAGGCCTTCAAGCAAGCGGTTGGCGCTCAACCGCTGCTGCTGCTGGCAGCATTGATCGCGGTCTATATCGTGCTCGGCGTGTTGTACGAGAGCCTGGCGCATCCACTGACAATCATCTCAACGCTGCCGTCGGCTGGACTGGGCGCACTGCTCGCCTTGCAGATCTCGGGCACCGAACTGTCGGTGATTGCCTTCATCGGCATCATCCTGCTGATTGGCATCGTGAAGAAGAACGGCATCATGATGGTGGACTTTGCGCTCGACGGGGAGCGGCGGCTGGGGCTGTCGCCCCAGCGCGCCATTCACGACGCCTGCCTCGAACGATTCCGGCCGATCCTGATGACGACTCTTTCCGCCATGCTGGGTGCACTTCCACTGGTGATCGCCATAGGTCCGGGTTCGGAACTTCGGCGGCCACTGGGCATCACCATTATTGGCGGACTTTTGGTGTCGCAGGTGCTCACCCTCTACACAACGCCGGTCATCTATCTGCTGCTCGACCGGTTGCACCGCCGGCTCGGCGGCACAAACTTTACCTTCGTCCGCCGCCGCGGCCCGCCGCTGCAACCCGCGGAGTGAGATACCCCGCACTGATTCTCAGTCGTCATTGCCGGGCTTGACCCGGCAATCCATACGTCCAATTCGCAAGTACTGACGAACGTAAGGCTCCCACGCGCTGACACTCATCATGGTGCGCGGGTCAAGCCCGCGCATGATGCTGAGTGTCTGGCACGCGCCCCCCGCGCGTTAAACACCCAAATACCGGTGTTGGACGTCAGGCGCCGCGGCGAGCTCTTGTGATGAGCCCTTCCACACCACGCGCCCACGCTCGATCAGGAAATGCCGATCGGCAGCGCGCAAGAGTGCGCCGACATTCTTGTCGATCACCAGAATGGAAAGGCCCGACTCCTTTAGCCTGGCGAGGCAGCGCCAGATTTCGGTGCGGATCAACGGCGCCAGGCCTTCGGTTGCCTCGTCGAGGATCAGGAGCATCGGGTTTGTCATCAGCGCCCGGCCGATCGCCAACATCTGTTGTTCGCCGCCCGAAAGCTGGTTGCCCATGCTGTCTTTGCGTTCGGCCAGGCGCGGGAACAGTCCATAGACCTTGTCGATCGTCCAAGACTCACC
>DAHUXA010000029.1 GCA_027307405.1 Hyphomicrobiales bacterium | reverse complement strand
ATCATTCGGTAGCGGTGACGTTCTTCGGCAATAATCAAGCATTCAAGAAAAACGTCGAGGAGGAGTACCGCCAAAACCAGGAACGGTACAAGTTCCTGAAATGGGCCCAGCGCTCATTCGATAATTTCAGCGTGGTACCGCCCGGTACCGGCATCTGCCATCAAGTGAATCTCGAATACCTCTCGCGCGTCGTCTGGCACCGCAAGGACAAGGTCAAGGCCGACGGTAAAGCTGCGACCATGGAGGTTGCCTATCCCGACACACTGGTCGGCACCGACTCCCACACCACAATGGTGAACGGCCTATCGGTGCTCGGCTGGGGCGTTGGCGGCATCGAAGCGGAAGCGGCCATGCTCGGGCAGCCACTGTCGATGGTGCTGCCTGAGGTAATCGGGTTCAAGCTTGCCGGCAAACTGAAAGAGGGCGTTACCGCCACCGACCTGGTGCTGACCGTCACCGAGCTGCTGCGCAAGCGCGGCGTCGTCGGCAAGTTCGTCGAATTTTTTGGTCCGGGCTTGGCACACCTCACCATCGCTGACCGCGCGACACTCGGTAACATGTCGCCGGAATATGGAGCCACCTGCGGGTTTTCGCCGATCGATGACGACACCATCCGCTATCTCAAAGATACGGGCCGTTCGCCTGAACTGGTCGCTTTGGTGGCCGCCTATGCCAAAGCGCAGGGTATGTACCGCGTTAAAACGACGCCCGATCCGATGTTCACCGACATACTCAAGCTTGAACTGAGCTCGGTCGAGCCGTCGCTCGCGGGACCGAAACGTCCGCAAGATCGAGTTGCGTTGAAGGAAGTAAAAGCCGGCTTTGCCGCTTCGATGGATAAGGAATTCGGCAAGAGCGCCGAGGCGAAAAAGCGCGTGAAAGTTTCCGGCAAGAGCTATGATCTCGGCCACGGCGATGTCGTGATCGCCGCGATCACATCCTGCACCAACACCTCTAATCCCAACGTGATGATTGGTGCCGGTCTGCTCGCTCGTAAAGCTGCGGCGAGAGGTCTGACCGTCAAGCCTTGGGTGAAGACTTCGCTCGCGCCGGGCTCGCAAGTGGTCGGCGAATATCTCGACAAGTCCGGCCTGCAAAAAGATCTGGACAAGCTCGGGTTCAATCTGGTCGGTTTCGGCTGCACGACTTGCATCGGCAATTCCGGCCCGTTGCCGCCGGAAAACTCAAAGGCGATCAACGACAATGATTTGGTTGCCGCGGCGGTGCTGTCGGGCAATCGCAATTTCGAAGGCCGCGTCAATGCGGACGTCCGCGCCAACTATCTTGCGTCGCCGCCGCTCGTGGTGTCCTACGCCCTCGCCGGGTCGATGAATGTTGATGTGGCCAAGGAGCCACTCGGCATCGACCAGAAAGGCAAGAAGGTCTTCCTGAAAGATATTTGGCCGTCGAACAAGGAAATCGGCGACTTCGTCGCCAAGAACATCACCCGCCAGATGTTCTCCAGGAAATACGCCGATGTATTCAAAGGTGATTCCAACTGGCGCAAGATCAGCGTCAAGGGTGGCGTCACCTACGACTGGGACAAAAAATCGACCTACGTGCAGAACCCGCCCTATTTCGTTGGCATGGGACGACATCCGAAACCGCTTGAGGACATCGTCGACGCACGCGTCCTGGCCTTGCTGCTCGATTCAATTACGACCGATCACATTTCCCCCGCCGGCTCGATCAAGATCGACTCGCCGGCCGGCAAATATCTGGTCGGCCATAAGGTCAAACCAGCCGACTTCAACCAATACGGCACGCGCCGCGGCAATCACGAGGTGATGATGCGCGGCACCTTCGCCAACATCCGCATCAAGAACCAGATGGTGCCGGGTGTCGAAGGTGGTGTCACCGTCCACTACCCGTCGAAGCAGCGCATGCCGATCTATGACGCGGCCATGAAGTACAAAGCCGACAGGGTCCCGCTGGTGGTGTTCGCCGGCAAGGAATACGGCAGCGGCTCTTCCCGCGACTGGGCCGCGAAAGGCTCTGTATTGCTCGGTATCCGTGCGGTAATTGCGCAATCCTTCGAAAGGATCCACCGCTCCAACCTGGTGGGGATGGGCATAATCCCACTCGTTTTTGAAGAGGGAACATCCTGGCAGTCTCTCGGCCTCAAGGGCGACGAGCAGGTAACTATCCGCGGATTACACGGCGAACTTAAACCGCACCAGCGGCTGATTGCCGAAATCGTGTCGGGTAATGGGACACTCAAGCGGGTGCCGCTAATCTGCCGCATCGACACCCTGGACGAGCTGGATTACTTCAAAAACGGTGGCATTCTCCAATATGTCTTGCGTCATTTGGCGGGTTGACGGCCGGTTAATTAAAGATGAGCAAAAAAGGGCCGGTCACCTTGAAGTGAGTAGCGGGTGAAGGGAAGAGCACTCTATAAGTCACCGGCGAGGCAGGGGATTGCGGTATCGATATGAACTATCGCCACGTCACCTTTGCAGTCGCGTTCATCTGCACCTCTGCGGCTACAGCAGCCTCAGCTGAGCCACGCGCCGTTATTGAACTTTTTACCAGCCAAGGTTGCTCATCCTGTCCGGCCGCCGACAAGTTGCTCGGCGAGTTGTCGAGCGATCCATCGCTCGTGACCATGAGCCTGGCCGTCGATTATTGGGACTATCTCGGCTGGAAAGACACTCTCGCATTGCACGGCCATTCCGATCGGCAACGCGCTTATGCTGAGGCCCGCGGCGATCGCGAGGTCTACACCCCGCAGGTTGTCGTCAACGGCATTGTGCATGTCCTTGGAAGCGATAAGGCGGCAATCGAAAAAGCAATTGCGCAGACGCCGCATAATCCCGGCGTACTCGCGCTGCCAGTGACTATGACCCTTCGCGACGGCAAAGTGATGGTAAACGTCGCTGACACACAGAACGAACTCCGCAGCGGCGAAGTGTGGCTCTGCCCGGTGACGAGCAAGGTGTCAGTTGAGATTGGGCGCGGTGAGAATCACGACCGTAACCTGACCTACCACAATGTCGTGCGTCGCTGGGTGAAGCTTGGTGACTGGAACGGCAAGTCCGAAACCTTCAGCGTGCCGCTGGCCGAACTTCCAAAAGGCGAATATTCGCTCAAAGACATCGACCGGCTCGATGTCGTCGTGCAAAGCGGTGTGGCCGCGAAACCCGGACCGATTCTCGGTGTTGCATCCACGACCTGCTGCACCGCTTCGACGAACTGACCCCAGATCTATTCAGACAAAAAATCAGGCCGGCTGTTAGCCGGCCCGAAGGCATTAGGGGATTGAACCGTACGCGGAACTCTGGCCCGATCCGTCCACACCCCGGGGGGCTGGGGGGCTGAGGAATCCGGAGCGCGATCCGGATCGGGCCCTGAGGCAACGATCCTTATCCCAGTCCAGCGTGACCGGCGGTTGACGGAAATTGGGCGTTATTGTGGGAGCTTTTAACGAGTTCGTGATCGCCCAATTGTCATTTTCTGCCCGTTTTTAAGTCAATTGGGCCGGTAACGAGGGCCTTGCCGTACGCCATCTGTGGCGCGATCATTGTCTAAAGTACAAAGGAGGCGCCGCATGACGTTCGGTTCCGGCGAAATTGATCCCAGCCAGTCCCTCGGGGGCGGTACCCCGGTGCGCTCGGTGTCCGCCCTCGCAAATCAAGTGACTTTCAGCCGCCGCGAGCTCAATCGCATTCTTGATCTTTATGGCCGCAAGGTTGCCGCCGGTGAGTGGCGTGATTACGCCATCGACTTTCTGAAAGATCGGGCGGTTTTTTCGGTATTCCGCCGCAGTTCGGAGGTGCCGATCTATCGCATCGAAAAAAATCCGAAGCTCGAACGCCGTCAGGGCGCCTACAGCATAATTTCGGCGACCGGGCTGATCGTTCGCCGCGGCCATGAACTCGAGCGCGTGTTACGCTCGATCGACCGATCGCAGTTGGCGGTGGTGAATTAGTCGCAGAGCTGTCGTCCGCCGCGAAGGCGGAAGCCCGTCAACGCAATCGGATGCCTTACTTGCGTTGGGCACGACCATCAAGGGCTTGTCGAGCCGGCATCTCCCAGCGCTCGCTGCATCAGCACGCTATCGAGCCAGCGGCCATGCTTGAAGCCGACGTCCTGCAAAATGCCGACGTGCTGGAAGCCGAGGGCTGCGTGCAGACCGACGGACGAAGCCTGCTTGGTTGAATCCCCGATCACAGCGATCATCTGCCGAAAGCCGCGCGCTTCCGATGTTTCAATCAGCGCCTTTAAAAGTGCGCGCCCGACGCCGCGGCCGTGCATATCGGGCGTGACATAGACCGAATCCTCGACCGTCCACCGATACGCCGGCCGTGCACGGTAAGGTCCCGCATAGGCGTAGCCGCAAACTACGCCGGCAACCTCGGCCGTGAGATAAGGAAAATTGCCGGCCAGCAGGTGCTGCATCCGATGGCCCATCTCGGCCTCGTCGGGTGCGATGAGCTCGAATGATGCCGTGCCTTGCTCAACCGCATGTGCGTAGACCCGGGTAACAGCCGGAACATCGGATGTGCGGGCAGGGCGTAAGGTTACGGTCATACGCTGAGGAAGCTAGCAAAACGAAAGCGCCCCGGCCTATAGCCGGGGCGCGCATCGCTGTCTTGTCGCTGGTGCTTACCGGCGATCGCCGAGGAAGCGCAGCAGGAACAGGAACAGGTTGATGAAGTCGAGATAGAGCGCCAGCGCGCCCATGACCGCCTTACGGCCGGCAACGGTCCCGTCATCGTTGATGCTGTACATTTCCTTGATCCGCTGGGTATCCCAGGCGGTCAGGCCGGCAAAGATCAGGACGCCGATCGCCGAGATCGCAAAGTCGAGCCCGGTGCTCTTCAGGAACATGTTGACGAGCATCGCGAGGATGAGCCCGAACAGTCCCATGGTCAGGAATGAGCCGATCGGCGAAAGATCGCGTTGTGTGGTATAGCCATAAAGGCTCAACGCACCGAACGACGCCGCCGAGATGAAGAAAGTGCGGGTGATCGACGCGCCCGTATACGCCAGGAAAACGGACGACAGCATAAGCCCCAGCAATCCCGCATAGACCAAGAACAGCATGAGTGCTGTGCCAGGCTGCAGGGTGTTGATCCGGAAGCTCATGAAGAACACCAGTCCGAGCGTTCCCAGGAACAACACAATCGCCAGCGGGCCGCTGAAGATGGCTTGCCCGAACGGGGTCAGTGAAGTGATGCGTCCAGCCGCATCGGTGACCACGGCGGCATTGTAGGTAATCCAGGCGACGACGCCGGTCAGAGCGACGCCGGCGGCCATATAATTGTAGACGCGGATCATGTAGGCGCGCAGGCCTGCATCGATCGCGATAGCACGCGCGGCGCCGAAGCCGCGGGCAGCTACGTTACGGTCGTAGTCCGACATCGAAGTTTCCTCTCTCATGTTCCGGCTTTAGGCCGGCTCTACGTGACGCGCGCCGGCACGGTGCCGTCGCGCTCGTGACCCAAATCTAGTGATTGGCCAGCCTTGGCGCCAGATATGGCTTGATGATGGCCTGGCACTATTGCGGATCGTTAAGGTCCGGGAGCGCCGCTATTATAGCGGAAATGCCCGCCTCACGCCCGAGGTGTGTGGTCCGTGGCGGAATGTCGCAAAAACTACAAATTCCTCAATATCGGCGCCGGTTTTTGGCCAAGGGCCATAAACGTGCCCGCAAGTCCAAGGCCGACGGTAACCACGACGGCGGCCGTGGCCGCCGCCAAAGCCGGCAAAGGCAACCAGGTAAAGGACAGGTGCATTAGTTGGACGACAATCAGCCAGGCGGCCAGCGAACCACCAATCACTCCGAACACCGCCGTGGCTGTCCCGATCAACAGGTATTCGATGCTGTATGCTGTAAGCAGCCGACCGCGGGTGGCGCCGAGCGTCTTGAGCACGACAGCGTCATAGACTCGGTAGCGGTGGCCCGCGGCGAGGGCTCCGCCAAGGACCAGTGCGGCCACGACCAGCGTGATGGCGCTGGCACCACGGATCGCCAGTATCAGATTGGCAACGATGCTACCGACGGCATCCAGTGCATCCTTCACGCGTACAGCGGTGACCATCGGAAACGCTTGCGCGACCGCGGAGATGAGAGTTGCGTCCTGGGCCGGCGTGCCACCGCCGGGATAGGCAAGAGTGGCAAGGTGGGTGTGTGGCGCGCCGCGAAACGAATTCGGCGAAAACACCATTACGAAATTGATTCCGAGACTTTCCCAATCGACCAAACGCATGTTGGCGATCGTCGCAGTGATGTTTCTGCCAAGCACGTTCACGACGACGGGATCACCGAGTTTGAGACCGAGTCCTTCGGCAACACGTTTCTCGAAGGAAACCAGTGGCGGTCCATCGTAGTCCGCGTTCCACCACTTTCCTTCAACCAGGCGCGAGCCAGCGGGAATCTCACTCGCGTAGGTGATGCCGCGGTCGCTTTGGAGCACCCAAGCAGCGTCTTCTCTCGGCTTGATGTTCTCGGCAGGTATCCCGCCCGCTGAAATGATGCGTCCACGCAGCATCGGCACTTCTTCCAGCTTCCCGGATGGGTTCTGCGCGCGCACGAAGGTACCAAAGCGTTCGGACTGATCGGCCGGGATATCGAGAAAATAGAATGAAGGAGCTTTCGCCGGCAGTTCGTTGGTGAATTGCCGCTGGAGGTTACCGTCGATCTCGATCACGGTGACCAAAAGCGCAATGCCGAGGCCAAGCGAAAGCACGATTGTCGGCGTCAGTGCACTCGGTCGGTGGACGTTGGCGACCGCCATGCGAAGTTCGGTTATACGTGACCGCGGCGCGCGCCGTGCCAGAACCATGACCATGGCAGCAACGACGCGCAGCAGCGCAAATATTGCAGCAGCGGTGGCGACGTAGATAGCGGCGACTCGCCGGTCATAGGCGAGGAGTACGACGAATGTGGCCAATAAAAGCAGGGCGAGGACGGTGAGCGCGATATAACGGTTGCGCGGTCGGCGCGGTTGGGCCGCAACCATATCTCGAAACAATTCTCCCACCGGCACGTCATGCGCGCGCCCCAGCGGCCAGATCGTGAAGACGATCGCCGTAAGCAGGCTATAGATCAGCGCTAACGCCAATTCACCCGGATGCAGACCAGGCACGATCGGCAATGGAATAACGGCGCCAAACGTCCATGATACCACAAACGGTAGGACCGCGCCGAACGTCACGCCGATTGTGCCACCGATGAGTGCAAGCAAAAGAACCTGCGTGAGATAGATAGTGAAAATGCGACGTCCGCTGGCGCCAAGCGCCTTCATGGTGGCGATCGTCTCGCGCCGGCGGTCGAGGTGGCTCTTGACCGCGTTACCGACGCCAACGCCACCGACCAAAAGCGCCGTGAGACCGACGATGGTAAGAAATTGCGTAAAACGTTCCACGTTGCGCTCAAGCTGTGGTGACGCGCTGCTGCGATTGCGAATGTCCCAGCCGGCCTCAGGCAATTGTGCGCGCGCTTGTGCCGTTGCCGCCTTTGCGGCGGCATCGGTAGCGTCATTTGCCGGCAAACGCACGCGATAGTGCCAGCGCACCAAACTTCCGGGCTGCAGCAGACCCGTCGCCCGCAATGCATCTTGGCTCACAAGTAGACGTGGGCCGAAGCCGATGCCACCCGCGAGCTTGTCTGGCTCGCTGGTCAGCGTCGCGCGGACTTCGATGGTGGCATTGCCGATAGTCAGCCGCGCACCTGGCTTAAGCTCAAGCCGCGCTATCAGCGTCGGGTCCGCGACTGCGCCAAAAGCACCCTCGCGCTGTGCCAACGCGTCAACGAGCGTGACGGGCGGGTCGAGCACGGGTTGGCCGAATAGCGGATAGGCGCCATCAACGGCTTTCATCTCGACCAGCGTGGCATCGCCACTGGTAGTTCGTGCCATGGCGCGCAAGGTTGCCGCGCTCGATACCTGACCATGGCTATCGAGGAATTCGCGCTCGTTTGGTGCGGCTTCGCGCTGGATCAGCGTAAATGCGAGATCGCCACCGAGGATGACGCGACCTTCGCGTGCCAGGCCGTCGGTCAGGCTCGCAGCCAGCGAGCCCACGCCGGAAATCGCCATGCTTCCGAGGGCAATGCAGGCGAGGAAAACATAGAAGCCCCGGAGGCCGCCTCGCAATTCGCGTAATGCGAACCGCAGCGGCAGCCAGGAGCCATTACCGCCGGCAATTGTCGGAACGTTCATGGTCGGCTCATGCCATCGATCCGGCCGGAGCGAAGGCGCACAACCCGCGCGCAACGTGCTGCCAAAGCGGAATCGTGGGTCACCAGCACGAGTGTCGTGCCGCGCTTTTCATGACCGGCGAACAGCAGATCGATGACCTGCTTCCCCGTGTCCTCGTCCAGGTTGCCGGTCGGTTCGTCTGCGACCAAGATTTTCGGATTGGGCACTAGCGCGCGCGCAAGTGCCACGCGTTGCTGCTCGCCACCCGACAATTCGGCCGGGTAGTGGTTTAGCCGCTCGCTGAGCCCGACAGCCGCAAGCTCATCACGCGCGCGTGCGTGCGCATCCGCGATACCGCTCAGTTCGAGCGGGACCGCCACGTTTTCCATCGCGGTCATGGTCGGGATCAGGTGGAACGACTGGAATACGATTCCAATGTGGCGGCCCCGAAAGCGGGCCAAGGCATCCTCGTCAAGGGCGCTCAGGTCCTCTCCCGCTATAGTCACCGAGCCCCTATCTGCACGTTCAAGCCCCGCCATCACCATCAGCAAAGTCGATTTGCCGGAGCCGGACGGCCCCACCAGGCCGATTGTCTCGCCACTGCCTATATGCAGGTCGATATCTTTGAGGATATGAACACGGGCTGCTCCGTGCCCGAGCGAGAGATTCACACCGGAAAGCGCAATGACCGGTCCCGGCTGGGAATTATTCTTCATGAGACCTCATTCTTCACAACCTCGCTCATATGGGAGGAACCCGGCCCGGGTCCAGCGTTTTGCCGCTTGGGCGACATTCGCCCTGATTTTTCTACTGACGGCGGGCAGCGGTGTGAGCGCAGCTGAACGACCGGTCAAAATTGTGGTCCTCGGCGACTCACTCAGCGCCGGCTTCGGATTGCCTGCAAGTGCAGCTTTTCCCGCGAGGCTGGCGGATGCACTGAAAGCCAAAGCCATTGCGGCCACGATTGCCAATGCAGGAGTGTCTGGCGATTCCGCCTCCGGAGGTTTGGGCCGTCTCGAATGGTCGGTTCCGGATGGCACAGACGCTGTTATTCTTGAACTCGGCGCAAACGACGCGTTGCGCGGCCTCGATCCGAACCTCACCAAGGCTGCGCTCGACACGATACTGCGCAAACTGGAGGATCGTCGTATTGCTGTCTTGCTCGCCGGCATGCAGGCGCCGCGCAATATGGGCCCTGACTATGTGCGCAATTTCGATGCGATCTATCCCGCGCTTGCCTCGACTCACCCGGTCGTCTTTTATCCGTTCTTTCTTGACGGTGTAGCCGCCGATCCCAAATTGAATCAGGGTGACGGTTTGCATCCGAACGCCGCCGGCGTCGACGCGATTGTGTCGCGAATTCTGCCGCAGGTCGAGGAATTGATTACCCGGGCGCGCGCCGCGCGGGGCTCGTAGTTGAAAGTCTCGCCATGCCACGTCTCTTCACTGGTGTCGAAATTCCGTCCGATGTCGGGCAAGCGCTTGCGACATTACGTGGAGGCTTGCCCGGAGCACGCTGGATCGACCCGGAAAACTACCATCTGACTTTGCGTTTCATTGGCGACGTCGACGATGACATCGCTCAAGAGGTTGCGTCCATGCTTGGCCGGGTCAAACGCGGACCTTTCGAACTGCATATGCACGGGCTCACGTCATTCGGCGGCCGAAAGCCGCGCGCCGTCGTCGCTAGCGTTGCACCGGCCCAAGCCTTGCTCGACGTCCAGGCCGAACACGAACGGCTGATGCAACGTATTGGTCTGGAACCGGAGGGCCGCAAATTTACGCCGCATGTAACACTGGCCCGCCTACGCGAGTCTTCCAGCCAGCAGGTCGCTGAATATCTCTCCGCGCGTGGCTATTTTCGTACCTCGCCTTTCCGCGTCGCGCGTTTCGTGTTGTTTTCCTCCCGCGCTTCCGTCGGTGGCGGACCGTATGTGGTCGAGGCGAGTTATCCGCTCAGCTCGTAAGTTTCTTATACAGGGTTGAAGAGCCGCGACTGAACGTCGAGGATCGCGGTCGCCATGCTATGCGCATCGGCGGCTGCCTCGCGCATGAGCGATAGCGGCGTCGAGCGCGGCGGGTCGACTTCCCCAACCACACTGCCGAAGTCGAAGGAGAGCTCGGCGTCGAATTTGCGCGCAAGCTGCTGCATGCGTTGGTTTTCGGTCAGGCAATGCATTTGCAGCGACTTGATCCCGCGATTGCGCGCGCTCAAGAGCGTGCGTTCGAGCAACAGGGTGCCGACGCCGTGGCTTTGCCACGGCTGTTCGATACTGAAGGCCGCTTCCCCTTCACGCGCGAACACCGAACCGAGCGAGCGTAGTTCGGCTGCACCGCGCAATGTTCCGTCTACGAAAAAGCCGTGCACCAGGACGCCCAGCTCGCCGGCCGTGCCGGCATGCTGCGCAATAAACTCGTCCGATACGGTACCGGAAAACCGCCGGTGCCGGCTTTCCCGGTCGAGGCGGAGCAGGTGACCGCGGTAGGCGTCAGTTTCGCTGATCCACAGTTTGCGGATCATGCCGCCATCGGGCAAATGCTCATGCATATCGGGTCTCCTTAACGTCACGTCGCCCCCGTTGGCTGTGTTTCCTGCCCTGACGGCACGGCAGACCGAATCGCAACCCAACAATTATATGGTGCAATGCAACAAAAATGAGACCCAAAGGTTCCTCCGGAAGCCCTCATGCGCGAAAAATGCATGGCTTCCAAGGTGTTACCGCATCGTTTGTGCGCAATATGATCATTTTATGTGCATGGCCGATTTACAGCTGGCGCGGTTCAACCTAGGTGTCGCAACACCACCCGCGCCTTCCACACGTTTGTCTCAGCCCTGATGTCCGAAACTTTCAGCACCCGCTATGCGGCTTTGGTCACCGCCGGAAAGATCGAAGCCGACCCCGGCCAGGCGATCCTGGCCCGGCAATTGACTGCTCTTGAACGACGGCTCGACCAGCACCGGTTGGCGCGTAAATCGTCATCCCTTGGATGGCTTTTCGGCCAACGCGAGCAAGCCGGTGCCCCGCTGAAAGGCCTTTACGTCTACGGCGAAGTCGGACGGGGCAAGACGATGCTGATGGATCTGTTTTTTGAAACAAGCGCGGTTATCCGGAAACGTCGCGTGCACTTTCACGAATTCATGGCTGATGTGCACGAACGCGTCTACATGTACCGGCAGGACATCAAGAACGGCGAGGCGAACGAGCAAGATCCCATTCAGCGGACCGCCGCTGCGATTGCGCAAGAAAGCTGGTTGCTGTGCTTCGACGAATTTCACGTCACCGATATTGCCGACGCTATGATACTCGGCCGCCTGTTTACGCGCCTGTTCGAACTCGGAGGCGTCGTCGTGGCGACATCAAACCTCCCGCCCACTGATCTTTACAAAGATGGGCTCAACCGTGCGCTATTCCTGCCGTTCATCGCGCTGCTGGAACGCCAATCCGTGGTGGTGCGGCTGGACGCGCGAGTCGATTTCCGGCTGGAAAAGCTCACCGGGGTGCCGACGTGGTACGTGCCGAATGACGCCAGCGCGGATGCTGCGCTCGACGACGCATGGCGGCGCCTGGCGGGCGATCACGCCGGCGCACCTCATGAGCTGATGGTAAAAGGCCACGCCGTACGCGTACCAAAGGCGGCGATGGGTGTTGCACGTTTTTCGTTCGACGATCTGTGCGCGCAGCCACTGGCGGCGAGCGACTATCTCAAGATCGCGCACGAATTCCATACCCTCATCGTCGACCATATCCCCGTGATGGACTATGCGCAGCGCAATGAAGCCAAGCGCTTCATCATCCTGATCGACACGCTCTACGACAATGCCGTGAAGGTGCTTGCTTCGGCAGAAGCGCAGCCGGATGAGCTTTACATTGCTACTGAGGGCTATGAGGCCAATGAATTCAAGCGTACGGCCTCACGTCTGATCGAAATGCGCTCACAGGCCTATCTGGGTCTGCCGCATGGCCAAAGGCAGGGCGCGACGCTGGACACCGATAAAATCGTCGAAACTTGAGTGCAGTTCGTCAGTGCGATGCTTGCCACTCGTTGGCCGGTGGCACACGTTGTCGTCTCCGCGATCGTGCTCCTTCTTTACGGCTGGGAACATCAATTTTATGCAGCGGATATCCCAATTTGGTTGAGTCAGCCGGCAGCTGAACGCATGAATGCGCCCTATGAAAAATGATCTCGTAAACCGGCCGAACGTTCCCGGCGCGAGCTATGGCAAGCGCGCCCCATCTCCACTTCCAGAGCTGTGTGCATGTGCGCCTGAGGAGGCGCTTCTTCGCCTCGAAGCGAGCAGATCGGGGTTAACCGAAGAGCAGATCGAAGCGCGCCTGGCTCAATTTGGGCCGAATGAGGTGACGCATGAAAAGCCACCGACCTGGTATCAGCAGTTATTCCATGCGTTCCTGACGCCCTTCAATGCCGTGCTATTTGCGGTCAGCGTGGTTTCAGTATTCTCCGATGTCATCTTCGCCGCGCCCGATGACCGCTCGTTCAGGACGATAATCGTTCTGCTCACGATGGTTTTGCTCAGCACGTTGCTCCGTTTTTGGCAGGAGTTTCGATCCAACAAGGCGGCGGAAGAATTGAAGGCGATGGTGAGATCGACCGCCGCGGTGCTGCGCGCCGGCATGGATCGGCCGCAGGAAGTGCCGATATCGACACTGGTCCCAGGAGATATCGTTTATTTGTCGGCGGGCGACATGGTTCCTGCCGACGTTCGGCTGCTCGCCGCCAAAGATCTGTTCGTCAGCCAAGCTATGCTGACCGGAGAATCAATCCCGCTCGAAAAGCACGCTGTGCCGCCGATCAAGAAGATCCAGCCAGCAGATGCATCACAAAACATTCTGGAACGCGAAACGGCCTGCTTCATGGGCACCAACGTCGTGAGCGGCACGGCGGTCGCCGTTGTCGCGGCAACCGGGGATGCCACCAACTTCGGCGCAATGGCGACAGAGATCGTTGGTGCGCGGCCACTCACCAGTTTTGACAAAGGCATCAGCAAAGTCAGCTGGATGCTGATCCATTTTCTCATGGTGATGACGCCTTTGGTGTTTCTTATCAATGGTCTCGACAAAGGCGATTGGCTGCAGTCATTGCTGTTCGCGGTTTCGGTCGCGGTAGGATTAACGCCCGAAATGCTGCCGATGATCGTCACTACGAACCTCGCCAAAGGCGCAGTGATGATGGCACGTCGCAAGACCATCGTGAAAAGGCTGAACGCCATCCAGAACTTCGGCGCTATGGATATACTTTGCACTGACAAGACCGGCACACTCACCCAGAACAAAATCATCCTTGAAAGACATCTCGATATTCATGGGCAGGACGACTTGCGGGTCCTCGAATATGCTTGGATCAACAGCTACAATCAAACGGGGCTGAAGAACTCGCTCGACGTTGCTGTTTTAGAATTCGCCCTGCAACATGAGCTTGTCGACAAACTGAAGCACTATCGGAAGATCGACGAAATCCCATTCGATTTTGTTCGCCGGCGCATGTCCGTTGTCGTGCGTAACGGTGACAATCAAAACCTCCTGGTTTGCAAAGGTGCAATAGAGGAAGTGTTGCCGCTGTGTGTCTCAGCCCATGATCAAAAGGCTGAGGCAACTGGCGGCGTGGCATCCTTCACGACGGACATGCATAAGGAAGTCCGGCGGATTACGCGAAAGTTAAACCAGGATGGCCTTCGCGCATTGGCCGTGGCCTATAAATGGCTGCCGTCCGAAGACCGCACCTATACGGTCGACGATGAAAAAGATTTGGTGCTATCCGGATATATTGCCTTCCTTGATCCGCCCAAGGAAACCGCACGCGAGGCCATTGCCGCGCTCAGGGAGCATGGCGTTTCCGTCAAGATCATTACCGGCGACAATGAAGTAGTTACCAGGAAAATCTGTAAGGAAGTAGGGGTGCCGATTGAGCACGCCATGCTCGGCAAGGATGTGGAAAAATTATCCGATGTCCAATTGGAAGAGGCTGCTGAGCGAACGACCATATTTGCGAAAATGTCGCCCATGCAGAAGTCTCGTGTAATACGTGCGTTGCAGAGAAAAAATCACACGGTTGGATATCTTGGTGATGGCATTAATGATGCTGCAGCACTCAAAGATGCAGACGTGGGAATTTCGGTAGACACCGCCGTCGATATCGCCAAGGAGTCGGCGGATATCATCTTGCTTGAGAAAAGCCTCCTGGTGCTCGAAGAAGCGGTTGTAGAGGGCCGTAGGACATTCGCGAATATCATTAAGTACATCAAAATGACGGCAAGCTCTAACTTCGGCAACGTGTTCAGCGTTTTGATTGCCAGCATCTTTCTGCCATTCCTGCCGATGCTGCCAATTCAGTTGTTAGTTCAGAATTTGCTTTACGACGTTTCGCAAGTTTCAATTCCGTGGGACGATGTAGACGAGGACTATCTCAAACAGCCTCGGAAATGGGACGCGAGCGGCGTTGCGCGTTTCATGGTTTTCATCGGTCCAATCAGCTCTATTTTTGATGTCGTGACATTCCTTGTGATGTGGAATGTGTTTCAGGCCAATACGGTCGAGAGACAATCTCTCTTCCAGTCCGGCTGGTTCGTCGTTGGTCTGCTGACGCAGACGCTTATCGTGCACATGATCCGTACGCAGCACATCCCGTTTATCCAGAGTCGTGCCGCTATGCCTGTTATCCTGCTGACTGCCAGCATTATGGCGTTTGGCATTTATTTGCCGTTCTCACCATTAGGGGCGCACCTAAATATGGTGCCGCTGCCGCTGTCGTATTTTGAGTGGCTGATTGGAATTCTGCTGAGCTACTGCCTGCTCACACAGCTGGTCAAAACAATCTACATCCGCCGCTTCGGGCAGTGGTTGTGATTGGGCAGCCCACCAGTCAGCTCTGGACTCAATGCCAAACGTCTGCTGGTATAATGTATACAAGATGTCCGGTACCATAATCCAAGGACCTTTCGGTGCCTTGTCGCGCAACACCTAACCGGTTAACCACCACTCGGCCGCGTTCCGCGGCAGCCAAGTCGAGAGTTTTTCCCCCATGGCGCGTAACAAAATTGCGTTGATCGGCGCTGGCCAGATTGGCGGCACCCTGGCCCATCTCATCGGACTGAAAGAACTTGGCGACGTTGTGATGTTCGACGTCATGGAGGGGATTCCGCAGGGCAAGGCCCTCGACATCGCGGAATCTTCGCCGGTCAACGACTTCGATGCGAAGTTCACCGGCACCAACACCTACGATGCGATCGAGGGTGCCGACGTGTGCATCGTCACGGCGGGCGTGCCGCGCAAGCCGGGCATGAGCCGCGACGATTTGCTCGACATTAATCTCAAGGTCATGGGCCAAGTCGGCTCCGGCATCAAGAAATACGCACCGAATGCCTTTGTCATCTGCATCACCAATCCGCTCGACGCCATGGTTTGGGCGCTGCAAAAAAGCTGCGGCCTGCCTCAGCACAAGGTGGTCGGGATGGCTGGCGTGCTCGACTCGGCGCGCTTCCGTTATTTCCTTGCCGACGAGTTTCACGTCTCTGTGGAGGACGTCACAGCTTTTGTGCTGGGAGGCCATGGTGACACCATGGTGCCGCTCATCCGTTATTCGGCGGTCGCGGGCATTCCCGTGCCGGACCTGGTCAAGATGGGCTGGACCACGCAGGCGCGCGTCGACGACATCGTAAAACGCACTGCAAATGGCGGCGCCGAGATCGTGAATTTGCTGAAGACCGGCTCAGCCTTTTATGCGCCGGCGGCATCGGCAATTGCGATGGCGGAAAGCTATCTGCTCGACAAGAAGCGTGTGTTGCCGTGTGCCGCCTGGCTAAACGGCGAGTACGGCATAAAGGACCTCTATGTCGGCGTGCCCGTGGTGATAGGCGCCAAAGGCGTTGAGCGCATCGTAGAGATCGAACTTAACAGTGGCGAACGCACGATGTTCGAAAAATCGGCGGCCGCAGTCCAGGGGCTGGTCGACGCCTGCAAGAAGATCGCGCCGAATCTTGACAACTAGAATAAGCCGGCACCTTCGGCCGAGAGCATGACATGAATATTCACGAATATCAGGCGAAGGCGGTCTTGCGCGAATTTGGCGTGCCAGTGCCGCGGGGCATTCCTGCATTCAGCGTGGGCGAAGCGGTCAAGGGCGCGCAGGAGCTGGGCGGCCCTGTCTGGGTTGTAAAGGCACAGATCCATGCCGGCGGACGTGGTAAGGCCGGCGGCGTCAAAGTTGTGAAATCCATCGACGATGTGAAGAAGGAGTCGACGCGTATTCTTGGCTCGACGCTTGTCACGCATCAGACCGGTCCGACCGGAAAAAAAGTCAATCGGCTCTATGTCGAAGAGGGCTCGGCCATCGATCGCGAGTTCTATCTTTCAGCACTGATCGATCGTGAGACTTCGCGCGTTGCTTTCGTCGTTTCCACTGAAGGCGGGATGGATATCGAAGAGGTTGCGCATAAAACGCCCGAAAAAATCCTCACGTTCTCTGTTGATCCGGCGACCGGCATCATGCCGCATCATGGACGCCGCGTGGCGCAGACGTTGAAGCTTTCCGGCGATCTCGCCAAACAGATCGAAGCAATCCTGCCCAAGCTCTATTCCGCCTTCACCACGAAGGACATGAGCCTGCTCGAAATCAATCCCTTGGTGGTGACCAAGGACAACAAGATTATTTGTCTCGACGCCAAGGTTGGTTTCGACGGTAACGCGCTTTATCGCCATCCCGATATCGTCGCGCTGCGTGACCTGACCGAGGAAGACGAAAAGGAAATCGAGGCCTCGAAGTACGATCTTAATTACATCGCGCTCGACGGCTCGATCGGCTGCATGGTCAATGGCGCCGGCCTCGCCATGGCGACTATGGACATCATCAAGCTCTACGGCATGGCGCCTGCCAACTTCCTCGATGTTGGCGGCAGCGCGACCAAAGAGAAGGTGACTGCAGCCTTCAAAATCATCACTTCCGATCCGAACGTGACGGGCAGTCTCGTCAATATTTTCGGGGGGATCATGAAATGCGACGTGATTGCCGAAGGCGTGGTCGCAGCGGTGAAAGAAGTCGGCCTGAAGGTGCCGCTGGTCGTGCGGCTCGAAGGCACCAATGTCGATCTCGGTAAGAAGATTATCGCGGAGTCCAAACTCAACGTGACATCGGGGGACGACCTCGACGATGCCGCGCAGAAAATTGTCAAAGCCGTGAAGGGGACCGCGTAATGGCTGTCCTCATCGGCAAAAATACCAAGGTCATTTGCCAGGGGTTCACCGGCAAGAACGGGACCTTTCATTCGCATGCAGCCATCGCCTACGGCACCAAAATGGTCGGGGGGACGTCGCCCGGGAAAGGCGGTTCCACCCACCTTGATCTGCCGGTGTTCGATACGGTCGCGGAGGCGAAGGAAAAAACGGGCTGTGACGCCAGCGTGATCTATGTGCCGCCAGCAGGGGCCGGCGATGCCATCTGCGAGGCGATTCAGGCTGAGATTCCGCTCATCGTTTGCATTACCGAGGGCATTCCGGTGATGGACATGGTCAAGGTCAAGCGTTCGCTGTCAGGCTCGAACTCACGGCTGATCGGACCCAATTGCCCGGGCGTCATGACGGCGGGTGAGTGCAAGATCGGCATCATGCCAGGCAATATCTTCAAGCCTGGCAAAGTCGGCATCGTGTCGCGTTCGGGCACGCTCACCTACGAAGCCGTATTTCAGACCAGCCGCGAAAATCTCGGCCAGACCACCGCGGTCGGCATTGGTGGGGATCCGGTGAAAGGCACAGAATTCATCGCGGTGCTGGAGATGTTCCTGGCGGACCCGAAGACCGAGTCGATCGTCATGATCGGTGAAATCGGCGGTTCGGCAGAAGAAGACGCTGCGCAGTTCCTCAAGGACGAGGCCAAACGTGGCCGCAAGAAGCCAGTGGTCGGGTTTATTGCCGGACGCACCGCTCCACCTGGCCGCCGCATGGGCCATGCCGGCGCAATCATCGCGGGTGGCAAGGGCGACGCCGAGTCCAAAATAGCGGCAATGGAATCTGCGGGAATCAAGGTATCACCATCCCCGGCCCGAATAGGGAAAACGCTGGTGGAAGTACTGAAATCCTGATTCAGTCCTAGGCCTTTTGTAGACTTACAGACGTCATAAATAGAGTTAAAACAGCCAAATCGACGTCGTGGTCGGCCCCTCAGGCTTTGCTGCGGCGAAGCGCGGATATTCAGGCCGCGTAAGGATGAGACCATCATGTCCCGCCAGGACGCCAACGCTATCTTCGCCCGCACCTCGTTCCTCTACGGCGGCAACGCCGCGTATATCGAGAACCTCTACGCCAGATACGAGGCCGATCCGGCGGCGGTCGACGCCGAGTGGCGTGCCTTTTTCCAGAGCCTGAAGGATGAGAAATCGGACGTCGTTAAGAGCGCCCAGGGCGCCTCGTGGAAAACACCGAACTGGCCAACGCGTCCCAGCGGCGATCTGGTCGCGGCGCTCGATGGCCAGTGGGCGGAGGCCGAGAAAAAGCTCGGCGAAAAAATCACTTCGACCGCACGGGCCAAGGGTGTCGAGCTCTCGTCCGCCGACGTCATGCAGGCGACGCGCGATTCCATCCACGCGTTGATGCTTATTCGCGCCTATCGCATCCGCGGCCACTTCCACGCCAAGCTCGACCCACTCGCACTTGAACCGGAGAAGAACGAAGAAGAACTCGATCCGAGCTCCTATGGTTTCACGGAAGCCGATCTCGATCGCAAGATTTTCCTGGACAAGGTGCTTGGCCTCGAGTTCGCGTCGATGCGCGAGATCGTTGCCATCCTGCGCCGCACTTACTGCCAGACCATCGGCACTGAGTTCATGCACATCTCCAATGCCGCGCAAAAAAGCTGGATTCAGGAACGCATCGAGGGCCGCGACAAGGAAATTACCTTCACGCGCGAAGGCAAGCGCGCAATCCTCAACAAGCTGGTGGAGGCGGAAGGCTTCGAGAAATTCCTGGACGTCAAATACACAGGCACCAAGCGCTTCGGCCTCGATGGCGCCGAGGCGCTGATTCCGGCGCTCGAACAGATCATCAAGCGTGGCGGCAATCTCGGTGTGAAGGAAATCTGCCTGGGCATGTCGCATCGTGGCCGCCTGAATGTCTTGACGCAGGTGATGGGCAAACCGCACCGCGCGTTATTCCATGAATTCAAGGGCGGCTCGGCGACGCCGGACGAGATCGAAGGCTCCGGCGACGTGAAATATCACCTCGGCGCTTCGTCCGACCGCGAGTTCGACAACAACAAGGTGCACCTGTCGTTGACTGCCAATCCGTCGCATCTGGAAATCGTTGATCCGGTGACGCTCGGTAAAGTGCGTGCCAAGCAGGACCAACACCATGCGAAACCAGACGAGCGCACGATGGTGATGCCGCTGTTGATTCACGGCGATGCTGCTTTCGCCGGCCAAGGCGTGGTGGCGGAATGTTTTGGCCTGTCCGACCTTAAGGGCTATCGCACCGGCGGCTCGTTGCATTTCATCGTCAACAACCAGATCGGGTTCACGACCTATCCGCGCTATTCGCGGTCTTCGCCATATCCGTCCGACGTCGCCAAGATGATCGAGGCGCTGATCTTCCACGTGAACGGCGACGACCCGGAAGCCGTCGTATTTGCTGCCAAGGTGGCGACCGAGTACCGGCAGAAATTCCAGCGACCGGTAGTCATCGACATGTTCTGCTACCGGCGTTTTGGACACAACGAAGGCGACGAGCCGTCGTTCACCCAGCCGCTGATGTACAAGAAAATCCGATCGCATCCGACGACGCTGGAAATTTACGCCAAGAAGCTCATCGGCGAGGGCGTCGTCACCGAAGGCGAAGTCGAGAAGATGAAGGCCGACTGGCGCACGCGCCTCGATGCCGAGTTTGAAGCCGGCCAAGGCTACAAGCCGAACAAGGCGGATTGGCTCGACGGCCGCTGGTCGGGGCTAAAGGCCGCGCGTGATGCGGACGATCCGCGCCGGGGCAATACTGGTGTTGATGCAGCTGTGCTGCGCGAGATCGGCAAGAAGATCACCGTGGTTCCACCGGGCTTTGCCGTTCATAAAACGATCCAGCGTTTTCTGGAGCACCGTGCCAAAGAAATCGAAAGTGGCGAGGGAATCGATTGGGCGACTGCCGAGGCGCTGGCGTTCTGTTCTCTTCTCAAGGAAGGGAACGCGGTCCGCCTGTCGGGCCAGGACAGCGAGCGCGGCACGTTCTCGCAGCGGCACTCGGTGCTGTTCGACCAGAACACCGAAGAGCGCCACACGCCGTTCAATCATCTCGGCGATCCTCAGGCGCGCTTCGAGGTGCTCAATTCGAGCCTGTCGGAGGAGGCCGTGCTTGGATTCGAGTACGGCTATTCCGCTGCGGAGCCCACGACGCTGACGCTGTGGGAAGCCCAGTTCGGCGACTTCGCCAACGGCGCACAGGTGGTCTTCGATCAGTTTATTTCATCGGGCGAACGCAAGTGGCTGCGGATGTCCGGTCTCGTTTGCTTGCTGCCGCACGGCTACGAAGGGCAGGGACCGGAGCATTCGTCCGCGCGATTAGAGCGTTTTCTGCAGATGTGCGCCGAAGACAATATGCAGGTTGCAATCTGCACGACGCCGGCGAACTATTTTCACATTCTGCGCCGGCAATTGAGGCGCGAAATTCGCAAACCCTTGATACTGATGACGCCGAAATCACTGCTGCGTCACAAACGTGCGGTATCGCGCCTCGACGAGATGGTGACCGGCACCTCGTTCCATCGGTTGCTTTGGGACGACGCGCAGCTGCTGCCAAATGAAAAAATCAAGCTCGTCGCCGACCACAAGATACGCCGCGTCGTTCTGTGCTCTGGCAAGGTCTACTTCGATCTCTACGACGAGCGCGAGAAACGCGGGATCGACGATATCTATCTTCTTCGCGTCGAGCAGCTCTACCCATTCCCGACCAAGGCCTTGGTCACGGAGCTATCGCGCTTCAAGCAGGCGGAGATGGTCTGGTGTCAGGAAGAGCCACGCAATATGGGCGCGTGGTTTTTCGTTGACACTTTCCTGCAATGGATTCTCAACCAAATCAGTGCCAAAAACCGTACCGTGCGCTATGCGGGCCGTCCCGCCTCGGCATCGACAGCCGTCGGGCAGATGTCGAAGCATCTGGCGCAACTCAAACAATTCCTCGATGACGCGCTTGGATAATTCGGATTGCGTCATGCCGGTATGGCCATGACGACAAAGGAACGAAGTCATGGCTGACATCCGCGTGCCCACCCTCGGCGAATCGGTAACGGAAGCGACGGTTGGCAAATGGTTCAAGCAGCCGGGCGATGCCGTGGCAGTGGACGAGCCCTTGGTCGAGCTTGAGACCGATAAGGTCACGCTGGAAGTGCCGGCGCCAGCCGCCGGGGTGCTCTCCGATGTCGCGGTGAAGAATGGCGACACCGTCGCTGTGGGCGCGCTGCTCGGCCAGATCAAGGAAGGCGCCGGCGCGGCGCCCAAAGCGGCACCGGCGCTGAAGGCTGTCGAGACGCCGAAGGCGGCGCCCGCTCCGCCCACTAAACCAGCCGAAATGCCGATGCCGCCGTCGGTGCGCAAAATGGCTGCGGAAAGCGGCGTCGACCCGTCAAGGGTCAGCGGTACCGGCAGGCACGGGCAGGTCACCAAGGGTGACATGATTGCCGCGATCGAACGCGCCGCTGCGGCGCCGACACCGGTGTCAGCGCCAGTGCAAATGCGCGCCCCATCGCCTGCCGACGATGCTGCCCGCGAAGAACGCGTTCACATGACGCGTCTGCGTCAAACCATCGCGCGCCGTCTCAAAGATGCCCAGAACACTGCCGCCATGCTCACGACCTTCAACGAGGTCGACATGAGCGCGGTGATGCATATGCGCAATCAGTACAAGGATCTGTTCGAAAAGAAGCACGGCGTGAAGCTTGGCTTCATGGGCTTTTTTGTGCGCGCCTGCATCCAGGGATTAAAGGAAATCCCAGCGGTCAATGCCGAGATCGACGGCACCGACATCGTCTACAAAAATTATTATCACATCGGTGTTGCCGTTGGCACCGAGAAGGGTCTGGTTGTGCCGGTGGTGCGCGACGCCGACCACATGTCGCTGGCGCAGATTGAAAAGACAATTTCCGATTTCGGTCGTCGCGCGCGCGAGGGCGCGCTTAAGATCGAGGACATGCAGGGCGGCACGTTCACCATCTCGAACGGCGGAGTCTACGGCTCGCTGATGTCGACGCCGATCCTCAATGCGCCCCAGTCTGGCATCCTCGGTATGCACAAGATCCAGGAGCGGCCGGTTGTGCACGAGGGTAAAATCGAGGCCAGGCCGATGATGTATCTCGCGCTCTCCTACGACCACCGCATCGTCGACGGCCGCGAGGCGGTCACCTTCCTGGTGCGGGTGAAGGAAGGCCTGGAGGATCCAGCGCGGGTCGTGCTGGGTTTGTAAGCGTATGGCCTACGACCTCATCGTCATCGGCACCGGCCCCGGCGGCTATCTTTGCGCCATTCGCGCGGCGCAGCTCGGCCTCAAAACGGCGGTTGTCGAGAAGCGCGCCACCTTTGGCGGCACCTGTCTCAACATTGGCTGTATTCCGTCGAAGGCGTTGCTGCATGCCTCGGAATTGTTCGAAGAGGCGGGGCACACATTCGACAAAATGGGCATCGGCGTTTCCGTGCCTAAACTCGATCTCAAGGCCATGATGGCGTTCAAGGACCAGGGTGTCGACGGCAACGTCAGGGGCGTCGATTTTCTGCTCAAGAAGAACAAAATCGACGCATTTTACGGCAATGCCCGCATCCTCGCTCCGGGCAAGGTCGAAGTGAAGGGCGAGGGAGGAAAGACACAGACACTTGACGCTAAATCAATCGTCATCGCGACCGGCTCCGACGTGGCGCGGCTCAAAGGTATTGAGATCGACGAGAAGCGCATTGTGTCGTCGACAGGTGCGCTGTCGCTGCCGCAGGTCCCCAAGCACCTGTTGGTTGTCGGCGCTGGCGTGATCGGTCTTGAGCTTGGCTCGGTCTGGCGACGGCTCGGCGCGCAAGTGACGGTGGTGGAATTTCTCGATGGCGTTCTGCCCGGGATGGACGGCGAGGTGCGCCGTCAGGCGCAACGCCTGCTCGAAAAGCAAGGCATGGCGTTCAAATTGTCGTCGAAGGTAACGGCAATCGATACATCAGGAAAACGGCTCAAAGTGGCCATCGAGCCCGCGAAAGGCGGCGCGGTAGAAACGATTGAGGCTGATGTGGTCCTCGTTGCTATCGGACGGGTGCCTTACACCGAGGGCCTCGGTCTGAGGGAGATTGGCGTCAAGCTCGACGAGCGCGGGCGTGTTGCTGTTGATCACTATTACGCGACCAACGTGCCCGGCATTTGGGC
Organism: Hyphomicrobiales bacterium; assembly: GCA_027307405.1. Classification (GTDB taxonomy): domain Bacteria; phylum Pseudomonadota; class Alphaproteobacteria; order Rhizobiales; family Xanthobacteraceae; genus Pseudolabrys. The sequence continues at coordinate 6,588 of DAHUXA010000029.1, read as the reverse complement.
GATTGGCGACGTAATTGCGGGACCGATGCTGGCTCATAAAGCCGAGGATGAAGGCGTTGCGCTCGCGGAAATTCTCGTGGGGCAGGCTGGCCACGTAAACTACGATGCCATTCCAAACGTGGTTTATACATATCCGGAGATTGCAACCGTCGGAAAATCCGAGGAAGAGCTAAAAGCAGCCGGCGTCGCCTATAACGTCGGCAAGTTTCCATTCACCGCCAACGGCCGAGCCAAGGTCAACCTGACCACTGACGGCTTCGTAAAGATTCTCGCCGATGCCAAAACCGACCGTGTTCTCGGCGTGCACCTCATTTGTGCGGACGCCGGCAATATGATCGCCGAGGCCGTCATCGCCATGGAATTCGGCGCGTCGGCGGAGGACATCGCGCGCACCTGTCACGCGCATCCGACGCTGCCGGAGGCGGTGAAGGAAGCCGCCATGGCGGTCGCCAAGCGCGCGATCCATATGTGATCATTTCTGTAGGGGGGCATTCATGGCCAAAGGCCACAAAGATAAAGTCGCCGTCATCACTGGTGGTGCCAGTGGCATCGGACAGGCCTTTGCGAAGCGGCTGGCCGAGGACGGTGTGCACGTAGCGATTGCCGACCTTGCCGACGGCAAGGACACCGTGAAGCTGGTCGAATCTGCCGGCCGTCAGGCGCTTGCGGTGAATTGTGACGTGTCATCGGAAGACTCCGTTGCTGCCATGGCGAAACAGGTGCAAGGAAAATTCAGCCACGTCGATATTGTGGTGAACTGTGCCGGTATTTTCCCGCAAAAGAATTTCCCGGAGATGAGCTTTGCCGATTGGCGTAAGGTTTTATCGATCAATCTCGACGGCACTTTCCTGGTGACGGCAGCGTTTGTGCCCGGTATGCGCGCGCACAAATGGGGTCGCGTGGTCAACATGGCTTCGAGCACACTTGGCTCGGTGGTGACCGGATTTGCACATTACGTCGCGAGCAAAGGCGGCATTGTCGGGTTTACCCGTGCGCTCGCCTCGGATCTCGCTCCGGACGGTATCACGGTCAACGCCATTGCGCCGGGACTCACTCGATCTCCTGGCACTTTGGTGCGTGCGCCACGCCCGGGCTTTAAGACGATGGACGATGAATTTGCTGCTGTCGCACAAATGCAGGCCATCAAACGCGTTGAAGTGCCCGAAGACCTGGTGGGTGCGGTATCCTTTCTCACAAGCGACGATGCCGCATTCATGACCGGACAGACATTGAATGTGGACGGTGGGCGGGTGCGTTCATAAACGGGGTTTTCCTGTTCACCGGCGGCAAAACTCCCAGCCCATTGATATCCTGCACAGAATAGGCCGTTCGATCTGTGTGCGGCGAATGGACGCTGCCTTTTTTGCAGAATGCAGCGGGCGCTATTATTTGTATCGGATGCGCCGCAATTTCTTTCGACCGCTATGGGTGATTCTCGCGCTGCTGCTTCTGCTGGAAGCGTGGCTGTGGGATCACCTCGAACCTATCGTCGCGCGGATCGTCAATGTGATCCCGTGGGGCAGGGTCAAGACGATTCTTGGCGGGTTGATTGAAAAACTGCCGCCTTATGCGTCGCTGGTCGTGTTCATCGTCCCAGTCATTGTCCTGCTGCCGCTAAAATTTCTCGAGGTCTATTTCATCGCTACGGCCAACTGGTTCGCCGCCATCGTGGCACTGGTATTTGCGAAGCTTGTGGGCCTTGGTGTCACTGCCTTCGTGTTTGATGTCACGCGCGGCAAGCTGTTGCAGATTGCCTGGTTTCGCCGAATGTATGATTGGTTCATATGGGCGCGCGACTGGGCGCGCACGCAGACCGAGCCAATACGCGCCCGCATCCGCAAAATTTTCTGGCTGTTCATGCCAGAGCGCGCCGGGCGCACATTCCGCCGACTCATTCGTTTGCGGCGCTCGTATAACCGTCCGGCCTGAACTCATTTAGTGTCCGCCCAACTGGAGAGCGTGTGGCGCCCATAGGCCAAGCGTCATGAAGCCGAGGCCGAACAGCCCGACGAGTCCCGATAGCCAGCCCAGCGCCGGAATTCCGGTGATGATGACCGCGGAGGCAAGCACGATGCCGATCTGGAACGCGGCCGAAGCGAATTCGTACTGGTGATAGCGCGCGAGCCAGGTGTCGCGCTCGTGCTCCAGATGTTCGGCCTGGGCCTTGAGCTCCTTACGGCCGTCGTTTTCCTTGGGATCCGAGTCGTATCTAGCGACAGTGCTCCGCCAAGCCTCGATCTGCTTGGTCATGGCGGCTTTGGACTCGTCATTGGTGATCGCCGGCAACTGCGCCGCAAACCCGTCGGCCGCGGTGCGCAAAGTAGTCTGCCGGACGGTTTTGGCCTGGAAAAAATTCCAGGTGTCGGAAGCCTTGATATTGTCGGCAATGGCGGCTGTCTGCGCGCTCTTGCCGAGTGTCTCCGAAAACGCGAGGAACAACGCCAATATGGCAATTAGCAACGCGATGTTCTTGTTGGAGTGCGACGCGTGCTCGGCATGCTCGGCATGCTCGAGATTTTCGTGTGCGCTCATTGAGCCCCTCCCGTTGATCCCTGGGCGACAATGATAGCAGAGCACGCAGGAGCGCAAGAGGCGAGAGATAGCCTGCGCACGATATTATCGCGCGCGGGGATGCGCGCTTGTGTACACTTCCAGCAAGCGCTCGGCATCAACGGCCGTGTAGATTTGGGTCGTCGACAGTGAGGCGTGGCCGAGCAGCTCCTGAATTGCCCGCAAGTCACCGCCGCGCGCCAGAAGATGGGTCGCGAAGGAATGACGCAACGCATGTGGTGTTGCACTGTCGGCAAGCCCAAGCGCGCCCCGCAACCGCGCCATTGTCAGTTGGACGATGCGAGGCGAAAGCTGGGCTCCGCGTGCGCCGACGAATAGAGGCCCATCCGGCGGAATCTCGAACGGGCAGAGGGCCACATAGTCGGCGATCGCCTTTGCGACTTGCGGAAGCACTGGCGCCATACGGGTCTTGTTGCCCTTGCCGATGACGGTGACGGCATCGGTGGTATCAGAACAGTCCTTCCGCCTGAGGCTAAGCGCCTCCGAAACGCGCAAACCAGAGCCATAAAGTAGAGCAAGCACCGCGGCATCACGTGCGCTGATCCACGGCTCGCTTGCTTCGTTGTCGCGCAACCCAGTGTCGGTAATTTTCTTGGCGGCGGAGACCGTCAGCGGTTTCGGTAAATTCTTGGGCAATTTGGGTAAACGCACAGCGCCAAGCGCTGCGACCTTGCCCTTGCCGTTACGTTCCAGAAAACGCGCGAACGAACGCGCCCCGGCAAGTGCGCGCATCAGCGAGCGATTGCCGATGCCGTCGCTGCGCCTTGCCGCCATGAAGGCGCGTACATCAGCGGGCGTGAGCTTGGCCAATTGCTTGAGTGTTGGCGTGCCAGCCAGATGTTCGGCCAGAAAGTCAAGAAACTGCATGACGTCGCGCCGATAAGCCTCCAACGTCTTCGTCGACATGCGCCGCTCGTTGCCGAGATAGCCCAGCCAGCGGCTAATTTCGGCGGCAACGTCGGGGCTGGCACGGAATTCGCTCATAAGAGAGAGACTGGCACTGCTTCCTTCACTCTTCCTTAAGCGCCCGGAATCGGCCAGACCAGAGCCATGGCTGCGCGGGTTGTCGATATTCTGGTGCCGGTGGCGCTCGACCAAACTTATTCCTACCGGGTGCCGGTGGGACTTGAGCTTACGCCAGGCGATCTGGTGGCGGTGCCATTGGGCGCACGCGAATACATGGGTGTGGTATGGGCCGACAACCCCAATCCGAGTCCACGTCTTCACAACCGTCTGAAGGATGTCGACGAAAAACTCGATGTGCCACCACTCAAGGCCGAGCTTCGTCAGTTCGTCGATTGGGTCTCGGGCTATACGCTGGCTTCGCGCGGAATGGTTCTGCGCATGGCTTTGCGCATGGGCGAACACCTCGGTCCCGGGCGAGACCGAGTCGGCGTGCGCCTTTCTGGGCCAGCGCCGCAACGCATGACGGCCGCGCGCGTGCGCGTACTCGAGCTTTTCGCCGATGGGCTTACCCGCTCGAAGGGTGAGGCCTCACAGGAGGCGGGTGTCAGCGCTGGTGTGATCGACGGGCTGATTGACGAAGGCACGCTCGAAACGGTCATTCTGCCGCCCGAGCCAGTCGCTTCGCAGCCGGACCCTGATTTCCACAAGCCGGAGTTCTCACTCGCCCAGCTCGCAGCTGCCGACACGTTGCGGACCACGGTTGAACAAGGCGGGTACACTGTCACGCTGCTCGATGGCGTCACAGGCTCGGGCAAAACCGAAGTCTATTTCGAGGCCGTGGCCGAAAATATCCGGCGCAATCGGCAAACCCTGATCCTGATGCCGGAAATCGCTCTGACCGCGCAATTCCTCGATCGGTTTTGCGAGCGTTTCGGGGTTCGCCCCGCCGAATGGCATTCGCAACTTTCACCACGCAAGCGCGCACGGACCTGGGCAGCCGTAGCAGCGGGCGAGGTGCCAGTCGTGGTCGGTGCACGCTCGGCGCTTTTTCTGCCATATGCGGACCTTGGGCTCATCGTTGTCGATGAAGAGCACGATCCCGCCTACAAGCAGGAGGATGGGGCGCACTACCACGCAAGAGACATGGCAGTGGTGCGCGGGTCGATCGCAAAAATTCCGGTGGTCCTTGCTTCGGCAACGCCATCAGTCGAATCGGAGGTCAATGCGCGCCGGGGCCGCTACAGGCATGTTCATTTGCCGGAGCGCTTTGGCGGTGCGCATCTGCCCTCGATCGAGGCGATCGACATGCGCCGCGAAGGTCCGCCGCGCGGACGCTTCATCTCACCGCGGCTCGCCGAGGCGGTTGCGGTATCGCTTACGCGCGGTGAGCAAGCATTGCTGTTTCTCAATCGCCGCGGTTATGCGCCACTAACGCTGTGCCGTGCCTGCGGATTTCGTCTGCAATGTCCGAATTGCGACGCCTGGCTGGTTGACCACCGCTTCAAGCGACGGTTGGTCTGTCATCACTGTGGATTTTCCATGCCGCCGCCGGTGGAATGTCCGAATTGCCACGCAACCGATAGCTTTGCTGCGGTCGGTCCCGGTGTCGAACGGCTTGAACAGGAAGCGGGCGAACTTTTTCCGCAAGCTCGCATCCTGGTCTTGTCGAGTGATCTGGTCGAATCGATCGAGCGTCTCCGGCAGGAACTCGACGACGTGGCGGAGGGGCGCTTCGATCTCATCATCGGCACCCAACTCGTCGCCAAAGGTCATCACTTTCCCAAGCTGAATCTGGTCGGCATCATCGATGCCGATCTTGGATTGGGCAACGGCGATCCGCGCGCCGCCGAGCGCACCTTCCAACTGTTGCATCAGGTGGTCGGGCGCGCCGGCCGCGAGGAGGGACGGGGCATCGGATATTTACAGACACACCAACCAGAACACCCTGTCATGCGGGCGCTGATTTCAGGCGACCGCGAGGCATTCTACAAAAACGAGATCGAGCAGCGCGAGCACAGCGGCTATCCCCCCTTTGGCCGATTGGCGAGCCTTGTCGTCACGGCAAACGAGCGGCACACCGCTGAAACGTACGGCCGGACGCTTGCCAAGGCTGCGCCGAAGGACGACCAGGTTCGTGTGCTGGGCCCCGCCGAGGCGCCGATTGCGGTGGTGCGGGGCCGACATCGATTCCGGCTGCTTGTGAAATCGCCGCGCGCGTTTGATCTCTCGGCTTACCTGCGCGCATGGCTCGCCGCCGCGCCAAAACCGCGCGGCAATGTACGCCTTGAAGTAGATGTCGATCCGCAGAGTTTTTATTAGCAACGCGCCGCTTGTGGTTTGGGGGTTAGCGACTGGTCGCGGTCGTGTTCTCGAGCAATGCTATCAGCCCCTTTAGAAGCTGGGTCGGTGATGGCGGACAGCCTCGAATATGAAGATCGACGGGCACTACGTCTTTGACGCCGCCGACCACCGCATAGCTGTCGGCAAAGACCCCGCCGTCAATCGCGCACGTGCCGACCGCCACGACCCATTTCGGATCGGGAGTTGCGCTGTAGGTGCGCAGTAGCGCCTGGCGCATGTTTTTCGTTACCGGGCCGGTGACCAGCAACACATCGGCATGGCGCGGCGAAGCAACAAAGCGCAGGCCAAGACGTTCGAGGTCGTAAAACGCGTTATTGAGAGCATGAATTTCCAGCTCGCAGCCATTGCAGGAACCGGCGTCGACCTGGCGGATGGAAAGCGAGCGGCCGAGCTTGGCGCGGGCGGTACGGTTGACGCGTTTCGCGAGCTCGGCGAGCGAGGCCTCGTCGGGCGCGGGCGCCGGCTCGGTGAGCGGACCGTGGGTGAGGCTTTCGAGCAATGTCTGGCGCATCTAGAGATCGTGTCCCGAATAAGAGCAGTTGAAAGATTTGTTGCAGAGTGGGAAGTCGGCGACGATGTTGCCTTCGACCGCCGCTTCCAGCAGCGGCCACTGGAACCAGGAAGCATCGCGCAAGTGGCAGCGCGCCACCCGGCCCTTGCCGTCGAGCCTGAGCCAGACCAGCACGTCGCCGCGGAAAGCTTCGGTAATCCCTAACCCCTCGCACGCCTTGCTTTTGCCGATTGCCACCT
>DAHUXA010000299.1 GCA_027307405.1 Hyphomicrobiales bacterium | reverse complement strand
ATCGTTGAAGCGAGCGAGGACGATCGGCTTGGCGCGATTGATACGCTGGCGAAACAATTGGTATCGAATTTTGGCGCGCCCACAATTGATGATGCGGTTGCAGCGGCAGAGGAAGAGATTAGTTTCTCTGAATCGTTGTGCACGCAACCACAAGATACGCTGATCGCGGTGCATCGCACGTTCGAAGACGGCTCAGTGCGAGAGTCGTTCCGCACGCTGCGTCCGCGGAACGGGCCAAAGCCGGCGCGGGCCTTCTCCTTCCTTGAGGTCGAAGGCGAGCACGAGCAACCGGGCGAGCAGGTCGACCTGATTGCAATGGCCGACCGGGAGCGCAAATGAACGACTTCTGGATTTCCAGCGGGCACCATTTGCTCGATCGCGATCAAGGCGGCGGGCTGAGCGTGACCGACGAGTTCCTGAAATTATATCTGGCGCGGCCCGAACTCCTGCCACCGCCGGGAGCTTGTGCGGTCGAGCGCACGCTGCATGCGGCCCTGCTTGCCGATCCGCGACTGCCGGTGGCGAAATCGGACATTGCCGCAATCGCTGATCCGGACGCGCGCGAGAACTGGCAATTTTTGATCGACTTCCGCGATTTTCTGCTGCGCCACAAGACGCTGGAAGCCGCTTACGCTGAGCTTGCACGCAACGGCATCGGCAATATCCCGCCGTTGTTCATTAACCAGCTCGTGCATGTGATCTTACGAAATGCGCTCGACAGCGTGACGGACCCCCGCGTGTTGCGCGCTGCCGAAATGTTCTTTCGGACCCAACGCGTCACCTTGCACGACGGTTCTTTGATCGCGGCCGACGAGGAAACTATTGGCGGTGTCAATACTGCGCCGGTAACACCGTTGGTTTCCATGCTGGGCATTCCCCAAGAAGCCGAGATCGACGTCATGAACGACGCCAATGTCGACAGCTATTGGGAGCGTAGTGACCAGTTCGACACGGCACTCGATTTGACGGCGGGCCGCGAGGGGCTCGACGCACTGGCCACAGCGATGCAGTGCTGGATCGCACACCTGCTCGGCATAGATGTGACTATCGAAGCGCTTGCCCAGCTGCAGGATGTCAATCTTGCCTGGTATGTCGGTCTCGATGCTGACGCCACCAAAATAGGTGACATGCTTTGGCACGGCGAGGATATCGACGAGGCAACTATGGCGCGCGTGGTCGGCTTGTTCAGGCTCACTTTTAGGGATCCCTCGGTCATGCTCGACAAAGTCAGCGGCGAACCGGTCTATCTGATTCTGGCGATGACGCCGGATAAGACAATTCGCATGAAGCCGCAGAATTTGGCGACCGGCTTGCCGATCCGACATCTGGAGGCCGTCAGTTGAGTGCTCCGCTTGTAAGCATTCCGGTTGGTGTCGTGCTCGAGCGCAGCAAGAGCGCGAACCAATGGACGGAATTCTATTGGCGCCCGGTCGGCGTGCTGCCCGGGGTGCCGGACGCGGCACCGTGGACCAAGCTCAGCGAGGACGGCGAGCATGTGACGTTTTATGCCGGTTCGGCCGAGATCAAACTGTATCGAACGGAAACGTCAAGTTACCGCGACAATCTCGCCCTGGAGGCACCGCTGTTATGGGTCATCTTGCAACCGGTCGAGCGCGATCCGCCATTTGAGCTGTTGGCGGTCACAGCCGATCCGGCCGAGGGCGAAGCGATGACTGAAGCCGGCGTCAATCTCGTCGAATCTGTGCCGATGCCACTGCCGATGCAGGAAGCGATTTCAGCTTTCATCGCGGAACATCACGTCGAGCAGGTGTTCGTGAAACGCAAGCGCGATCGTGCCAATCCGGAAGCGTTGGGGCGGTCCATGCCTCCCCAACGCGGGGATCGCAAATGAGCGATCAGGAAAAATTCCTCACCCGCTGGTCGCGCCGAAAGCGCGACACCGCCGACGAGAATGCGCGGCCCGAGCAGCCGACAGCGGCAGACGACTCCACAAAACAAGAAATCAAGTCCGACGAATCAATCGTCACGCGCCCGCGCGAGTCGGAAGCGCCACCGGCGCCGGGATTCGACTTAACGAAGCTGCCCTCACTCGAGTCGATCGGCGCTAATTCCGACATAACCGCCTTTCTTCAGCCCGGCGTGCCTTCAGCACTCAAGCATGCGGCCCTTCGTCGCGCGTGGGCAGCGGATCCGGCCATTCGCGATTTCGTTGGGCTGGCGGAGAATGCTTGGGATTTCACCGATCCCGAAGCCATGGTCGGCTTTGGCGGTCTTGATCCAAAGTATGATGTCAAAAAGATTGTCTCCGAGATCTTCGGGGAAGCCGGACCGAAAGCCGAGCCTCCGAAAGACGCACCTGTCTCCGAGTCATCGTCAGCTCAAGCTACTCAGTTACCGGACAAATCCAGCGATCCGGCAGCCAAGGGCGTTGCCACAGCTGAGCCGCAAAAAATTGCAGTTTCGGCCGAACCTTTGCTGCAAAGCGATGCGAATATTGCGATGCAGCAGGACGATCCGAAAAATGGATCGAACGACAGGAAAAAACGTCGCCATGGTAGCGCGATGCCGGAATGAAAACCCCAGAATAGTGTTCCTGCTTATAGCTTTAGGCTA